>JAAUUJ010000022.1 GCA_012030715.1 Synechococcaceae cyanobacterium SM2_3_1 | reverse complement strand
GAATCGGAAACAGCTCAAAGATATATTCCGGAATTGACCTGACATTGCCAGCCGCAGCCTCCAGACCTACCTGCAGATTTCCATCACTGTGAGTCGGGGAAAGATCTCACGACCTTGAGGAACATAGCCAATTCCTGCGCAGGCTCGCACATTCGGGGGGAAAAGACGAGATCAGCTCACCTTCCAGCTTGATCGTACCGCGGCGTTGCCGCAAAAGACCCATGATCGTCTTGAGGGTTGTGGTTTTGCCCATTCCGTTGCGTCCCAGGAGACAGACTGCCTGCCCTGGATATACCTTGAAGGTTAGGCCACGCACAATATGGCTTTCCCCGTAATAGACATTCAGATCCTCCACCTCTAGCAGGGCTTTGGACCCATTGCCATTCATACTTCCCATCGGTTTCCTCTCCCAAACTCCACACAACAATGACAAGCACGAACAGGATGTCTTCAGACAGCCTCAGCGGTTTTGTGAGATCCCAGATACACCTCAATCACCCGACTGTCATTTTTAACTTCTTCAAAATTGCCCTCACAGAGGGTCATGCCCTGGTGCAGAACCGTAACCTGGCGAGCGATCTGCCGGACAAACACCATGTCGTGTTCAATCACCAAAATGGCGTGATCCTTGGCCAGGGTTTCGATCAGCTCTCCAGTGGTCTCGGTTTCTTTATCGGTCATCCCAGCTACACATTCATCTAAGAGCAACAGATCCGGATTTTGGGCCACCATCATGCCGATCTCCAGCCATTGCTTCTGACCATGGGAAAGGGTGCCAGCGGGCCACTCCGTCACCTGCTTTAAGCCACAGGTTTCCAGCACCTCATAGATTTTCTCCCGATCCTCCTGAGTCCGGCGAGAGAATAAGGTTTTCAGGACATTCTTTTCTTTGTTAAAGGTCAGTTCCACATTCTCAAACACAGTCAGGTTGAGAAAAACTCGTGGAGTCTGGAACTTGCGCCCGATCCCAAGACGGGCAATCTTGTACTCTGGCACAGGGGTAATGTCTTTGCCCTGAAAATAAACCTTTCCTTTGGTGGGCTTCACTTTGCCCGTGATCACATCACAGAGGGTGGTCTTACCTGCTCCATTGGGGCCAATCACCACCCGTAGCTCGCCCTCTTCCATAGAGAAGTCGAGATCGTTGATCGCTTTAAATCCATCAAAGCTGACGGTGACACCCTCAAGTTGAACAATTGTGTTTGACATAATAGGAACTCTGAAATGGATTCTGCATAGACAGGAGTGCTCTTCCCCTCAGGTGGTCTTGGCAGGACGCACAAAGAGCTGGGTCAGCCAGCCTTGAATCACGCCAGTTACGCCTCTCGGCAAAAAGACCACCACCAGCAATAGTGCTAATCCCTGTACCAGGATCCAGAATTCCGGCAGTTGTTCACTCAGGGAGGTCTTTACTCCATTGACCAGCAGTGCCCCCAGAATGGCCCCCACCAGAGAGGCTTTCCCCCCAACCGTAACCCAGATCACAAATTCAATAGACTGGACAATTCCGGCTTGGGTGGGGTTGATGATCAACACCTGGGGGACAAACAGAGCCCCCCCGATCCCCGCAAAGATGGCAGAGATCACGTAGACCACCAGTTTGTAGAAACTGACGTGGTAACCCGCATAGCGAGCCCGAAATTCGTCATCTCGAATCGCGATCATCAGACGACCAAATTTCCCTGAAGTGAGCCAGCGGCTGAAGATATAGATGGCCAGCAGGATCAGGCAGGTGGCGATGTAGAGGACCTTGCGCACCTCCGGTGTGTTGATGTCAGCTCCAAAGAAGGTGCGAAAATCGGTTAGGCCATTGGTGCCTGCGGTGTACTCCAGATAGCCCACCAGCAGCACACTCAGCACCAGCGAGGTGGCCTGAGAGATAATGGCAAAATAGACGCCCTTAATGCGGTTACGAAAGATCAGGTAACCCAGAATTCCTGCCACAACACCAGGGACCAAGACCACCGCCGCCATGGCAAACCAGGGATTATAGAACGGTTCCCACCACCAGGGCAGTCCTTCCAATCCACCATAGGCCATGAAGTCTGGGATCGCTTCCCCCGAGGGATTACTGGCTCCTGTCAGGTTAGGAGACATCAGCTTTAGATGCATGCCCAGACAGTATCCACCCAGAGCAAAATACACCCCGTGGCCGAGGCTGAGCATGCCCGTGAATCCCCAGAGCAGATCAATACCGACTGCCACAATCGCAAAAGCCAGCCAGCGGCCCAGAAGATTGAGACGAAAAGCACTCATGACGTTGGGCAGAATGAGAATGGCGATGATGGCAATCACCGCAACCGTGATCACTTCAATCAGGAGCTTTTTCGACTGCAGTGACTGGGTAAAACTGGAGGGCTGAGGGACTGATGTGTCCATGGGCATCTACCTCAAACAAGCTACGACAAGGGAACCAAAAGGGAGGCTGGGAGTGCTACTCGATATCCCGACCTTTCTGGGGAAATAAACCTGCAGGCTTAAATTGCAATACCAGGATGACGATCGCAAAAGTTAAGGCTTTACCGAGACTGCCATTCAGAAGCGATTCATTGAAAGTACTCAGGAATCCCAGGATTGAGGCTCCGGCCAGGGTACCAATCAGTTTGCCACCCCCCCAATCACCACCACCATAAAGGAATCCACAATCAGGTTCTGCCCCGTTGAGGGTCCCACCGAACCGATCAGGGTAATCAGCGCACCACACACCCCCGCCAGTCCGGATCCAATCCCAAACGTCAGGGCATCCACTTGATCGGTGGGAATGCCAACGCAAGCAGCCATGGCCCGATTTTGGGTCACTGCCCGGATGCGCAAACCAAACTTGGAGCGACTCAAGAATACGAACAATCCGATCAAGACGAGAATCGCCACCACCAGAATAAAAATGCGGGTGTAGGGAAGCACCACCAATGTGCCGGGAATACGGAGCTGGTTACCCAAAAAGGTGGGCTTGTTCACATCCACATTCTGGGCCCCAAACAACATTCGTACCGACTGTTGCAGGATCAGGCTTACCCCCCAGGTGGCCATGAGGGTATCCAGAGCGCGACCGTAGAGACGCCGAATAATCAGACGCTCCAGCAGGATCCCCAGCAGCCCCCCCACGATAAAGGCAGCAATGATTGTGATCACATAGGAGATGTCATAAGCAATGGGAAAGGCTTCAAAATAGGCCCTGCCGTAGTCGGTGATACTCCCCGCCTCATAATTGCCGCAACCATTGAGGCAAAAGAAGCGGCCAAACACATACCGTTGCAACACATAGGTGGTGTAACAGCCCAACATGATGAACTCACCGTGGGCCATGTTGATCACTCCCATCAACCCGAAGGTAATGGCCAGACCCAGCCCGATCAAGAGAAAAATGGAGCTGGTGCTAATGGCATTAAAGATTTGTGTGATCAGGAAAAAGCCTTTCCGCTGAAAGAGCACTTCGATGCCATTTTCAACAATGAAAAGCTCTGCCTTAGCTAGCAAAGGGTAGGGTGCAATCAGAAGATCTAACATAGGGGTTCCTGTAGACAGGCTGACAAAATAGTGGTTTCACCAGAAGCACTTAGGGAGATCTCAGGCAGAGAACTGATCCCCACCTGAGAGGCTGACTTTGCACTTGCTGGCCTGAATTAACCAGGCTTTAGCGGAACTGATCGGCAGGGTAGTCGGCGATTTCCACCGTGCCTACCTCTGGATTTTCCACCCAGTTGCAGACATTGCTCCCAGCAATCAAAGGATCCCAGGTCTGGGGCTCGATGTAGCCCAGATCGTCCAGGATTTCAAACTGACCGTCAGGCAGATGCTTACCCACCAGCACAGGCTTGAGAGTATGGTGATTGGGTCGCATGGTGTGGGTGCCCCCAGGAGCATCAAACTCTACCCCAATGCAAGCCTCCCGCACCGCTGGAATGTCGAAAGTGCCAGCCTTTTCACAGGCCAGCTTCCACATATTCACGCCTACGTAGCCCTTCTCGATCGGGTCACCAGTGACGCGATCAGCCCCATACTTGGCCCTAAAGGCTTCCACAAATTTCGCGTTTTGGGGCCGATCCTGAGACTGGAAGTAGTTCCAAACCGCGTAGTTGCCCACCACGTTTTCTGCCCCAATTCCACGCACATCATCCTCCGAGAGGCTGGAGGACATCACCGGACAAATGTCAGGCGTGAGGCCCTGAGCTTTGTACTGCTTGAAGAAGCCAACGTTGCTGTCTCCGTTGATGGTGTTCAGCACGCCGTTGGCACCCGAAGCCACGATCTTGGCCACAGCAGTGGCATAGTCCTGAGCTCCCAGGGGCTGATAGTTTTCACCCACCAGTTCGACATCCACCCCTTCTGAAGCCAGTTGCTCGATCTGGGCTTTGGCGATCTGGTTGGCGGTCCGGGGATACACGTAGTCAGAGGCTTCCAGATAGATCTTGTTTACCCCGAGGTTTTCCACCATGTAAGACAGTGCCTGTTTCGTCTGCTGGTTGGGAACGGCGGGTGTGTAGAAAATATTCTTGGAACACTCATTCCCCTCGTATTGCACGGGATACCAGAGCATGTGATCCAGACGCTCGAAAACAGGCAGCACCGCTTTACGGCTGGCGGAGGTCCAGCAGCCAAAGATCACCGCCACCTGGTCCACTTCAATCAACTTCTGGGCTTTCTCTGCAAACGTGGGCCAGTCTGAAGCGCCATCCTCGATCACGTACTCGATCTGCTTGCCCAGGACGCCCCCGGCTGCATTGATCTCTTCTGCTGCCATCACGCAGACATCTTTGATGGACACCTCACTGATGGCCATGGTGCCACTGAGGGAATGGAGAATCCCGATCTTGACGGTTTCTCCCTGCGCATAGGCTGGCAGAGGCCTTTTCACGATCAGCTGGGGGCCAACAATGCTCCCTGCAGTCAAGACAGCACCCGTCTTGAGAATCTGCCGCCGACTAAATTTTGTTGTCACGTTCTTGTCTCCTGTCTCAATATTTCCAGAGGATTAGATGGCGATCAAATGCCAGTGATGAGTATATCGTTGCGCAGAAACAAATTGCGATCTCACTCATTAACTGGCCACAGAGATACTCGCAACTAAAGTAGATCCACATTGATTGCAAATATCCTTGCTGCAGAGACCCAAAAAGCTGAACACTTGTTCCCAGCAATAAAAAACATAGGAAATCAACGATACCCATGTTGGGAATTAAAGGTAAGGCCTTACGTCAGGCAGGAAAGTATCCAATGATACAAAAATTGGCCTTTTCTCAGCGACTCTCCCTTGTCGTTCCTGCCTATCAGTAGGGTCTAGTCAAGTCTGCCTTTAGCCTGCAACTCTGAGGAAAGATTGTAATGAGAATCATTATTATACTCGTGCGAATGCTTTAGAGATGTTCGCCATAAGCAAAAAAAGGAAAATTGGTGTCATCTGCAACAATATTTCCAGGGTGACTGGGATACTGTGGCCCTGCAATGCCAAAACAAGTTGTCAATCGTCAGTATTTTTGCTTGAGAAATTGACCTCTGTCCAGGCTGTAGTCAGTGGCAACTTCCTCAGCTGAATCGCTGTAGTTTTGCCGCCTGGTTTAGGTATTGCGAAGAAAAGTCAAAATGGCAAACGATCAGGAGTGAGTTTATGCCAGAAACGCTTTTTAAGATTGACTTGACGAAGCCAATGCAGGAACAGGAGCTGCCCGGCCATAACCGCTGGCATCCCGATATCCCTGCTGTTGTCTCCGTGAAGCCTGGCGATGTCTTTCGGATTGAGTGTAAGGACTGGACAGATGGACAGATCCAAAATAATGATGATCCCAGTGACGTCCGTGACGTTGACTTGACCGTAGTCCATGTCCTCAGTGGTCCCATCTATGTTGAGGGGGCAGAGCCTGGAGATATCCTGGTGGTGGATCTGCTCGATATTGGTGCCCTCCAGGGGGATGAGTGGGGGTTTACGGGCATTTTTGACCGCAAGAATGGGGGCGGATTCCTCACCGATCACTTTCCAGACGCGGCCAAAGCCATCTGGGATCTGCAGGGTATTTACACCAGTTCGCGGCATATTCCTGGAGTTCGGTTTGCAGGCATCACCCATCCTGGCCTGATTGGCTGTGCACCTTCAGCAGAGTTGTTGGCCAAGTGGAATACGCGCGAGAAAGCCCTTGTAGAGAAAGGAGGTCCCCCGTGGAAACCTCAGATCCCGCCTCTGGCGGCCCTCCCCAATCCCGAGAATGCAGTTCTGGGAACCTTGAAAGGGGCTGAATTTGAGCGGGTCGCCGCCGAAGCAGCCAGAACCGTACCTCCCCGTGAGCATGGGGGCAACTGCGATATCAAGAATCTTTCCAAAGGATCCCGTATTTATTTCCCGGTTTACGTGGATGGAGCCAAACTCTCTATGGGAGACATTCACTTCTCGCAGGGAGACGGAGAGATCTCCTTCTGCGGTGCGATTGAAATGTCTGGCTACATTGACCTGCACGTTGATCTGATCAAGGGCGGGGTGGAAAAGTATGCCATGGTTAACCCCATCTTTAAACCTGGGCCGGTAGAACCGCGCTACTCGGAGTACCTGGTGTTTGAAGGGATCTCGGTGGATGAGTTTTCCGGCGAGCAGTACTACCTGGATGCCCATGTTTCCTACCGACGTGCCTGCCTCAATGCCATCGAATACCTGAAGAAGTTTGGCTACACCGGAGAGCAGGCCTATCTGCTGCTCAGCTGTGCCCCTGTCGAAGGTCGGATCAGCGGGATCGTGGATATTCCCAATGCCTGCTGTACCCTGGCGCTACCTACTGAGATCTTTGATAAAAGTATCCTGCCCGTCTGATCGCTTCTCTCCCCCCGATCAGCTGGGGGGCTCTACTTTTTTCATGGTGACTGGAATCGCTTATGCCTGTTTACGATTACCGTTGTTCTGAATGTGGTCAGTTTGAAGCCTGGCGTAGCATCGCAGATCTGCATCTGCCTATCCATTGCCCTACCTGTCAGACTCCCGCTCAACGTCTGTTTTCACCTCCCAATGTGGTGCTGAACGGCAGTTTTTCGCTGCAGCGCCCAGAAAAGCGGGAACCCCGTCTGGAAAAGCGGGAACGCCAACCCCAAACCCCCAAAAATCAGGAGCACAAAGGAGGCAGGCCCTGGATGCTGGGTCACGCCAGCCCCACCTATTAAGATCAGAAGGGCATACTTTAATCAGCCAAGGATCTATCCTGATTCTATTCAGCCTGCCCATTCATGACCCTCCTGATCCATGCACGATCCTGACAGTGACAATCCCCCCCAGTCCAGCGATGGTTTGTCAGATTTTCTCAAGCCACGACCGCAGCGTTTCTCTTTTCTGATCACACCAGAATCCTATCTGCTGGGGGCCAGTCTTCTCAGTGGAGTGGCAGCGATTCCATTTCTGCTGCTGAACTGGGTGGCCATCAACTGCCTGCTCTCAAACTGTGCTGCTCTGGAGGATGAAAGCCACAATCTCGGATCCTGGATAGTGTTCGAAAGCCTAACCCTATTTTTCCTCCTGACCTCGATATTCACAGGGATTGCCTATTTTAAGGCTCGACCCGATCGCTCCCAGCCCCCCCCCCTGAGGGTGAGAGAGGCTGAAGGCCGGTTTGTTCGACCCTTTTCAACCCAGCCCAAAAGGCCTCTCGCTCCTGCCATCCCACAAATCCACTGAACTGGCAGCGTCCTTGCGGATCAGTAACAAAAATATGATCCACCTGCCAGAGATTGCGCAGCTTCCACAGACAAACTCCATTGGGCAGTCTCAGATAAAGCCTGGCCTGAGTCAGATCGCGGGGATGGGCAGGGGTGATGCCAGGCAAGGCTGCAATGGCCTGAATAATGGCTCGGCAGGGATCAGGTTGACCCTGGGGCGGAACGGTAGGGGCTTGCCAGAAGGATTGAATTACCGGGATCAGATCCGGGTGCCGCTTCAGCTGTGGGTGAGAGTGGGGCAGGATCACCTGGTGGGTAGGATCAAACTGTGTTGCTTGCACCGTCACTATTCCGTCACTGCCGTTGTCAATGTCTCCGGCAATCACCAGCGTGGGTATGGTTGCGGCAATCTGTTCCGCTAGAGCCAGACGATTCTTCCCCAGATCGCCAGCAATCCCCAATCCCCATCTCAGGGGGTCCAGCATCCGGGCCAACCCTGCACCCCGGACCGGAGAAGCAATGAGGACCAGGGAGTGAACTCGCTCCTGCCACTCTGGATGACGGTGCAGTAACTCAATCCAGATCAGTCCCCCCATCGAGTGACCGATAATTCGCCAGGGGGTGTCGGGATAGTTGACGAACCATGACTCCGCTGTGGTTTCGACTGTCTGAATCAGGGGATCGATGCGAATCCATGTGGCCAACCAACCCAGATCGGGGGCGATCACTGGGGTTGAATCAGATCCCAGTTCCAGGGCTAAAGATCGGATCGCTGTCGCTGTATCGGCCCAGCCGTGCTGCGCAAAAAGCAGATAGTCCGGGGGCATCTGGCTCTCGGCAGGTAGGAGCTGATTGGGATAGGTACCGTTCAACATGAGTGAAGTGAAGTGGATACTCTCAGTTTGAGTGCTGGAACAGGGGATGCCAAGGGAGATCTTCTCAGCGTCAGCAGCTCGATTACGCGGGCATTCGGATCCTGATGTCCCTGCCCATGATATTCGTCCTACCAATAGCGTTATGAAATTATGGTTGCCCCCAAGTCTAGTGGCGGATACAGTGACTTTTAGTATCGACAGCACAAAAATGCTCATTGATCTCGAGCAAACCGAGCGGTAGGCGCAGGCAAATGGTGGCGAACGGCAACGAGCAATTTGATCTTCTTCCTTCTCCTCGATCGACTTCCCAGGGAGAACCTTCAGAGATCTGCACCTTGCAGGGGCAAGTGGATCTGCTGCAATTGCGGGCAGAAAAGTTGCGGCAGCAAATCCTGAACTATGAGTTAGAGATTGAGCAGCTGTTGCACCACAACCAGATTCTGGAGCATACGATTCAAGAATTGCCTGAAATTTACCGCCGCAAGTTTCAAGAACGTGTGCAGCCAATCCGAGTACGGATTCAGACTATTCAGCAGGAAAATCTTCAGTTACGCTCAGATGTTCAGGATCTGAGTTTGCAGTTGCAGCAACACTACTTTGAAGTTCTGGATCAGCCCCGCTGGTTCAGAGGGTTTCCTCGCCTACCCTGGGGACGAAGATCTGCCCTACCCGCGCTTCCCGAAGCTCCTCACCTCTAGAATTCAAACGCAGAAACCAAGAATCTAGAGGCATTGCCTTGCGCTTGGATTTGGCACCGCTGGCTTGCGCAGGTCGTCATAATCAACCCGACAAAAATGAGTATTCTAAACATTAGTGCTCTTGGTGGGGGTCTCTGATCTATCGTTATGCCTCAGAAGCAACACACCCTTGAGTTTGCGGTGATCGGGTTAGGTCGATTTGGGTCCAGTCTGGCTCTAGCGCTGGTGGAACGAGGACATCAGGTTTTGGGCGTTGACCGCAGCCGTGATCTGGTGCAGAAATTGGCGGATCAGATCACCCAGGTTGTCATGCTGGATTCTACCGATGAGGATGCCCTGCGGGCGGTCGACATTCTCTCCTTTGATACGGTTGTAGTGGCCATTGGCAGCGACTTTGAAAGCAATGTCATGACCACCGTTGCCCTCAAAACTTTGGGGGTGAGCAATGTGGTCTGCAAGGCCTCCACAGAACGGCAGCGGTCGATCTTGCTCAAGGTGGGAGCGGATCGGGTGGTTTTGCCCGAACAGGAAGCAGGCCGCCGTCTGGCCCAGGTATTAACCGCCCCAGGGGTTTTGGATCAGTTGGAACTAGAACCTGGCTACAGTATTACTGAACTGCAGGTGCCCGAGTCGATGGTGGGACATACGTTGGTGGAGTCTGATCTGCGCCGCCGTTTTGGGATTACCGTCCTGGTGGTGAAGCGTAACCAGTCATTAGTGGTCTCTCCACCTCCGGATTACACCCTGGCCGCCAATGATTTGCTGGTGGTTTTGGGGGCCAATTCGAATATTTCCCGTCTACACCAAATGTGAGTCTGTGATTTACGCTGTTTTCCGGTTTCAGAAACTTGCCCTGGATCGGCTGAGTCAAGGTCGGTACCGCTCTTTACCTGCACCTCTGCGGCTGGTGTTGGGTCTGGCAATGCTAGTGATCCTGGGTACTGGCTGTCTCCTACTTCCTGGAATCAGTGCTCAAGAACCCTTGAGTCTCATGGAAGCGCTGTTCACTGCAACCTCTGCCTTAAGTGTGACTGGGCTTTCCATCATCACGCCTGTGACAGATCTCACCTTGGGCGGCCAGATTGTGCTACTGGCCTTGATCCAGATGGGCGGAGTGGGGTTTATGGTGCTGGCAGTTGTCATCTTTCGTCTTCTGGGTCGTCGTATTTCTCTCCTGGATCGGCAGGCGTTGTGCAATTCCCTGGGGTTGCTGGAACCTGAGGCAATTCTCCATCTAACTCAACGAGTCCTGATCGCAGTGATCAGTCTGGAATTGATGGGGGCCTGCTTTCTCTGGGTGAACTGGAGAGAGCAGCTAGGTGACCAACGGGCCCTATTCTTTGCCCTCTTTCATGCGATTTCTTCCTTCTGTAATGCGGGATTTGACCTGTTTACTGGCTTACCGGAGTATCCGGAGGGGATCCCTACTGACAACCTGACTCTGATGATTCTAGGCTCGCTCATCTTGATTGGAGGGCTGGGGATTCCTGTGATTGGAGATATTTTTCTGCTCGTGTGGCGACGAGAAATTCGTCTCTCCCTGCATTCAAAAGTCACATTAGGTGTTGCAGCCTCTCTCCTGTGTGTGGGTGGCCTGGGCCTATTGGTCTCGGAAAGTCTCCTGAACGAAAGCTTGCAGCAGGAGTCCTGGTTGCATCGGGTGATCCTGACCTTTTTCCAATCGATCTCTGCCAGGACCGCTGGATTCGCCGGACTGTCCATGCAATCCCTTTCCCCACCTGGACAGTTACTACTCATGGGTTTGATGTTCATTGGGGCTGCTCCCGCCTCCATGGGAGGAGGAATCACGACCGGAACATTTGCCGTTCTGGTCTTAGCCCTCTGGGGCTATGCCCGTGGCTTACCTAGCGCCCAGATCGCCGGACGCAGTCTCGCTCCTGATATGGTTCGTAAGGCAGCGGCAGTTTTAACGGTGTCCCTCTTTGTGGTATTGCTGGCCGCCTGGTTAATTTTAATCTCTGATGCGCTGGAACTAGATCCTGTCCTGTTTGAGGTCATCTCAGCCTTCGCCACCTGTGGTCTGTCCCTCGGGTTTACAGGAGAACTCAATTTGTTTGGTCAGCTCGTCATCGTCCTGGTGATGTTTTGGGGACGACTGGGAGCTCTGACGATTATTCTGGCTCTGGCTCAGCAACAGCCGCGGCAGCTTGTGGTCTATCCCGAGGAACAAATCCTGATCGGGTGACACCTGCAACCCTCAGTTGCGCTCTAATTCTTGCTCAAAGAACCAGTGGGTGGTTTGGTCTGAGAGTTGGACGACATAGCCGATCCCGCTGCCATCGACAACACGTCGGGCCAGAACCTTTCCTTGCTTGCTTTGCAAAGAATTTAGCTCCGCTTGTCCTCTCTCTACAATTGTCTTAACGAGAACCGTATCTCCAGGTTTGATGAGTGTGCTCATAGGAAGCTAGGTAATAAAACAGTGGCATGTGTGGCCCCTCAGCTCTGTGGGCTCAAACTCCCGCCAGAATGTTATGCACCTGCACAACTCAAGCATAGGAGGGTCCGCAATCGGCGAAGCCCTGGAACAGAAGCCGATATCCATATGCATAGTACGGCAAATTGGATCCGTTGCTCTCCATTCCAGCAGCAGTCCAACAAAAATCTAACGGGTGTTCGCATTTAATGCTGTGACCAGGACAGGGTAGGATCAAGCAAGTGGCACTTTATATAAGATGCCTCGCTAATCCCATAAACCCAGAGCAGTGGAGGCTTGATTGTGGAGCTTGGTTTATCTCAACGTGAGCTTAAAGACCTGACTCAAAAATCAGTTCAGTTAATCTTAAGTGCTCGTCCTGGTGAAGATACAGTCCTAGAACAATACAAAGCATCGGCTGAGTTTCGAGCTGGTGTTCAGCTTGCCTGTGCTGCAATCGTTCTAGTATTAGCTGAAAACAACCACCGCCTGACGGAACAACTGCAGGCAGCAGGGGTGATTAAGGCAGCTGAATAAGGCTAATCTGGCTTGCTCAAGGTTAGCAGCACCCCGAGTCGCTTTTCAGAGAAGTCGCTCAGATATAACGATCCAGGGATTGACTTAGAGTTAGAGTCTCAGGGTTGAGACTTGACATGCTCAAGATCGCAATGTTGAAAAGCGCACATAACTCTCCAGATCCGCATCGCAGGAGAGATCAAGAGCTCCCCTAGGGGAGCTTATTTGCGGATCCCCAGTCCCCTAGTTTTCCGAGAGATCCTCGTCTGTATCCTCGATCCGTTCGAGTTTGATGCTGTGGTTACCCAACTTAATATCAAACTCGTCACCAGGCTTGAGGCCCATCTCTTTGGTATAGGCAGCTCCGATCAGGAGATTACCGTTCTTGTGCACTGAGACTCGGAAGGTAGGGGTTCGTCCACGAGAGCTAGAGCCATCTGTAGCATCAAGGTTGAGCCCTTGAGCCTCCAAGAGAGCATTAAGGAACTGCATTTTGCTTACCCGCTCCTGGCCCTTTTTTGTCGTTGTTACATAACCACAGACTCTCGCTTTTTCCTTGAGATCTTCCTTGTCCATCGATTTAACTTTGTCGAGAAGCTCCTTGCCGGTTAGAGGCTTCACCTTAGTATTTGCAGGCATATTCAACAGTTAAGAGAACAACTTTAGTTTAGCGATAATTTTGGATCTGGTGCAAGATCACAAGAAAAATACGAAATATGAATCCGTAGTGATTATTCTCAAACGACCCTGGGGACTTCATCCTCCTGATCAGCATGAACGGATCAATTCTGAGCGGGAATAATGGGGAGGCAATATCTCCTCGTGATGCAATCAATGGGGCTATGCCTGGAGATTCCTGTTTTTTTTCGAAATATTTTCGGTAGTCTGTACAGCATCGGGGTCCCGGTGTGATCCAGGCGAGGCGAGAATCGATAGACCTAACTTAGGGAGCGAATGCCCTCAATCTGACTGCAGAGACAAAATTGAACTTGGGTATGATTGAATCCTTTAGGTTCTTGAGAAAAAACCATCCAAGCAGAGGGACAATCGGTGTCAACCATCTGGAAGCATCAGCGGATTGGGATTGGGGTCTGTGGGGGAATTGCCGCCTACAAAGTTTGTTCTCTGATCTCCTCTCTGGCTAAGCAAGATCTGGAGTTCGCGTATTTCTGACCAACCAGGCCCAAGCCTTTGTTTCTCCGCTCACATTTACGGCCCTATCACGACAGGCTGCCTACACCGACCGAGAGTACTGGGATTATCGTCAAGATCGTCCGTTGCACATTGAATTAGCAGAATGGGCCGATGCCCTCCTGATTGCTCCTCTCAGTGCCAATACGCTGGCCAAAATTGCCCATGGACTTGCAGATAATTTGTTAACCAGTGTGCTGCTGGCCTCAACCTCGCCAGTTCTGCTGGCACCCGCAATGAACACGCAGATGTGGCAAGCAGCTGCGGTGCAACGGAACTGGACTGAGGTTTTAAAGGATCCGCGCTACTGGGGAATACCTCCCACCTCCGGACGCCTGGCCTGTGACACTGTTGGCGATGGACGATTGGCGGAGCCCCAAGATCTGGAGGCAGCTCTCTTTGCTCTCTGTTGGACCCAGGGCCAGCAGGACTGGCAGGGAAAGCATGTGCTGGTTACCGCCGGAGGAACACGGGAACCCCTGGATACCGTCCGCTTTATTGGTAATCCTGCCTCCGGTCGCATGGGCATGGCTCTAGCCAGCGCAGCAGCCTACCGTGGGGCTCAGGTAACTCTCGTCCATGGACCTCTGGATCCAAACCTGATCTCGATCCAATCCCACCTCAACTCTATCGAGGTCACCTCTGCAGCAGACATGCAAGCGGTTCTAACCAAGCATTTCCCAGAGACAGATGTGGTTCTGATGGCGGCGGCTGTTGGCGATGTCCGGCCTGTCAGCATCGCACCATCCAAGCTTGCTAAAGCCGATCTGCCGCTTCAGCTCGATCTCGAAATCATCCCCGATTTGCTGCAGGCGCTCAGTCAACACAAACGTCCTGGACAACGATTAATCGGGTTTGCTGCCCAAGAGGGCAATATCATTCCTGCGGCACTCGAGAAATTACAAAGAAAAGGACTGGACGGGATTGTGGCCAACCCGATCGATCAGCCCCAGAGCGGGTTTGGCAATGATCAAAATCAAGCTGTTTTCCTCACTGCGGATGGCAGGAAACGGGAGATCCCCCTGTGTTCAAAACGAGAGATGGCCCACCAACTGCTGGATTGGGTAAAACAGGTAATCAGATCCTGAGCACCAGATCTGCGTACAGTGGACACTAGACAGGCAAGCAGGTGAGCACCGCCACCCCCCCTACCTGTCCATCAACCCCATGGGCAAAGTCCCGGCGCTTGTCGATGGGGATCCACATCCAAGCCATGGGCCCGTCAGGCTAAGATCCGGGCGCTGTCGTTTTGAGCTGACGCAAGGCTTCGAATAGAGCAATCGCAACAGCATTGGCAACATTCAAGCTGCGGACAGGTCCTAAAAGGGGGATATGAAGGCTGGGGTAAGCCTGCAAAATAGAGTCCGGCAATCCCTGAGTTTCGCTGCCAAAGATCAGCCAGTCATCCCCCTGATAGTTCACCTCAGTGTAATTCTTTTGACCGCGAACACTGAAACACCAGCAACGGGCTTCTGGGTAGCGGTGGCGAAAAGCACTCCAGGAAGAGTGGCGTTGTAAGTTAACAGCCTTCCAGTAGTCGAGTCCAGCACGGCGTAAATGTCGATCTGTGAGGTGAAACCCCAGGGGATCGATGAGATGGAGAGGCGTCCCCGTGGCAGCACAGGTGCGAGCAATGTTGCCTGTATTGGCGGGGATCTCGGGCGCTACTAGCACCACCTGCACCATGGCCAAGCCTTCCTTATCAGGAGCAAAAGCGCAGCAGCCTTAGTCTTCGTGCATGTCATAGGGATCCTGCAGTTCCTTAGCAGGGGGACCAAAAGCAACATAGACGGCATAAGCAGTAATCGCGATCACGACCGCAGAAATCGCCACAACCAGGGACAGCGTAGGTTCCATTTCCAGACCTAGATTGATTCCGTATGATCTTAGGATATTACACAGGTTTACAATTTGAGGTTAGAAACAACAGTGCCACTGAGCTCTCTGCTACATTGAGCTTGTCATGCTGTTGGGGCTGGGCTAACCCTAATTAAGGATCCGAGAACTATGGCAATTAAGACAAGATTGGGTAATTTACTGCGTCCTCTCAATTCTGAATATGGCAAGGTAGCTCCTGGCTGGGGAACCACTACTCTGATGGCCGTATTTATGGGCCTATTTCTGGTTTTTCTGCTGATTATTCTGGAACTGTATAATCGCTCCCTCCTGCTCCAGGACATCAATGTAGCTTGGCAAAGCCTCAGCTAAGGACGCAGTGCAACTCTCTTTCTGCATAGCTGCAAGGGTGGATTTGAACTGAGGTTGTGGCCAGTGGTTCAGTGCAAACCGTGTCAGGTGCCGATCTGTGGAGAACTGCGTCTGAGCCGTCTGGTCTGATCCTGGACGGTTTTTTCACTGGGGTCCTGGGGTAAAGTAGGCCTATGCCTAAAGTGAAAAATGCAGTCGATCTTCTGCAGCATTATGCAGCTGGCCTGCGGGATTTTCAGGAGTCTGATCTGAGTGGGGCCAACCTGAGTCAGGCCAATTTGAGCTGGATTAATTTACGGGGGGCAGATCTCAGTCAGGTCTGCTTCCACAAAACTTATCTAGTGGGCGCAGATCTCTCAGAATCTCATCTCTGCCTCACTGATCTGACAGGGGCTATCTTACGCAAAGCCAGCCTCTCTCAGGTTAAACTCACCGGACTGAATCTAAGTGGATTGAATTTCAGTGAAGCCAACCTGAGCGGGACAGACCTGTTTGGCTCGGATCTGAGTCAAGTGAACTTACGAGATGCCTATCTATCCGCGGCCAACCTTTCCTTCACGACTCTCACCCATGCGTGTTTAGAGCGCGCTGATCTATTCGGGGCTGATCTGTTTGGGGCTGATCTCAGCTTTGCCGACCTCCAAAAGGCCAGTTTGCAGGTGGCAGAACTGCGGGAAGTCAACCTGCAGGCCACAGACCTTCGCTTGGCCCGTTTCAACGACTATACTCGATTTGATCCCGGGATCCGTCCTGAACAGCTGGGCATGGTGTCAGGGTGATTATTTCGATACACAGAGGTAGCTTTTCCCACACAAAAGATATCGTAGGAGTACAAGTGGATTCCTCCGCCTCGGGATGGGGATCCGCCGCCTACTACTGCTTAAGGTTGAAGGAACATGTCTGAGGTTAAAAGCGCTGTCGAACTGTTGCAGAGGTATTCATCCGGGGAGCGGGAGTTCATCGGAGCCCAATTGCGTCATGCTGATCTATCCCATACTTCCCTCAGCAGTATTAATTTAACGGGTGCGGATCTGGTTAAAGCCAATTTGAACAATGTCGATCTCTATGAAGCCTATCTGAGCCGAGCTGAGTTGACGCGGGCCACTCTGATCCGGGCGGTGCTGGGGGGAGCGGAATTAACGGGGGCCAATCTTTGGGAGGCCGATCTGCGGGGGGCCAATCTCAAACGGGCCAACCTGAGTGAAGCAGAGCTAACTGGGGCCCAGTTGGGCAAGGCCAGATTGCAGGGGGCCAACCTGAGTGGAGCGCGGTTAAAAGGGGCGGATTTGCGAGGAGCGGATCTGCAGGCGGCGCGAATGCGGGCGGCCAATCTGCAACAGGCGAATTTGCGGGTGGCCAACCTGCAGGGAACCAATCTACGAGAAGCCAATCTGCGGGAAGTGGATCTGCGGGAAGTGGATCTGCGGGGAGCCAACTTGAGTGCAACGGATCTCGAAGGGGCCAACTTAATGGGGGTGGATTTACGACAGACTAAACTGTGGGGCACGAATCTCCGCAGTGTTGATCTGACAGGGCCAATCTGAGTGGAGCCAATCTATGTGGGGTGAACCTCTGGGCCGCAAATCTGCAAGGCGCAAACCTCGCCCAAACCATGTTGATGGACAGCGACCTGGAATGTGCGACCTACAACCATCTGACTGTTTTTGATCCTGCCTTCGATCCGGTTCAATCCGGCATGCGGAGACTGAGTCAGTGCTGAGATCCTGTGCGTTTCACCCCTGGGCTCGCCTCTGTATTGTGTAATTTTATTAAGTAGTGTTTCAGAAGATTGAGAAGCTGAGGAAAAGCTTGCGAGCATGCTGCAGACAGCGATATTCTCTTGCATATTGAGAGCGCTGATAAAAACGAATTTATTGATTTGCCTCGGGGGGTTATGCCTTCCGAGGTTTAGAATCTGGAAGGTTTGGTTGTGGCTACGGGCACACGCAGCGTTATTTTCATACATTCGAGCCAGAGATCTGCAGGATCACAGGCATCATCCCCTGTTCCTATCGACAGAAGCAACGCTGGGGTGAATGTGGCAACGCAGCCTGAGACAAAGCACTGTAAACTGGGTCATACGCAAACTCCAGCCGTCAATCCTCTCCCAGGTTGAAGTTCATGAGCTGCCTGGGGATCGGTGGCAAACTCTCTCACTGATCTGCAGCGGAGAGAACGGCAACGTTTCGATTGGGAGGAAACCCTTGCGCCCAACGGTTATTGCGGGAAACTGGAAAATGCACAAAAACCAGGCGGAGGCACGAGCCTTTTTACAGGCCTTCCTTCCCCTGGTGACCTCTTCCGAGTTCGTTCATCAGCATCGACAGATTGTCCTCTGTACTTCCTACACATCCCTGCAGGCGGTGCAGGCAACACTCCAACAATCTCAGGCGCAGGTGGCGCTGGGAGCTCAGAACATCCATTGGGAAGATCAGGGGGCCTACACTGGGGAGATTGCGGGAGACATGCTCACAGAGCTGGGAGTTAGCCATGTCATCGTGGGGCATAGCGAACGGCGGCAACATTTTGGGGAAACGGACGAAACGGTGAATCGTCGCTTGCTAGCAGCCCAACGGCACGGGTTACAACCCATTCTCTGTGTGGGAGAAACCAAGCAGATCCGTGACCGTGGCGAAGCTGAAGGTTGGATCCTACAACAGCTGCGGCAAGCTCTCGTCGGTGTAGATCGGACACGGTTAGTGATTGCCTATGAACCCATCTGGGCCATTGGTACAGGGGATACCTGTGCTGCCGAAGAAGCCAACCGGGTGATTCAGCTGATCCGAAAAAACCTGGCCAATCCCGAGGTAGTCATTCAATACGGGGGATCGGTAAAAGCCAGCAACATCGATGACCTGATGGCCCAACCTGAGATCGATGGGGTGTTGGTAGGGGGAGCCAGCCTGGATCCTCAGGAGTTTGCCCGCATTGTCAACTATCAGAGTCTCAGCCGAGTTTAAGTCACTTCCCCTTTGCATCTGCTTGGAAGGGAGAATCCAGAAGAGGATCCCTCCCTGCGCCACCCTTTTTGGTAGGATGCGATTGACAGACATCAAAACAGTATCGTTAAGTATTAACGGACGCTGCAAGATGTGCGTCAGTTCTGGCCAGTGACACTGTTGTAGGAAGCTAGGAACATGCGATCTCCATCTCCAGTGGTCCAACCTGCTTTGACCCCTGTGCTTGAAGCCAAAAGTGTGGATGTCCTGTACGGAAACTATGCAGCAGTGCGTCAGGTTTCTCTGCAGGTTCCCAAGTTTCATGTCACCTCATTTATTGGCCCTTCTGGGTGTGGCAAAAGTACGCTGCTGCGGTGCTTTAATCGCATGAACGACCTCATCTCTGGCGCCTCTGTGCGGGGAACCGTCACCTTCAACGAGCAGGATATGTACGCACCGGAGGTGGATGCCGCGGATGTTCGGCGTCGCATTGGGTTGGTGTTCCAAAAGCCCAATCCTTTTCCAAAGTCCATTTACGACAACATTGCCTTCGGCCCTCGTATTAATGGATATCAAGGGGATCTGGATGACATGGTGGAGCAGAGTCTGCGGCAATCCGCGCTCTGGGAAGAAGTCAAGGACAAGTTAAAAGAAAGCGGGCTGTCTCTGTCGGGAGGTCAGCAGCAGCGACTTTGTATTGCTCGCACCCTAGCCCTGCAGCCGGAAGTGGTGCTGATGGATGAGCCCTGCTCTGCGCTTGATCCTATCTCCACCCTGCGGATTGAGGAACTGATCAAGGAACTGAAGCAGAGCTACACCATTGTGATCGTTACCCACAACATGCAACAGGCTGCACGGGTTTCCGATTTCACTGCGTTCTTTAACACTGAGCTGGATGAGCAGGGTGTCCGTTTCGGTCGTCTGGTGGAACTTAATCGCACCGAAAAGATTTTTAATGCCCCGGCTCAACGGGAAACAGAAGAGTATGTGAGTGGCCGCTTTGGCTAATAGTAGACGCCTGACATTGGCAGATCATACGGGCTGTCAGGCGGTTGCATCTCTAGATGTTCCTGCAGAACCTGACTTACTACTGCCTGTAGCTCTTTTCTTTCTGCTGGACTCAGCTCCCCCACATCGGGATTATCTCCCGGTTCTAGTCTGCGGTAGATCGGATGAATACGGTTGAGAATCGTTTGTAAGGTTGCTTGACGGTCCTGGGTGCTGTAAAACAGCGGTTGATGCGGGTAGGAGGCAATGGACTGCGATTCCATCTCTCCCAATGCTAGATACTCCAATATGTTGGTTAGCCTGGCTGCCATGGCATCCTCCTCGGCCCAATTTGGTCCTGAATCATGCTCTATAGCTTGATACTAGACTAGGGACCTGAGGATTTTGTGAGGAACCCTTGTATTGATGCAATACCGTTTTAACCCTTATTCTTCCTGGAGCCATGCTCAGATCACAACACACCTGTAACAACCGGAGTTCATACCTCTTTCAGGCCATGGTCAGCCCCTGAAGTAGAACGCGAACGATCTCGGCAGAGTTGTGGGCAACGGTGGCAAAGCTGTTCAGAAACTCATGACTGTCGCCCTCATCACTGACGGTACGCACCAGCAAGCAGGGAAGGCCAGCATCCTGAGCCACTCTCACCACTGCCACCCCCTCCATTTCCACAACATCTGCCTGAGTTCGCGCATAGATCTGCTGCCGCACCTGTGTTCCGGCCACAAAGGTGTCCCCAGAGGCAATCAGTCCAGGATAGATCTGGGGAACGTGGGAAAGAATAGGTTGCAGCTGCGCCTGGTGCTGGACCCGTTTCGCCAGATCAAAAAGAGCAGGATCGGCTTCCAAAACCCTGGCGGCCTCCTCAGGTAAAAAATCTAATCCCAGCGAAAATCCATCGTCCCTGGCCATGCCAAAATCATGTTCAATGGCACGGTGAGCCAGCACCACATCCCCCTGCTTGAGCTCTGGCCGCAACCCCGCTGCAACCCCCGTAAAGATCAGGCTTTGCACCGGGAAGTGAGAGACCAGGGCCGTCGCCGTGATCGTGGCTCGCACTTTGCCAATTCCCCCCTGGACCACCACCACGCCATGCCCGTAGAGGGATCCCTGGTAAAACTGGCGATTGAAGTGGGTTTGGACCCGTACGGCATCCATGCCAGCTCGTAACATGGCCACTTCCTCGGGCATGGCTCCCAAATACCAATCATTCTCTACAGCCCTACCTTCTTAAAACTCTGTACTGGGATTCAAGAGGGGATCAGACCATTCAGTGGGCAGTTCAGCCGTAGCGGCAGACATCCTGGGGGGATGACGATCCACAGAAGGGCGAAGATTCAGTAGCTTCTCAACCTCTGCATTTAGCTTCACCTCATCAATGGGTTTGGTGAGATAGGCTGTGGCCCCGGAGAGCTTCCCCTTCACCCGATCGAAAAATCCATCTCTTGAGGTCAACATCACCACTGGAATCGTTTTGAATTCCTCTAAATTGCGCACAATCCGACATAACTCCAGGCCATCGATTCCGGGCATGGTGACATCCATAACCAGCAGATCAGGCTTGTGTTGAAAGAGAAGATTGAGCAGCTCCGAGGGATTGCCCGTGGTAATCACCCGATAGTCGGGCAGGGTCTGGCGGAGCATTTCCTGCATCACCACGCTGTCATCTACCGCTAGGATCGTCTTGAGGGCACGCTGATCTAAGCGGAGTATTTCTGTCGGGGTTTGCAGACTTACCAGGCCTTTACGAACCCAGGGGGCAAACAATTGGGCCACCTCCAGACGATCCCGAGAAATGCGGGTGGAAATCGCCTCCAACGTCTCCCCATCTTTGGTGAGATTATGCAACTTCTGGCGCTGCTCTTCCGTCAACTTATAGCGGCTGAGTCGCTCCCAGTTCATGACCGGGACAGCCATCATGGTCGAGATCGCCACCTTCACTTCTGTCCACAGATCACGACGCTCAGCCGCCTGCTGCAAACAGGGATCGAGTTCATACCCAGCGATCGGAGTTTCGCGGGCCAGTATATCGTGCACTTCAAAGCGACAGGTGCCCGAGCGATCGTACAGATAACGGTCAAAATCAGTCATCAAGTTCAACCAGAGGGCATCCTCCACTTCCCCGGGCTTGAGGAGCGCCAGTTGGGTCATCCCTTCGATCAGCTCCCGCAGAGAGTTTTCCCGCATCAGGCGTTCTTGAATCACCCGTAATGCCCGACGAGACCACCCCAGCTTCAGGCGGGGGATAAAGCGTGAGAGCCGCTGGAGGAAAATTTTGCACCCCAAGGGCTGATCTGCTGAGAAAATCAGACGGCCCCGGTAAAAGGCCAGCATCCAGACTTCATCGGCTTCCGGTTGGTCAGGGGTGCGCAAATTAAAGCGGAGATAGCCAGTGGTAAAGTGGCTGGCATTCTGCCGCAACATTCCAGGTAGTTCCTGAGGACCAAAGACATATCGTGACATGCATCACTCTCCAGTTTGGCCAGATACTCCGTCATCCAGGCTCCTGAGCAGGTCTCAAGCCCACCTATCCACCTGTTTTACTCTCAACATGCCACCACCAATCTAGTCTACACAAGAGCTTAATAAAGGTTGCTTCACAGATCGATGACCTTGACTCTAATGCTTTCAGTCCTAATCCGACAAGAGCGCCTGCGTCTGTAGCCTTAATAACTGCTGAATGCTCTGATCCGCCAACGTCAACATCTGGCTGAGCTGAATGGGGCTGAAGGGATCCTGCTCAGCAGTCCCTTGAATCTCCACATAGGTGCCGGACTCGGTCATCACAACATTGAGATCTACGCTGGCCTGGACATCTTCCTCATAGCAGAGATCCGTCACCGCCTGAGCGTGAACCATGCCCACAGATACTGCCGCCACCTGTTTGAGCAGCAGCGGATGTTCAAGACCCATCTCCGTTTTCAACCAGGACACCGCATCCACAAGCGCCAGATATCCGCCGGTAATGGCCGCCGTGCGGGTACCCCCATCTGCCTGGAGCACATCGGCATCTACGGTAATCGTGCGCGGCCCCAATTGCTTGAGATCGAGGCTGCAGCGGAGGCTACGCCCAATCAATCGCTGGATCTCGGCGGTCCGTCCTGAAAGCTTCAGGGTTTCCCGTTGCTGTCGCGGTCGAGTTGAACTGGGTAACATACGATACTCTGCCGTCAGCCATCCCTGGCCCGTTCCTTGAAGAAAGCGGGGCACCTCTTCCGTGACTGAGGCCGTACACAGAACCGTGGTTTCCCCAAAACGGGTCAGGACCGAGCCAGGGGCAACTTTTGTGTAAGCCCGCTGGAAACTAATGGGGCGGAGAGCCTCCGGGGGGCGACCATCGGGACGTTGCCAAACCATAGGGAATGTCTGCTAGAGAGGCCAAGATCTGCTATCAGTATTCCTTACCCTCGCGCTTCTGCGAACCCTTTCGATCCATAGGATCTTCTCCCATCCGCTTCATTTTTATGAGAGACTCGGTACGGTTGGCCCCGGGAATACGGGAAGGGCATGATGAGTCAAACCAACGACCGCTTCTTGCTAGAGTTTGAAAAACCTGTGGCTGCCTTGGAGCAACGAATTGACGCGATTCGGTCTCTGGCAGAGGACAATCAAATCGAGGCCGCGGAGCAGATTCGGCAGTTAGAGGTAAAAGCCATGGAGTTACGACAAGAGATCTTCCGGCAACTGACGCCGGTGGAACGTCTACAGGTAGCTCGACATCCTCGTCGCCCCAGTACACTCGACTACGTACAGCTCCTTTGTGACAGTTGGTTTGAGTTGCGGGGAGATCGCCACGGACAGGATGATCCCGCGCTGGTGGGAGGACTCGCAGAGCTCGAAGGGTTGTCGGTTATAGTGATCGGTCACCAGAAAGGCCGGGACACTAAGGACAATATTGCCCGTAACTTTGGCATGCCCAACCCCGGCGGTTATCGTAAAGCGCTTCGCCTCATGGAACATGCCAACCGCTTTGGCCTGCCGATTTTAACCTTTGTGGATACACCTGGAGCTTATCCGGGGGTGGAGGCGGAAGAACGGGGACAGGGGGAGGCCATTGCCGTCAACCTCCAGGCCATGTTCCGCTTTGAAGTCCCGATTATTACCACGGTCATTGGGGAGGGAGGTTCTGGGGGAGCGCTGGCGATTGGGGTGGCTGATCGACTGCTGATGCTCGAGCATGCCGTATACTCTGTCATTTCTCCCGAAGGCTGTGCTGCGATTCTCTGGCGAGACGCCAAATTGGCTCCTCAGGCAGCAGACGCACTGCGAATCACCTCCGATGCGCTCCAGGAGCTGAATATTGTTGACCAGATCATTCCTGAACCTGTGGGGGGAGCCCACCGGGCTCCGATTGAGATTGGCTGCCACTTTAAAAGAAGTGCTTCTGCAACAACTCCAGGAGCTCCAGGGGCTGAGTGGCCGTCAGCTGCGGGAGCTGCGTTATCAAAAATACCGTCGCATGGGGGTGGTGTTGGAAAAGGTCTCGCTGGAGGCCCAGGACACCTGAGAACGTACATACAGTGGTTCGGAGCTCTATGCCAGGATCGCAGCCTGGTAAAATGCGGACAATCATTATGTCATCATCCATTGAGGAGCACTGCTATGGCCAAGCAATCACTGGCAAAGTTGCTGGAAGCGGGGACCGATCTGACAGGGCAAAAAGTGCTTGTGCGAGCGGATTTTAATGTGCCTCTTGATGATGCAGGTCAGATCACCGATGACACTCGGATTCGGGCGGCCCTTCCCACGATCCAGGCTCTGCGCCAGGCCGGAGCGCGGCTGATCCTGACCAGCCACCTGGGCCGCCCCATTAAGAAGGACAAGGAAACAGGAGAGATTAAGATTACCAAAGCCGGGAATAGCCTGGCTCCGGTGGCCACTCGCCTGCAGGGACTCTTGGGAGAGCCCGTGGCTTTCGTCGAAGATTGTGTGGGTCCAGAGGTGGAAACCGCAGTGGGACAACTCCAGAACGGCCAGGTGATTCTGCTGGAAAATGTTCGCTTCTACCCTGAAGAGGAAGACAACGACACAGGGTTTGCCCAGCGGTTAGCCAGTCTGGCGGAGATGTTCGTCAATGATGCATTTGGTACCGCTCACCGCGCGCATGCCTCGACCGCTGGCGTCACCACCTACCTGAAGCCTTCCGTGGCTGGGTATCTGGTGGAGAAGGAATTACAGTTTCTCAAGGGGGCCATTGACAATCCCCAACGCCCGCTGGCAGCCATTATTGGCGGCTCCAAGGTGTCCTCAAAGATCGGTGTGATCGAAACCCTGCTGGAGAAAGTGGATAAACTGCTTCTGGGTGGGGGCATGATCTTCACCTTCTACAAGGCCCAGGGGTTGGATACCGGCAAATCTCTGGTCGAAGACGACAAACTGGATCTGGCCAAAACCCTGATGCAAAAAGCTCAGGACCGCGGGGTGGAGTTGCTGCTGCCTGTAGATGTGGTGGTGGCGGATAAGTTTGCTGCCGATGCTGCTGCCCAAACGGTCTCTGTGCAGGCTATTCCCAGCGATTGGATGGGATTGGATATTGGACCTGAGTCCATCAGTGCTTTCCAGTCCGCCCTGCAGGACATGAAGACCGTGATCTGGAATGGTCCGATGGGAGTCTTTGAATTTGATCGTTTTGCCGCTGGCACCGAGGCAATTGCACGCACCCTGGCGGATCTGACGGGCACCGGGGCCACAACCATCATTGGGGGTGGGGATTCTGTTGCTGCCGTGGAAAAAGTAGGACTGGCGGAACGGATGAGCCATATTTCCACTGGAGGTGGCGCCAGCCTGGAGTTACTGGAAGGGAAAGAGCTCCCCGGAATTGTGGCCCTATCCGACCAATAAACAAGCAAAGCGCTTGGCTCTGAAGTTCTTCGGGTAATGGCAATCACAGATCAGATGGAAGATGCAAGCAGGCTCAAGTCCCTATCTATCAAGCAGGGTAACCTCTCAGATCTCATGAATCATGCCTGATTGTTATACCCGGGATTGTTGAGATCAAGGTTTGGCTTCACCTTCTGATTTAGGCTACAAAATGAGTTAGTCTTTGCTGCCGACTAAGAAGCTGGTCTACGGGCCAGCTGTTTCTCAGTTTCTTCGTCAGCCTACTTTGTGTGAGGATGTGGAGTTGAATCATGAGTATTAACCGCTGCGCTTCAGGCGTAGGTTTACTTTTCTTAGAAGGATCTTTCCTCCTTCTCGGTCTTTTGGGTCTCAGCAGTTGTTCTGTCTCTTCTCCATCTGCGTCTACCGAGACCGATGAGATTGAGTTGCGGATGGTGCACGCCTCTCCCAATGCCCCCCCCTTGAGCCTGATCGTGGGGGGATTAACTTTCCCGAGTGTTGAATATGGGAACCAGGGCAGCTATGAGCGGATCCTTACCGGCACCTACGATCTGGGTTTCCGTGCAGGTAGTCGTGGGCTGGATCAGCTGATCCCTGCCAACAGTCAAGTGGGAAACACCGTCATTGACTTCCCTGAACGGGGGACGTTTACGGTGGTGGCGGTGGATGAACCGGCGCGCGTGACTGCGCTCATTCTTGAGGATCGCCAGCCCCCAGAGTTTGGGATGGCGACGGTTCGCTTTGTCCATGCCGTTCCCGATGCTCCCGCCCTGGCTTGGGAGAGTACAGATACATCTGCTGTTGTGACTGGCCTGGAATTTGGCCAAGTGTCCAATTACGTTGCTCTCGATCCTGGGTTTACAACCCTCCTGCTCACCACTACCGCCGCCGAGGTCACCGCCTTCACCGATCCCGTAGCCGGAACGGTCTTGGACGAGTTTGATCTGGAACTAGATGCCGGAAAGGTCTATAGCCTTGTGGTCACGGGGCTACTGCGCGGGGATCCGGGTTTGCAGTTGATCCTCTCTGAAGAAGATCAGGCCAATGAGTTTCTTTAGACTTCGTAAAAAATTGCAATCTTCAGTCCTTCTGTCCCGTAACCTGCTTACTTAGCCTCTCCGAAACCCTGCCTGGGCTTAGGGGGGGCTTTGCGCCAGAAGTTGAGCTCTGGGGCCAAAATGGTGGTTATGGGAGTGACAACCATGCAGACAGGAAGAAGACCGCTGAGGTCACGTGACCTTACCCTGCCAGTTCACATTGTTCGGGTCGTTCTCTGGATCGGACTGGTCAGTATTCTCGGTGGCATCTCTGTCTATCATTCTTGGAATAGCCTGGTGAGCCCACTGCTGCATCAAGAACCCTGGCAAGATCTGGGGAAAATTATTCTCAGGGCAAGCGAGTTAATCGTCTTTATTGCACTTTGGCGAGCTATCCGATAAAGGATGGCAATCAAGCAATAGAGGCAAGATTGTCGATAGCAGACCGGGGGTGAGATAAACTGAGGTGACTGTCTGACTCGTCGCTGTCACTTGTGAAGCCAACGTCTCTATCCTGGTGGGCTCGACTCTCCCATCTGCCCTGGTCCCGCTATCAAGATCGGCTAAGTGCCCAGGTGCGGGCTCTGTTTGCCCAAGGCTATCTTTTGGGAGATGTCTCTCAGTCAAACTCCAGCACAGCCAGGACACTGTGGTCGGTCATCACCCTTTTGGTGCTGGCAATCTTGCTCGTGGGGAATTGGCCTCTGGGAGCGGCACTGCTCGGAGGCTCAGGAGTCATGCTCTGGGTTTATCTGCGACAAACTGGACGACAACTCTGCCCCTGGGAACGCTGGTCACAGTGGGTAACCCCGTCGGCTCGTCCCTGGATATGGGCAACCAGTAGTGGGGTCATTGCTAGCCTGGTTCTCTATGGCTCCCTCTCCCTTTGGATGGAGACAGAACAACACTGGCTGGCGGCAGCGGCCATTTTGGAGGGGATCGCTACCCTCGGAATTCTCAGCCTGCTGCTGTGGGAAAGCTTCCACCGGCGTCATCAGGAGCGGCGAACCACCCTTGAGCAGTGTTTGAGTGCCATTGCTTCTCCCGATCCTTTCCAACGGCTGACCGGAGTGCGCCAGGTGCAATCGTTTCTAGAAAAGGAGCAGGTGCAGCCCTCTCAATTGCGGCTGGTGACAGATTACCTGCGGCTAGCCCTGGAACGGGAGGAGGTGGCTGTGGCGCGGGAGGCTATCCTGGAAACATTGCAAAGTCTGAGCCTGATTCCTTTAGAGATCTCCCAGGGTCTGGCCTCTGGGGCCATCCGATCCAGGCGGCCTTTTTCCTCTCATCTCTGATGGAAGTGGGCAGAGCCATCCAGCAGCCAGGCTGGCAGCACGTTTGACCTCATGTCTCGGGATTGTCTGCATGGCGAAGGCTACACCAGCATCTCCTCTGGCCGAGTTCAGGGTCGGTGTGGACACTGCCATCTTTTCAGTGGACAGTGAACAAAACAGGTTGCTGATTCTGCTGGTGCGTCGTCGTGAAGATCCATTTAGCGGTCAGTGGTCCCTGCCTGGGACTCTAGTGCGCAAGGGAGAATCCCTGGAGGATGCAGCCTACCGAATTCTCTCCGAAAAAATTCGAGTCAAGCAGCTGTACTTAGAACAGCTTTACACCTTTGGAGGTCCCCATCGGGATCCGCGAGAGAGTCCCGAAGTTTATGGAGTCCGATACCTTTCTGTTAGCTATTTTGCTCTGGTGCGTTTTCAGGATGCCCAACTGCTTGCGGACGGGGTCGAGGGCATTGCCTGGTACCCCATTCAGGAGATTCCTTCCCTGGCTTTTGATCACAATCAGATTGTCAGTTATGCCCATCAACGGCTGTGCAATAAGCTGGAGTACAGCCCGGTTGCTTTCGATATTCTGCCTGCGCAGTTTACCCTGGGGCAGGTGTATCAACTCTACGGCACAGTGTTAGGGGAAAACTTCTCTGACTACTCCAACTTTCGAGCCAAACTCTTGAAGCTAGGGGTTTTGAAAGATACCGGTCAGAAAACCAGCCAAAGTGCTGGGCGACCCGCCACGCTCTATTCATTTGATGCCGAGGCCTTTGAGCAAATCAAGCACAAACCGATGGTCTTCGTCTAGGTAGCTCATTTTCCCCAATTAGGGAAGCTTTCGCACAGGTCCGCAGCCTCAAGATCAAAATTGCATCCCAAGTCCAGGTTTTTTCCTCTCGACAAGTCCTCAGCTCATCGCTTAGCCTTGACTGCATAGCATGTTTAATTGTGATCACTAGAAGTTGGCCTTACGAAAGCCCTGAAGAAATTTTTGGGTTATGTGTGGGTGATGATCAATGGCAGGATGCCGGGAGATGGGATGAAGGTGATTCAACGTTTAGGTCTGGTTGCTCTGGTCTATGGACTCACAGGCGCGGGGACACTCTTCCTGCCCGACATGGTGTTTCCCGTTCAGGCTCAGGAGGCTCCTGCGGCCCCAGCTCCCGCAGCGGGAACCGGTGCTGGGCTGTCCCGATCCGAAGTGGCGGAACGGTTGAATATTGTCCCCGTCTTTACCGTAGTTTCTAAGGATGGGACACCGATTCTGGCTAATGTCGATCAGGAAGGGACCACGTTGCAGGTGGCCAGCTTCTGGTTGGGGCAGGAACAAGCCACAGCAGCCATTACCCAGATCCAGACCGCCAACCCTGACATCGCCGCCGAGGCGCAGGTGATCCCTGTCTCCCTGGGCTACGCCTACGAGGTGGCAGAGCAACAGCGACAGCAGAGCGAAAACCTTGTGTTTCAGGTGTTACCCCGCCCCAGCGATGTCGAGTCGGCCATGCAGATTGTGAAAGCAAATGGTCAAACTGATATCGAAGATTTTCCGGGTATCCCTCTCTTCTATGGCGTCTCTGCTCAGGGGATTCTAACCATTGAGCGGGATGGCGTCGAAGTGGTGCCTTTCTTTTTCGCCCAGCAAGATCTGCAGTTGACTCTGGATCGGGCAGCAGCAGAGAACGCCGAGGTGACTCAGGCCACCAAAATTGAAGTCACTACCCTCGAACAGGTGGTGGATTCCATGCTAGATAGCTCCGCAGCGGCTGACATTGAGAAAATTGCTTTTGTCCCCTCGCGAGACTCCTCGAGTATGTTCAGGATCTAAACCCAGATCTCTTCCAGCTCCCTGCTGACGGAGCCGAGCCCATCACTATTCCCGATGCAGGCCAATAGCCCAGTTCCGATCCGCGCGCGCTCAAGATCCGACGCTCGTCTGTGGCGCCAGCAAGCCCAGATTATGGCCAGGGCTGCATCGATCTCTCCTCTGGAAGTGGATTTGCTCCTGGAAGCAGGAGGGTGGTCACGTCTCGATCAGCGACTTGATCGCCCCCCCTCTGACATTGATCTGACTGCGCTGACCCATCTCTGGCAACGGCGGCTGCAGGAGCGCATTCCCCTGCAGTATCTTCTGGGGAGGGTGGTCTGGCGGGATCTGGATATCCAAGTTGGTCCTGGGGGTTTTTAATTCCGCGCCCAGAGACAGAATTACTCATTGATATCGCGGTGGAGTGGTGGCATGCTCAGGAAGCCGCTCCCGGGATCTGGGTGGATCTGGGTACAGGAAGTGGGATCCTGGCTCTAGCCTGGCCAGGGTTGGGGTGGCCAGTCAGGTGTATGGAGTGGATGTCAGTGTCGAGGCACTGACCATGGCCGAGGCCAACCGCAGAGCGCAGGCACTGTCAGCTCCTCTGACTTTTTTGCAGGGATCCTGGTTTACCCCCCTCCATCCTGAACGAGGTCGGATTCAGGGAATGGTCTCCAATCCGCCCTACATTCCTCGATCACAGCTGCCGCAGTTACAACCGGAAGTTGCCTGGCATGAACCTCACCTTGCCTTGGATGGGGGTGAGTCGGGCTTAGAGGCGGTGCTGCATCTCATCGATCAGGCTCCCCTTTATCTCCAGCCTGGGGGGTTCTGGGCGGTTGAGGTCATGCAGGGGCAGGCGGAGGAGGTGGCCACCCTCCTGTTTCAGGATGATCGCTACACCAGCATCCACATCCATCCTGATCTGAGTGGGGTTCCCCGATTTGTCAGTGCTTGTCTTCCTGCCTCAACATGCTTTACTGTGACTTAATGAAGCTAAAGTGAAGTTGAGTCTACTGCAGGAGTAAGGGACTGTGACTTCAGGGTCCACAGGGTTGGGATCAGAACGATGGTAGGGCCACAACTAGCGAAGAAGCAGGGTGCTGGGGTAGAACAGCGACCGCCGGATCAGCCAGAAATGGACTGGCAGTTTGCCTTTGAGCGGGCTGAGATGTTGAGGCAGTTTCAAGCGGAATTGCTGGCCAGTATTGGTCATGAATTGCGGACGCCCCTCAGCAGCCAGATGGGTTCTCTGCAAATGATTCTGGCCGATCTCTGTGATTCACCGCAGGAGGAGAGAGAGTATCTGGACACTGCCCGGCTGGCCGTTGAGAACTCGCTGCATCTGCTGGAGGAGTATACCCGCCTGGCTCAACATCAAATTCCGATCCAACGCTTGCAGTTGCAACCTGTCCAGCTGCTTCCGCTCCTGCAGGATGTGGCCGCACTGACCATCCTTCAGGCTCAAGATCGAGGGCTGCGGTATGCCTGGTCCTGCCTACAAGAAGCCCCGATCACAGACTACTGGGGTTACGCCGATCCGCATGGGTTACTGCAGGCGCTGCTAGGACTTTGTCGCTGGAGCATTGCCCACCTCCGTTGCGGCCATCTGGACCTCCAGATGCACCTCCAACACCCCCAGATCCTGTTGACGCTCAACCTATGGGGCCTGCCAGTCACCCAATCGGTTGAACAGCAACAACGGCAGTATTTCACCTGGAGAGTGAGCCAACGCCTGTTGCGAGAAATGCAGGCCAACCTGAACTTTCATACCCTGGACCCAAGCTCATGCCAGATTAAGATCAGCCTGTTGGCCTATTCGTGAGTAGGATCAGTAGGCTTTACCGTTCTCCTAATCCCAGCGATCGTTCAATTTGCTTCGCAGCATGGGCCATCGCATAACAAAAGCAAAAATATACCAGGCCGATGAAAAAGAGCACCTCCTGTTGAGTGCCCAACCAGTTGGAGTTGTTGTAGACAATCCGTCCCGCTTGTAGCAGATCAATAGCCCCTACCACGATCACCAGGGACGTGTCCTTAAATAGCGTTAAGAAGGCATTGACCAGCGAGGGAATGGCCACTCGCAGGGCTTGGGGCAAGATGATCAGCCAGGTGAGTTGCAAGGGATTCAGCCCCAGGGCTCGGGCGGCTTCCCACTGGCCTCTGGGGATCGACTGCAGTCCCCCTCGAACATCCTCTGCGACATAAACCGCAGTAAAAAGAATAAAACCTACCTCCACCCTGATCAAGATATCTACACTGGCCCCTCCCAAAAACAGGGGAACCAGCAACCAGGCCGCGAAGAGGATGGTGGTCAGAGGAATGCCCCGGAAGAACTCGATCACCCCAATGCTAAAGATCTTGATTACAGGTAAATTGCCATTAGCCCGACCCAAAGCCAGCAGCACCCCAATGGGGAAGGCGATGATCAGAGCTGCCGAGGCCATGATCAAGGTCAGGAGGAGACCCGACAGTTCGGAGGAGTTAATGCCCGGAAGCTGCTCGCCAAAGCCTCCGAGTAACAGTTCAAATACCAGCGGGAGTACGGGAACCCAGATCCAGAGGGTCAACAACTGTAAGTTCTGGCGTTTCCAGCCCACAGCAACCCCCAGGGCTGTTACAGCGGCGATGCCCGCCAGCCAGAACTGGGGGGAGCCCAGCGGGAACAAAGCCAGGATCCCGAAAAAGACCGCTACCCCAATCGTGTACTGTCGCAGGACACCCTGCCAAGCCCCCCCAGCCATTCCCAGAATGGCCATGACCATGCCCAGCACCACCCAGACTCGCCACAGCTGTTCCACCGGGTAAGTCCCACTGGCAAAGATCTTGAGGTTGGCGGGAATCACAGCCCAGTTTGCCTGTTGAGCCCAATGCACAAACCCAAACACTGTCCAGACAAGGATTGCTAGGGAAAACAAGGTCAGCAAACTGTTGAACCAAGAGCCAAACAAATTTTTTCGTAGCCACAGGATGGGATGCAGGCGTGGGGTTGGAGGTCGCAGGTCTTGCTCGGGGGAAGAGAAAGCGGTCATGCTCAGCGCTCCACCAGCTTGACACGCTCATTCATCCAGTTCATTCCTGTAGCGACCATCAGGTTCACAATCAGGTAAGTGGTTATCATGATGGCGAAAACCTCAATCGATCGTCCGGATTGATTGATGATGGTTGTGCTGATATTAAACAGATCCGAGTAACCCACCGCAATCGCCAGGGTTGTGTTTTTGATCAAGGTCAGGTATTGGGTGGTAAGCGAGGGGATCATGATGCGCAGTGCCTGGGGTACGATCACCCGCCGAAAAGCGGCCAATTCATTCAGGCCAATAGCACGGGAAGCTTCCCACTGTCCCCTGGGTACCGCCAAAAACGATCCTCGCACCACTTCTGCAATGTAGGCCCCGGTGTAGGTCACCAGCCCCAGCATCACACCTGTAAATTCGGCTGAGAATTGGGCACCACCCCGAAAGTTAAAGCGGGTCAGTTCTGGCACCTGAATTTGCAGTGGATCTTGAGGAGCCCACACGTAGAAGGCCAGGATCACCAGCAGGACCCCCACTGCGGTGAGGATGTTTTTGATCCAGCTTGGGCGGTCTGGACGCAATCGTCTTAGCCAGAACACCCCCGCCAGCAGCGCCAGCATCGGCAGCAACCACCCGCTGGGGTTCAAACTGGGGAAAAATACCCCCCGTTGATTTACATAGAAAATTCCCAGGAACGAGTAACTATCCCGCACTCCAGGTAACTGGAGGATCACCGCCTGGTACCAGAAAATGATGATGAGCAGCACCGGCACATTTCGAAAGGCTTCGGTGACCACTGCCGCCAACTTGCGGGCCAACAGGTTACTGGACAGGCGGGCCATCCCCAGGATCAGACCCATGAGGGTTGCCAACAAGATGCTGGCCACCGAAACGTAGAGGGTATTGACCGCTCCCACCAGAAAGGCTTTCAGGTAGGACTCGGCAGGATCGTAGGGAATTCCCTCCGAAATGCCGAAATTGGCAGAATTCGTGAGGAAACCAAATCCTAGAGAAAGATCCAGCTGATCCAACCCCACAGTTAGATTGCGGTACAACCCCAGCATGGAGAGCAGCACCGCAACGGCAAAGGCAATCTGAAAGATCACCTTGAGAATTTGCTCATCCCGCCACCAGGGAGGGGACACAGGGGACTGAAAGGCGGACATAACATTCACGAGCAACGGCGAGCGAGAATCCGGAATCCTGAGGGGCTTGCCGTCCTGCAGGATCCCATGTTGCTAGCGGAACGGAGGAGCGTAGTGAATACCCCCCTCGGTGTAGGGCTGGTTTAACCCCGGCTGGACACCTAAGGGTGTGAGGTTGCGGTCGAAGATCTCGCCGTAGTTGCCCACCGATTCAATCACGGTTTGGGTCCAGGTGGGTTCCAGTCCCAGCAATTCTCCCAAATTGCCATCAATGCCCAGGAAGCGCTGAATATCAGGATCTTCACTATCGGCGAAGGTATTGATATTCTCGCTGGTGATCCCCTTTTCATCAGCGTAGAACAGGGCGAACATAGTCCAGTTCATGATGTCAGCCCATTGCGTGTCCCCCTGAGCCACCAGCGGTCCGAGCGGCTCTTTAGAGATGATTTCCTCCAAAATCAGATGATCATCGGGCGCAGCCAGGGTACTCCGCCGCGAGATCAGGGAACTCTGGTCATTGGTAATGGCATCACATCGCCCTTCTTCATAGGCGGTAAATGCAGTGTCTTCATTTTCAAAGGTGATCGGTTCAAAGGCAAGGCTACGAGCACGGAAAACATCCGCTAGGTTCAGTTCAGTGGTAGTTCCTGAGATCACGCAGATCGAGGCCCCATCCAGCTGGCTTAATTCATTGATCTCCAGTTCCTTACGCACCAGGAATCCCTGTCCATCGTAGTAGGCAGTAGGCCCAAAGGTAGCTCCCCATTCACGATCACGGGTAAGGGTCCAGGTGGTATTGCGGATCATAAAGTCAACCTCATTGGCCTGGATGGCCGACTGGCGATTGGCGGCAGTGAGGGAGACAAATTCAATCGCCTGAGGATCCCCAAGGACGGCAGCGGCGAGCGCACGGCAGATATCAATATCAAAGCCAACGTAGTTGCCAGCGTCATCAAGGTTACCAAAGCCAGGTAACTGGTTGTTGACCCCACAGCGGAGGGTCCCTCTCGACTTGACTTCCTCCAGCTTGCTGCTTCCCTGTGCGGCCACCGGAGCGGCAAGACTGACAAGGGAAGATAGACACAACACCCCCAGGAGGGAACTGAACAGAGTTGACCGCATGAATTCCTGAATCTCCATTCGCAAGTATTTCTCTTACAAAGTGACACCTCCCCCACCGAGGAAATGTTACGACAGATACTGCCCATGATGGCAGATTAAGATTCCATCGATCCAGTCTCTTTTGACCTGAGTCTTGAGGGAATGCTCCCCTTGCCAGGTTGTCATCTAGCCTCTTGGCAACTTGCGAAGCGAGGGCAGCGGATCAGGTAGATTGTGATTACAAAGCGCTGGTATGCCATGAATGTTCCCAAAACCGAGATGAACACTCCCTCAACCTCAGCTACAGATGTGGCCATCACCTGCGAGGAGGTTCACAAATGGTATGGGGATTTTCATGTGCTCAAAGGCATTTCCACCGCCATCCGCCGCGCAGAGGTGGTGGTAGTTTGTGGTCCCTCCGGATCTGGCAAATCCACTTTTATTCGCACGATCAATCGCCTGGAGGAACATCAGAAGGGCAGGATTGTGGTGAATGGCATTGAACTTACCCACGATCTGCGTAACATTGATGCCATCCGGCGGGAAGTGGGCATGGTATTTCAGCAATTTAACCTCTTTCCCCATCTGACAGTGGTGCAGAACGTAACTCTCGGCCCGATGACCGTTAAAAAGCTGAAGAAAGACGAGGCTACGGATCGGGCTTTAGAACTGCTGACCCGGGTTGGCATTGCTGAACAAGCTCACAAATACCCCGGTCAGCTTTCAGGGGGACAACAACAGCGGGTGGCGATTGCCCGAGCCCTGGCCATGAACCCGGCGGTGATGCTGTTTGATGAACCCACCTCGGCCCTGGATCCGGAGATGATCAAAGAGGTACTGGATGTAATGCGGGAACTGGCCCAGTCGGGGATGACAATGGTGTGTGTCACCCATGAAATGGGCTTTGCCCGTGAGGTGGCGGACCGGATCATCTTCTTTGATCAGGGCAAGATTGTGGAAGAGAACACCCCCAAACAGTTTTTCTCCAACCCCCGGGAAGAACGCACCAAGCTATTCCTCTCCCAGATCCTCTCCCACTGATCCAAGACTGGCATACCAGGTGTGCATTTCCCGATACCAGGACTGGCGGGATTGATCCCAGCTATAAAACATATGACCGCCGTCATAGCTGGTCAGGGTGAGGTTGGGGCGCAGGGCCAGATCCAGTTTCATCAGATCCACCAGGTGCATGGAGGCGAAGTAGGTGGTGACCAGATCAAAAACACCATGGCTGATGTGCACTCGCATATGGGGATTGAGGGATAGCCCCACTCGCAGCTGATCCATGGCCCCCAGGTAGCCCATCTTAAACTCAGTTTTCAGGGAGAACTTCCAGGCTTTGAAGGTCTCAAAGTTAAGCAGATGGTACATCAGGTCGGTTTTCACCCCCAGCTGATCCCGCAGTTGATGATTGATCGCCCCCGTGAACAGGCGTTGAACCCCATCCAGGGTAGGATCACTGCCTTCAAACTGCAGTCGGTCAGGAAAGGGATCAATACTGGTAATGGAAGCATCATACAGCCCCAGGACGCGACCCTGATCCCGCAGCAGTTCACGGGCAAAGACTTCCCGATCGATCCGGCCCCCATGCTTCTGGACAACAGACACGGGCAATCCGATCAGATCCGCCAGCTCCTGATACACCGAGTGCTGCTCAGTGGCGGGGGCAGAACTGCCCAGGGCTAACAGGGGGATCAGCCGTTGCCGCGCCAGCGTTTCAGCCGCCTGTTGATGACGAAGGCGATCCTGGCGGACAGATACCCGCTGGTGATACGCAGCTGCTGCCGCAAAGGAAGGCACCAGGGTGGCCCAGTAGGAAAGGTTGTAATCACTGCCTTCCAGGAGACTGAACTCCAGGGCGGGAGAGATCAGGATCGCCCCCGACAGACCGAGGCCAAAGTCCTGTTGCAGCATCTGGGCCAGGCGTGCCACCCGAAACCCCCCGTAGCTTTCCCCAGCGATTAAAAGTGGTGAGAGCCAGCGCTGATGCTGGGAGAGAAAAGCCTGCATAAATTCCCCCAGAGCTTTCAGATCCCGTTCCACCTCCCAGAAAGGGGTTTCCTCCGGTTTATCAGAGGCGGATCCGGCAGCAGCAGACTCCGCTTTCTCCGGGGGCAACTGGCGGCTGAAACCTGTCCCCACCGGATCGATAAAGACCAGATCGGTAAAGCGCAACCAGCTTTCGGGATTGTCGGTCACCTGCACAGGAGGTTTCGGGAGGGTGCCATCCGCACCAAACTGCACGCGGCGAGGCCCTAGAGCTCCCATATGCAGATAGGCAGAGGCTGCCCCGGGTCCACCGTTAAACACAAAGGTTAGCGGCCGCTGAGTACTGGCCTCCCCCTGCAGCAGGTAGGCGACGTAAAACATGACTGCCACGGGTTTCTCCCGTTCGTAGACGGTTAACCAGTCCGCCTCAGCCGTATAGGGCAGCGATTGATCCGCCAAAGGAAGGGTATGCTCGCTGGTCTGACCCTGGCGGTTATTCAGGGCAGGGGAATGGGGATCAGTCATGCAAATCACCGAGGATTATTAGGGAGCGACTCTCATCATTGATGCCAAGCATACAATGGCTGGCTTTTCTCAACCCCGCAATTACTGGGCTACCCCCACCGTTACCTCCCGCAGCTCCAGCAGATCTGCACGGGGATCGACGGCAGCCACCTGCAGTTGCACCCACTCCCCCAGTTGCACATGGCGTTGAAAACGCACAGGACAGCGAAAGGCAATTTCATCAATCATGACCAGTACCAGGTTCTCCTGCTCCCGCAAGTAGCCCAGGATCAGAGCCTGCCAGAGGCGGTCCCTCCCCTGCCGGAAAAGTTCCAGACTCCAGTAGCGCTTGGTGCGCCGCTCCACCTGGATCGCTTCGGTGGTGGTCGGTTCCAGGGCAATGATCATCTGTCGCAATTGGTCCGGTGTAAACCAGAGGGGATCTCCCCGCAGA
>JAAUUJ010000149.1 GCA_012030715.1 Synechococcaceae cyanobacterium SM2_3_1 | reverse complement strand
TTGTCGGTGGAGGTGACCCACTCGCAAAACTGCTCCCACAGGCTGCTGCTAGAACGACGTTGAATGACAGTTGTCATGTCGACAAATCCTTATGTACAGCTAGGAGATTATGTGTTAACCCAGGAAATAACCGGGTTAGAAGTTAGTATGACACATAACTTTGCATTTAGTAAAGAATCTCTCAGGTCTTCTCAGCCTTGGGGGCAAGATGACTCACGCCACACCCGTCCGGCCTTTCTGACAAGGATCCGGATCCATTCCCAAGGGATTATAGGGTTAACGCCTGGAGCGGGCTGAGGATACGATGCGCTCAATGGTGCTTCCGTCGGCAAAATGTAAGCGCATTTCGTACAAATTCCCCAGGTTGAAGGCTGAACTCAGCAGTCGTCCCAGCAATTGAGTTTGGTTCATGGTCTATCTGCCCACAACTAGCCCCAGTTTCGCTGAGGAAATCGGTTTAGGGAAACAGCATTATTGCAGAACTTACACCATAAGTTATGAGAAACCACATTCAGTACTCCTGGGGAAGATGGTGTTATCCTTCACTTTGTAAATCAGTGTGTGCACGCATGTAGTAGTCGTATTCGGTATAAGTAATCACAAAGATTGTGGGTTTGTGCTGTTGAATTTGGGGAAAAGCGAGGTGGGTAAGCCACAATAGCTACTGGTGAAGGTTTTCTGGAGGTCACATGTCCCTCAAGCCCAAGAATGCACCTCAGCCCACTCTTGATCAAAACTCAGGAGATTTTCACTGCTCACCGGAGCAGGCTCACCTCTGGCTACGGGGTCTGATCAGCATGGCCTGGGTGGATGGAGACTTTGACGATCATGAGCAGCAACTGATCACGGAGCTAATTCGTGCGGAGTGGCCGGATGAAGAAAACCGTGAACTCACCCCCATCTCGGCTGTAGAGTTGGGACGTTTATTAGAGCCAAAGCATGCGGAAGACTTTTTGCGAACCGCAGTGATGACAGCTGTTGCCGATGGAGTTTATACCGCAGCAGAGGATCAATTGCTGCATGAATTTGCCCAGGCGCTCAACTTACAGATCACAGCTCTGGAGGCCCTGCGTTCTACACTGACAGACCCCGGACAGGAACATGCTCCTGTCTCTCGTCCGCTTGCAGAGGAGAGTGGAAGAGCCCCGGCTGTTGATCCCCTACATCCTCTGCGGGAGTGGATGGATGGGATCGACATTAAAATCGCAAGGTGGCTCATTTCCTCTGTCGGTTGATCCCACCCCAGTGCCCCTTTGAACGGGATGTGGTGGTTTTTGGTCGCAAGGTTGTGCATATCCCGGCCATGTGCAAGCTCAATCCTCTTTACGATCAGGTGGTGGGGCTGCGCTTTCGGGCTCTTTCTTACCTGGCAGATCAGTGTGGTGAAGATGTAACCCCCTATGTGCAGTAGCAAGGTTAGCCCTGCTTCCCCCTTGGTATGATTGGGACACTCCAAGCCTGTGCAATCGGGTGTAGCCTAGCAGGCGAGTGCAAACAGATAGCAATAGAAACTGGATAACTGTGGGTCTAGGTCGCGTCTATCACCGTCTGGTTCCCTATGTCAAACCTCACCTCTGGATGATCGGGATTGCTCTGGGATGCACGCTGGGGTTTGTCCTGACCATGCCAAGCCTGGCTTATCTGGTTGAGCAACTGGCTCAGTCGGTGGGGGCAGGTCAACTGCAAGAAATCATTCAGCTCGCCCTGATTGGCATGGCCATCTTTATGGTGCGGGGGGCTCTGCAGTACGGACAGGACACCCTCATGGCCCGCGCCTCTCTGCAGATCGTTCTAGAACTCAGACAGAAGGTGTATGCTCACCTGCAAACCCTGGATCTCGACTACTTTAGTGTCAGCCGTACCGGGGATCTCTCCTATCGTCTCACGGAGGATCTGGACCGAATTGGGGAGGTAATCCACAAGTTTTTTCATCAATTTATTCCCAGTGTGCTCACCATTGTGGCCGTGGTCAGTTACATGGTGTATCTCAACGGCACCCTGACCCTGGCAACACTTGTGGTCGCCCCTCTGATGGGATGGTTGATCAGCTGGTTTGGAGAAAAGCTACTAGCCCAGTCTCGCCACAGTCAGGAACAGATTTCCGATCTGGCCTCCCTGCTGACGGAGGTGTTTAACGGCATTGGTCTGACGCGGGCCTTTTGCTGCCGAGGACTATGAAGTGCGCCGATTTGGCCGCATTGCCGAACGTAACCGCTCTGCTCGTTTTCGCACCGAACACGTAAAGGCGATCCAGAACCCGGTGGTGGGATTTCTCTACGCCTCCAGTGTGCTGTTCGTTTTTCTTCTGGGAGGATGGCAGATCAGTGAAGGGGATCTGACAGGAACTCAGTTCCTGGGGTTTGTGGCTGGACTGGCTTTGCTAATCGATCCGATTGTCCTGATCACCAGTAATTACAGCGAATTAAAGTCTGGGCAGGCCTCTGTGGACCGTGTTTTTGAGCTGACGGATGTCAAACCCCGAGTCTTTGATCAACCTGAGGCCGTGACCATGTCCCTGATGCTCGGCAAGGTGGAGTTTGATCAGGTCAGTTTTGGCTACAGCAGTCAGCAACCGGTTTTGCATCAGATTAGTTTCCGCATCGATCCTGGAGAAGTGGTGGCCCTCGTGGGCTCGTCTGGGGCTGGTAAGTCAACGCTGGTCAGCTTGATTCCCCGCTTCTACGATCCGCAGGTGGGGCGCATTCTGATTGATGGCATCGACATTAAATCCGTGACGTTGCGCAGCCTGCGAGCACAAATTGGCATTGTTCCCCAGGAGATCACCCTCTTTTCAGGCACGATTGCCAGCAACATTGCCTATGGGCAGGAGGAATTTAATCTGGAAGCGATTCAAACGGCTGCCCGCATTGCCAATGCCCATGAGTTTATTCACCGATTCCCAGATGGGTACAGCACCTGGCTGGGGGAAAGAGGGGTCAATCTCTCCGGTGGACAACGTCAACGCCTGGCCATTGCCCGAGCCGTCTTGCAAAAACCCAAACTCCTGATCCTGGACGAAGCCACATCTGCCCTGGACAATGAGTCGGAAGCTCTGGTACAGGAAGCTCTCCAGCGACTGATGCAGGACTGTACCGTGTTTGTGATTGCCCACCGTCTCTCTACCGTCCGGGCTGCTCACCGAATCCTGGTGCTGGAGGAGGGCCGAATCGTGGAAACAGGTAGCCATGCCCAATTACTGGCTCAAAAGGGCAGATATGCTCAGTTCCATCTGAGACAGTTTGCTTAAGATAACAGACTTAATGGCGGGGCATGGATTTGAACCATGGGCCTTCGGGTTATGAGCCCGACGAGCTACCAGACTGCTCTACCCCGCGTCGTTGGCTTGACCAGTCTAACGTTTCTACTTTGTACTGACAAGATCGGGTCACCAGAGATCTAATACCACTGGAGTGCCTGCAGTCGCTGGGCCATATAAAAGGCCACCAAGTTTACATCAATTTTGCGCTCATCAATCATGAAGGACTCGACGGTGCTGGGGGCCAGCCCGTCCACGGAGTAAGAAAAAAACTTTTTCCCGGTCAAGCTGTCTTCTGCAAACAGGACCCGAAACTGGCGGCGGCCATCGGCAAAGGTTCCCACCAGGGTTTTGTCCTTAAAGCTTAGTTCCAGATCGGTGACCCCACGAGCCTGCAGAGCCTTTTGCGTGGCGGGGATCACCTCCTCCCGAATCTGGTCAGAAAAGGGTTTGGCCTCTTCTTCTTTCTCTTTGGATTTGCCTTTGGGCTTGGATGGATTGCTAGTTTCCGCCATTCTCTTCTCCACAAGGGGACGACGATTCAAAGGGTGAGGATGTGCTGAAGCTTCGATTGCTAAAGGATCTTAGCGCTCGGGAGGCACAAACTGACGTTGTTTGATCTGCTCTTCGGGAATCTGAGGGAATCCCATGCTGTAGTTCAAGACCCGACTTTTCAGGTTATAGCTGATCTGTCCCTGTCTCAGAAGGGAGCGGATGTAATGTTCAAGATCGGACCCGATCCGGCGCAAATTGTATTCCGTGAGATCGCGTCTTGATAATCCGCAACCAGTTCCTCAAAGCGGCTGTTGACCTTCTGGAGTGCCTCATCATTCCAGGTCAACTCGTTGTCGGGATCAACATCAAGGGTGAGGATGTCCTTGCTGTCAAATAGCTGGTCATTGGCATCCACAGTTGCAGCAAAGATATGGACATGCCGTGTGATCGATTTAAGCATTGGGGTGGATCCTGACGGTCTGCAGAGTTGCTCATAATTCTTTACGATACTATCCCAGCTGCCCGAATCTCCAGGTTGATGATTGATCTTTATCCAGCAAGAGACTGGCAGTTGATCTATGATCGGCATCCTTCCAGCTCAGGAACGGCTCTTGGCAGGGCTGATCCCAACGATGGAGCTTTTCTTGCGCTGAGGAGAAGCATCACCAGCGGATGGAGGGGTGACGTCGTCTGACTGGGGTTGAGATTGAGGCGTTTCACTCTTCGTGGATTGGGTGCGGCGGCGAGGTTGTTTCTTGGTGGTTGCAGCTGAGGATTTTGTAGGTGTGGTCTTGGATTTGCTGGAGGTCTTGCTCTTGGCAGAGGTTGAACGTCCGGAAGACTTGCCCTTCTTGCCACTGGAGGCTGCTCGTTCGGCCAGAAGCGCTACGGCCTGATCCAGGGTGATGCTATCGAGCGTCTGAGCTTTGGGCAGGGGAGCGTTGACCTTGCCATGTTTGAGGTACTGACCGTAGGGGCCATCATAAATATTGACGGGTTCACCACTGTCAGGATGCGGCCCCAGTTCCGCAAAGGGTCGAGGAGCGCCGTCCACGGCCCTTTTTCGGTTGAGATAAGAGTTCCAGGGCTCGCTCAACGCTGATCATGAGCACATCATCAGCAGCAGATAAGGAGCGGTAATCTCCATCACAGACGACGTAGGGTCCGAACCGCCCGATCCCAGCCTGGACAACCTTGCCACTGTCGGGATGACTGCCTAACTTGCGAGGTAAGCTCAGCAATCCCAGGGCCATGTCTGCAGTGACCTGCTCTGGCTTCACCCCTTTGGGCAGAGAAGATCGCTTCGGCTTGGGGTTTTCTTCCGTCGCATCCCCCAACTGCACGTAGGGACCAAAGGGACCCTGAGGATAGACGTAGACAGGTTCCTGGCTCTCGGGGTGATAGGTAAGGGGAGTCGGGCCCTCCAGCTTGAGTTTGATCAGGAATTCAGCCTGCTCTGCACTTAATTCTGCCGGAGGAATGCTGTCGGGGAGGGAGGCACGGACATGACTTTGCCCATTCGGGGCTTCTACATAGGGACCAAAAGCACTGATGCCAATCTTATATTCCAGATCCGGAAACTGAATCGTACGAGCCTGTCCCGGATCAATTTCTAACTCCCGCCGTTTGACCTGAGCTTCCAAACCCTCCTCGCCCAGATAAAAATCTTGCAAATAGGGGAGCCAGTTTTCCTGTCCGGTGGCGATATCGTCCAGGGTGCCTTCCATCTTGGCCGTGAACTGCGTGTTCACCAGTTCGGGAAAATAGGTTTCCAACAGGCCAGTAACGGCAAAGGCAATAAATGTGGGCACCAGCGCATTTCCCTGCTCCCGCACATAGTCACGGCTCTTAATCGTGCTGATGATACTGGCGTAGGTACTGGGGCGACCGATCCCTTCACTTTCTAGGACTTTCACCAGGGAGGCTTCGGTGAAGCGGGCTGGTGGTTGGGTTTCGTGACCTACCACGCGCAGAGATTGGCAGGCTGGTTGATCGCCTTGTTTGAGCGGAGGCAGATGAACTTCCCGATCTTCCAGCGCTGCATCCGGGTCGTCGGATCCTTCCACATAGGCCCGAAAGAAGCCAGGAAAATCAATGCGTTTGCCCGAAGCTCGAAATCCGGCATCCTCCACGGACAAAAGCACAGAGATTGTGGTCTGACGAGCTTCCGCCATCTGACAGGCAATCGTCCGCTTCCAGATCAGATCGTAAAGAGCCAGTTCCTGACCTGAGAGCGGTGTATCTGCGGGCAAACGAAACTCAGATCCCGCGGGACGAATCGCTTCGTGGGCTTCCTGAGCAGTCTTGGAACGCGTGGTAAAGCGGCGAGGTTTAGGACTGAGATACTCGCGGCCATACATCCTCTCTACAGCAGTGCGAGCGGCGGTGATCGCCTGATCTGAAAGGTGCACCGAGTCGGTCCGCATGTAGGTGATGTAGCCCTCTTCATAGAGCTTCTGGGCCAGACGCATGGTCTGCTGGGCTGAGAGACGCAGCTTGCGGTTTGCTTCCTGCTGCAGGGTAGAGGTGGTGAAAGGAGGGGCAGGCTTGCGTTGTTGACTGCGTTCTTCAACCGTGTCAACCGTCCAGGGTTTGTCCTGCAGCCGCGACTGCAATGCCTCTGCCGCCGCCTGATCCAGAAGCACCACATCCCGATTTGCGGCGATCTGACCTGTAGACTCATCAAAGTCCTGTCCGGTGGCCAGCCGCTTACCCTCTAGCGAGATCATCTCTGCGGTAAAGGCCTTCTCCAGCTGCAGCAATTCCGCCTTCAGATCCCAGTAGGAGCCCATCTGAAAGGCCCGCCGCTGCCGCTCCCGATCCACCAGCAACTTGACAGCCACCGACTGCACTCGCCCAGCAGAGAGACGGGGCTTGATCTTTTTCCAGAGGAGCGGAGAAAGGGTATACCCCACCAGCCGATCCAGGATGCGACGGGTTTCCTGGGCTCGAACCAGCTGTTCATCGACGGTACGGCAGTGGTTCAGAGCCGCTTGAATGGCCTCTCGCGTTATCTCGTGAAAGACCATGCGCTTGGTCGGAATCCGGGGTTGCAGGATCTGTAACAGGTGCCAGCTAATGCTCTCGCCTTCTCGATCTTCGTCGGTGGCCAGGATCAGTTCATCAGCCTGTTTCAGTGCCTCTTTCAATTCCTTGACAATTTTCTGTTTGTCTTTGGGAATGACGTAGAGAGGCTCAAAGTCGGAGTGGACATTCACCCCTAAATTTGCCCAGCTCTCCCCCTTCAAACTGCTAGGAATGTCCTTCGCGGATTCCGGCAGATCCCGAACATGCCCCATTGATGCTTTCACCTCGTACTGGGAAGGCAGAAAGTTACGGATCGTCCGGGCTTTGGTGGGGGACTCAACGATGACAAGTTTGGACATAACGGGGAGTGGGGAGGAAAAGCAAGGATGGGGAGCCGAGGAAATAAATGATGAGGACTTTTGTAGGAGCCTAGCAACTCTTGCGGCAGTTGCCTAGCCATTTTCTCCAGACAATCGAGGACATGAGAGGTGCGGAGATCCTCAAGTTCGCAGGTGGAATCGATACCTACGACCATTTTGGCCTGGCTACGCTATTATCCTGATCGACGCCACGGCGTTGAGGATCTTGACGGCCTTTGTAGGGATATTTATGCATTCAGATGCCGCCCCCAGCGTGCCTCGCATCAACGCTCGTCCTACCGACGTCTTTGATATTTTTAATCTCAAACATTACGCAGGCCCCAATCCCTACTTAAACACGGCAGCCCTGGTCTTTGATCTCGTGCTGCTCGAGGATCGGCGCCCCCTGCCTGTGGCCCATTACCTCCCCGCGATTGGGTTTATTATCCCCATTTACTGGAGGAAACTTACCTTTCCCATGCCCATCTCTTTAGCCGTGTCGTTGCTGAAGTCAATAATCTGGAGATGGATCTCCACCTGGATAACTGGATCCTGAAAAACGGCGAGGGCTTCACTCGGATTGCCGTCCAGTCTCTGCATGGCCGCACCACCCGTGAGGTTATCTACACCGTCTGGGATTGGTTTGAGGCGATGACGGCGCACGAAGAGTTTGGGCTGGATCAGCAACTGCAACTTCTGCAGCAAACCTTTCGTAAATCAGTTTATGGCGGACCGACCGTCTATGCCCTCTGGCAAGCTGCTCAGAAAAGGGGGATCCCTACCATGTTTTTGTGGGAAGAGGAACTGGTGCAGTACGGCTACGGAAGGCGACAGGTGAGGGGAGCTGGAACCACCTTTGATCGGGACAGTCGTCTGGATTCTGATTTCACCACTCGCAAAGATGACTGTAAGGCCTTCCTGGGGACGTTGGGTTTTCCTGTCCCTCGGGGGCATGTGGTCACCCGGCTGTCGGAGGCTTTAGAGGTGGCGGAGCTGATCGGCTATCCGGTGGTAGTGAAACCCGTCGCTGGTCATAAAGGAATTGGGGTGACTGCCCATATTCTCTCCCCTGCAGAACTGGAGTTTGCCTGTGACAAAGCAGTGGATGCCATCCCTCTCGATCAGCCAGTGCGCCTGATTGTGGAAAGCCACATCATCGGTACAGACTTTCGATTGCTCTGTGTGGAGGGTCGATTTGTTGCAGCTGTAGAACGGCATCCTCCCTCGGTAACTGGAGATGGTCTATCCACGATCCAGCAACTGGTTGCCAAGGAGAATGCTTCCCCCGCCCGCTCTGATACCCCCACCTCTCCCCTGGGTAAGATCCAGCTAGATGACGCCATGTCCACTTATCTGGCGGAACAAAACCTGACGATGGAGAGTATTCCCGCCCCCGGATATCGGGTTTACCTGCGCAAGGTGGCCAACCTCTCGGCTGGAGGTGTGAGTTATGACGCCACCCGCACGATCCATCCCGATAACATCATCCTGGCTCAGGATATCGCCCAACATTTTCGCCTCACCTGTCTGGGCATTGATGTTATGACCACCACCCTGGCAAAATCCTGGAAAGACGGGAACTTCGGCATTATTGAGATCAACGCTTCCCCGGGGATCTTCATGCATCTCAAACCTGCGGTGGGCGACAGTGTGGATGTGCCGTCCACAATCTTGCAAACTTTTTTTCCTGTTGTCTCGGAAGCATCCATCCCCATTCTCACCTTTAACCGTATTTCGCTACAGGCCATTCAAGAAATTATCGATCGGGTTCTCTATCGCCACCCCAACTGGGTGATCGGTGCCATTTGCAGAGAGGGAGTGTTGATCAACCGAGCTGCCAAAGTGAAGCATCCCAATTACAACATCAATGTTCAGAACCTCCTTCGTAACCCCAAGCTTGATCTATTGATTGCTGAATACTGCGAAGAGGTGCTGGAGGAGGAAGGTATCGTGTATCAAACCAGTGCCATGGTTGTCCTTGAGGAGCCCACGGAAACTGAGATGATGCTGGTGCGGGAAGGGCTGGAGCTGACCACCGTGATTATCAAGCAGGGGATCGAGATCTCGATTCAGTCGCAGGGGTACATGGAGCAATACAATCTTGGCCCCGAGGAACCCTTTAAGCGAGTTTATCTCAAGGAAATTGCCAAAGTTTTGTAACCGAAGAGCCCTGGATTCACAAATCAATTTTGTTTACAGATCTCCTGATCTCCTTTATCCCCTTCTAAGCTAAAGATAAGCCTGGTTTTCCCCTGGGATTGGGAGTCATCTCTGACTTGTTGGGAGACAGGAATCCTTCAGTCTGGGAGGTTCATCATGAAGGTTAAATCACCCTTGCATTCGCATCCTTCCCCCACCCCAGAGCCCAAAGTTGATACGGCCTGGTTTCGCTCTTACGGCCTGGATCCACTGCGGGGAAAACATATTGAAGCGGCGGGGACTACCCCCTGGGATATTCGGAATCCAGCCCATTCATAAGCGTTGATCACCTCGTTGCCCATTTAAGTGTGAACCCAGCGCCTCCCCACTAGGGATAGGAGAGCAAGTCATGCTATCTTCTACGGGTAGTGTGGATTGATGTGGTCATGGTGTTGAGGGCACAACGATGGTCAGGCATTGGGGCTGGGTTAGGTGTATATGTATTGCTGCTGGACTGGGAATCTTCGGCTGCACAGGGGAAGAGCAGGCCAAGGCACCAGTGATAACTATTACTCCTGCTTCGATTCGACAAAGTCCAACTCCGCAGGGGCCCCTTCCAATCCGCTTCTATCCCCTCCAACTTCAACACCGATTTCCTCAGCACCAACTGCCCCAACTAGACCTCCACCCATCCAG
>JAAUUJ010000148.1 GCA_012030715.1 Synechococcaceae cyanobacterium SM2_3_1 | reverse complement strand
CTGCTGGGAGCGTCTTTCGCCAGATGGGCTTGCCAGAACAGGGGCTGGAAGTTTCTCCTGCGGGGGGGCAAGGATGGGGAAACCGCCGTCGCTCGGCCTATCGTCAACTCCTGTCCTGTCTACCGGGCTTATGGCACCTGATCCAGCGGGAGAGGGCTCTACCTCGAACCTTCGCCCAGGATCAAAAGCATCATTTTCAGCCTGCCCTGACCCTGCTTCACCCCGAAGCGCTGCAACAACTCAGTCAACGGGAATTAATGGCGTTGGGAGACCAGCTCCAGAATCTGCTCCAGCGGGCCACATTCTACAACATCGTGGGACCCATTGGTCTGGCGATCCGCCGTACGCTGTTGCGAGTTCCCGAAACCTGGCTGCAGGATCGGACCAGTCCTGAAAAAAAAGCGTTATCTGAACTGGAGGCGCTAGCCCATCAACTGCGACAGCGGCTCTCTCCCCATGCCAGCCCGGATCAGGTGCAGGCGTATTTAACTGAGCCTCAAATTCAGGCGACCTTCGATCAGATCCTGGAGACCCACGGGTTTCTCAGTCAGGTGGGCACTGATATCGCCGTTCCCTGCTGGCGTGAACAACCCCAGATCCTTACCCAATTGCTGCAACGCCAGATCCTGCAGCCTCGCCCCTCAAAAGCTGAAGCGGCTCCTGATCTGAATCCCTGGCAACAGTGGCGCCAAGATCGCTGTCAAGAACGTCTGGATCTGAAAGGGGAAATTGCGAAAGTCTATGCCCAACTTCTGGCCTATCTGCGCTGGACGGTGGTGGAACTGGAGCAACGGTGGCAACAGGAGGGGGTCTTGCACGAGAAGGGGGATATTTTCTTTCTGGAATGGAGTCAGATCCAAGACTTAGTTCCGTTATCGGCTTCAGAACGTCTGATCCAGTCCGTTGCCCTGAAAGCGCTCATCAACGTCCGACAGAAACAATGGGCAATCGATCGGCAGCGACAGGTCCCCACGGTGGTCTACGGATCACGGCTACCCGAAGCAAACAGAGATGGGGCAACCCCCTGCAACAGCAGGAGTCCTGTCGGGCATTCCGGCCAGTGGCGGGCAGGTGGAGGGCAGGGTGTATGTCTTTCGGACGTTCGATCCGGCGATGCTGCCCCCCAGAAGAAGAGCCGATGGTGGCCGTTGTCCCCTACACCGATGCTGGTTGGGCACCCCTATTGGTCCGTTTCAAAGCGATTGTGGCGGAGGTAGGGGGGCAGCTTTCCCATGGAGCAATACTGGCTCGCGAGTACGGTATTCCTGCGGTCATGAACGTAGAAGCCGCAACGCAGAGACTGCACAATGGACAGAAGGTCAGGGTGGATGGCTCTCGAGGCACTGTTGAGCTGCTTCCTGGGGATGATCTGAGATCGGATTCAGAGGCAGCCTCGGGTTAAGGTCCCCTGAGAATCGGAACATCCCGCATACTGGGAAAGCAGCAACACACAGAGGGGGCAGATCGCGGTGTTGAGGAGGGCCTTCCCAGGGAGAAAAGATCCCTTAGCAACTCAATTTAAGGCGCTAAGTTTGTTGATCATGGGTCTGGCCACCCCCCTGTTTCTCTGGAGTCATGGAATCCAGAGCCTGAATGGATGCGATGAGAGTTTTTATGCCCAGATGGCTCGGGAGATGTTCATCTCTGGCGACTGGCTCTCGCCTCGCTTTCTGGGGGAACTCTTTTTTGAAAAGCCGCCGCTCCTGGTCTGGTTAATCACCCTCAGTTATCACCTGGCGGGGGTCGATGTTTGGGCTGCACGCCTCCCCGGGATCCTGTCTGCACTTCTTTGTATTCCTCTGGTGGGCTGGATCGGCAGGCAGTTCTTGAACTTTCGAGCCGCGGCTCTGGGGATGGCGGTTTTACCGTTAAGTTACCTCTGGGTGCAGCAGGGACGGCTGGTGGGGCAGGATATTCCCCTAACCGCACTGGAACTTCTCGGGGTTGCCGCCCTTATCGCAGGGATTCAGGGACAACCTCTGGGGTTTTGGATCATGGGGCTAGCCCTGGGATTGGGTTTACTGATGAAAAGCGCCATGATCCTGCTGGTGGGGGTGGCCCTGCTCCCCTTCTTGATTGTTCAAACTCGTATCAATATCCTCCTGAAACCCTCCTGGCTGCGCTCTTCCCACTTTTGGGGCGGTCTTCTGGCTGGAATCGGCCTTTTTGCTCTCTGGTTAGGGGTGTCCATTGGATTGCATGGATCCATGGTCTGGCGCAGCCTGATTGGCAAAGTGGTGGATCTGGGCAGCGAGGGATTTCATGCCACTAACACCTGGAGTTACTACCTCTGGCATATTCCCGCCCATGGTTTTCCCTGGACAGTTCTGGCTCTGGTGGGGTTCTTTCTGCTTCTGCGGGGCCAACCCAGCCGCAACGTCCTGATCTGGTCCCTGCCTCTGACGTTCTTTCTAGAACTGCAATTTTTTGCTACCCGTACCCATTACTACACAGTTCAGCTTTATCCCTGGCTGGCGTTGCTGGCGGGTGTTACGGTGGATCAGGCCATGCACCGCTGGAGTGAACGCGGCATGGATCTACGCTCCCAGGTGCATCTTGCCCAGTGGTTGTCCTGGGGTCTAGCAATGCTGGGATTCCTATTGCTGGGGGTTGGTCTGGCCGTGATTGCGCAGGTAGCCCCCCTCCAAATCCTGGCAGGACACGGGCTGGCACTGGTTATTGTGGGTATTCTCTATCTGCTCTTACCCCTGATCTGGATATGGCGACGAGTGGTGCACCATGCTGCCTGGATCTGGCTGGTTTTTCTCCTCCTGGCCAGTACCATTACCCTTGGATCCATCATTCATCGCCCCGACTTTGGTAACGCCAATCCAGCCCTGGCCCAGCTCCAGCAACGTTGGTCAGATCACCTGGACCGCGATACCCCCGTCGATGTGGGACGGAGTGGAGTTGCCGATGTTTGTCAGGCCCAGGCGCATGCGTTCTATACCCCCACACCGGGCACCTGGATAGAAGATCAAGACCTGATTGCCGGAGATTTTAGGTCCCACCTCTGGCTCTCTCCAGTACAGCTGGAAGAATTTCCCTGGGTGCAGGAGCGCTTTAATCTTGAAACCGTTCTAGAAGTAAATGACTGGCAACTCTGTCAACGCACTAGCGCTGGCAACTTACCCAGGACTCAATAACAAAGATTTCATGAAGAAACATGTGAACCATTGACGAAGAACCGCAAAACCGTAACAATGAATACAGAAAATATTTTCTTTTTTCTTCCATAAAGAAGTTTTCTACATCAGCGGTGACTGCGATTTATCAATTCAACAGAGGAGATCACGTTCATGGAGCTCACATACCGGGGTGTAACCCATTTCTATGATCCGGATACCATCGAAATTCACCGGGAAGAAGTTACAGGTCGGTTCCGAGGACAGGAGCTTAACTGGAGAGCTGTGACCTCTGTTGCTCTTCCAGAAGCCATTCTGAACCTGCAGTTTCGTGGTGTACCTCTACGGGCATCCCAGGTGGAAGCAACATCTCTGCAGCAAGTGCAGCCTCAGCTCAGGACCAAGTCTCTCCATCCTCTCCAACAAAACTTTATCGATCAGGTGGCTGAATTGCATCGTCGCAACATCTTATTGCGCCTGCAGCAACGATTACAAGCGGCCAAAGCGCGTGGAGACGACAATCTGGTACAGCTACTGGAAGCTGAACAGCAGCAAATGGCCTAGTGACTTTCCTCCTTTCTTCAGCCTGGATGCCCCTATCCAGGTTTTTTATTGACAATTTTACAGAATAGGTTTGAATCTTTGAGTAGAAAGGCTTCGCTGAAGATTCATGCCCAGTGGCTCAACCCACGACCGCATCACCCTCTGGACCTTACCCGTCATTAGCTTAGTGACCGCATGGCTAGCTCGAACCCCTGCAGCGGTTCTGGCCGTCGGTTCGGCCTACCTGTTTAGCGGTCTCATGTTCGCGGGGGATCTGGATACCTACTCCCGTCAGTACCAGCGCTGGCTCTGGCTGCGGTGGCTGTGGTTACCCTATCGCAAGCTTTTCCGGCATCGCTCCTTCTGGACTCATGGCCCCCTGATTGGGACTGTCGTTCGAATTATCTACCTGGGAAGCTGGGTGCTGTTGTTTATCTTGAGCCTGATGCTACTGGGATTCCTGGCTAATGTCTGGCAATGGCAACCTCAGCACTGGTTCACAAGGGTCTGGGCATGGGCTGAAACTCACAAGACGCATCTCCTGCTAGTGGGAGGAGGCTTGGAATTGGGGGCCATGAACCACAGCATCAGTGACTGGCTCAGCAGCCTCTGGAAACGAGGTCGAAAACAGAGATTGAAACGATTGAACGCTCTTCCTGCCAGCAGGACCGCAGCGTTCTCCACCCAAGGGATCCCTAAGCCCCGCAAGCGGCGCACCTCCCCTCAGATCCTCAAAAGCGATCGTTGAAACCAGGCAATAGCTCAGCTCGATCTCCAAGGATTTATCAGAGCGAATCGCACCATCCTGCAGAATCAGAGTTAAGTTAGGTCATTAGATTGGCCCGCTGCGGCCTGAAGTTACTGCAGGATCTGCCATGACCCGTCAATTATCGCTGGAAGATTTCGAAGGGATTGGCCGTATCGTTCCCACGGATATCTACGGGGAGATGCAACGGTCCTACATGGAATACGCCATGAGTGTGATCGTGGGTCGGGCGCTTCCGGATGTGCGTGATGGCCTCAAACCTGTACACAGGCGGATCCTCTACGCCATGCATGAGCTGGGTTTGACCCCAGAGCGTCCCTTTCGTAAATGTGCTCGTGTGGTGGGGGACGTTTTGGGTAAATATCACCCCCACGGGGATCAGGCGGTCTACGATGCCCTGGTGCGCATGGTTCAGGATTTTTCCAGTCGTTACCCGCTGGTGTCGGGACACGGAAATTTTGGCTCTGTGGACAATGATCCGCCTGCAGCCATGCGTTACACCGAATGTCGCTTGTCGGGGCTGAGCCATCGGGCCTTGCTGTCGGAGATCGGCGAGGACATTGTGGAGTTCATGCCCAACTTTGACGGCTCCCAGGCGGAACCGACGGTGCTTCCAGCCCAGCTCCCACTGCTGTTGCTGAATGGATCTTCAGGCATTGCGGTAGGCATGGCCACCAACATCCCTCCCCACAATTTTGGCGAGCTGGTGGATGGTTTGCTGGTGCTCATCGATCAGCCAGATTGCACGGTCTCAGATCTGATGAAAAAGATTCCCGGTCCGGATTTTCCCACCGGGGGGCAGATTGTGGGTCCCGAGAGCATTGTGGACACCTACATCAGCGGTCGGGGACAGGTCACCTTGCGGGGGGTAGCACAGTTTGAAGAAATTCCGGCAGGACGCGGGCGGCATCGGCGTAACGCCATTGTGATTACTGAGTTTCCTTTTCAGGTGAACAAAGCAGCCTGGATTGAGAAAGTGGCTGAACTCACCAACCAGGAAAGCCTGCAGGGGATCAGTGATCTGCGGGATGAATCGGATCGGACTGGGATTCGGGTGGTAATCGAACTGCGCCGCGATGCCAATCCCCAAAAAGTACTGCAGCAGTTATTCAAACGAACCCCACTACAGACCAACTTTGGGGTGATCATGCTGGCTCTGGTGGATGGCGAACCCCGGCAGATGGGGTTGAAGGAGATCCTGCACCATTTCCTGGATTTCCGCATCACCACCTTGCTGCATGTGTTCACCTCCGAGCTGGAGAAAGTCAGGCACAAGGCCGAAGAAGTTGCAGCCATGCTCTTAGCCCTGGCCGATCTGGATACCGTGATTGATCTTTTACGGCGAGCACCGGATGGGACCACCGCCAAACAACAATTGCAGGAAACCCTGGGGTGCAACGCTTCGCAGGCCGATACGATCCTGTCCATGCCTCTGCGCCGTCTGACGGGATTAGAGCGGGAGCGGCTGCAGCATGAGCAAGAAACTTTACAAACTCGTATTGAGGAGCTGGAGGGGCTGCTGAGTGATCGGCGCAAACTGCTGAACCACCTGAAAAAGGAACTGCGCAGCCTGAAAAAGACCTTTACTGACCCCAGGCGCACTGAGATCAAAACCGCTGCCGATCTGGAGGCCGAGGAAGTTCAGATTCCCTCCCCGCAGGAGGATGCCGAAGCAGAAGTCTTTGTTCAGATCACTCAAAAGGGGTATATTCGGCGGCTACCAGTTCCCAAACGGCGGGGGCGTTCCCGCTTTCACCCTCGAGAACCGGTGGGAGATGACCCCATCCTGCAGGTGTGGAAACCTCTAATCCAGCAGGAACTTTTAGTGCTGACCCGAACAGGGAGAGCATTTACGCTGAAGGTGGGTGACATTCCCCTGACGACCGGACAGGCACGGGGCACGCCATTAGTGACTCTTCTGCCTACCCCAGAACCGATCTGTACCAGTTTTTGTTTGGAGGGAGATGTCTCATCGACAGAACTAATTGTCTTAAGTCTGCATGGCCGACTCAAGCGGGTGAAACTAGAGGAATTTACCAATCTCACCAACCGTGGTTCTGCGGTCATGCGTCTCAAGGATGGCGATGAACTGGGCTGGGCGTTGCTGCATATCCCCGCTCCAGAAACCTATGCAACCTTGATCATTGCCACATCAGGTGGACGATTTCTGCGTATGGCCTGTGAGGAGGATCAGGTACCTCTGATGGGTCGCACAGCTCTGGGCACGCAAGCGTTGCGATTACACCGGCGGGAAACCATTGTGGGCATGGCCCTGCTTCAACCTACAACCACTTTGGTGGTGGCCACCCGTCAGGGCTATGTGAAGCGCATGGAGGCCTCAGTCTTTCCTGTCCACGAGCGTGATCCATTGGGGTGCAGGGGATTACCTTTAAGCGCAAGTCCGATACGCTGTCGGGAATCACCACCACAGGGCCTACGGATGAAATTGGGCTGGAAAGTAGTTCTGGGCAGCTAAGCATCCTCTCACCAGATCAATGCCCCAAAGGCACCCGCACAGATCCTGGAGCCCAGCTTTTTAACTCGGAGGGCGAAGACCATCTGGCTCAAATTTATACTTTCTCCCCGTTGACTGATGAGGAATCGGAGCAGTGAGGATCAAGACTGACCCAGCCACCGCTGCACCAGGATCCCCAACAGGAAGCCCAATCCCCCCAACCTCACCACCTGCCAGAAGAGCATGGGCATTGGATTTAAGTCCCCTAGATAGCTTTTCATCCGTGCTTCCAGGGCTTGCAACTGCTCCTGAAATTCTTGCCAGCGTTCGGGCGGGAGCTGCTCTAATCGCAGCAGTTCTTTGAGATCACTGAGCTGAGTTTGCAAGAGCTGGAGTCGCTGCTCAAATTCCTGGATCTCCGCCTCAGCAGTAGAGGGTGGTTCTGGCGAAGCAGTCGAGGGGGTGGGATCCGTCATCAGGACCGGGGCTGAGTATTTTTAAAGCCAGTCTGCACTTCGTTAATCAGCTTGGGCTGCAGACTATCGGAGGCAATCGGATCCAGATTAAACAGGGAGCGGATCTGGTTCTCGACTTCCACCATCGAACGACTACCAACTGCTTCGTAGCTGATCTGGCCCTCGCGATCATACAAAAGTGTTTTAGGGACTTTTCCCTGATAGTGGGCAGCAGCTCCCTCAGAATCCTCCAGATCGAGAGAGTCAACAGCATAGGGAATAAAGTTGACCCCCAACCCATAGCGAACCTGGAGATTGGCAATCACGGCAGCATATTGCTTGCAATCGCGGCTGTCATCAATGTAGTAAACCACCAGCGCCGGAATTTGCTGTTTTAAAGATCCCTCCAGATTGACCTTGGGCGGAATCATGCCACCGTTTGAACCGTAAAGGGCGAAAATATTGCCATCGTAGTGGTCATCACCCAACTCCGCCCAAGCAGGTACCATGGTCACCAGGAGGGCGGTGAGCAAGATAAGAATGGTCTTGAGCAGCCTTCGCCCAGGCCAGATCCGCATCTGATCGATTGCATGCATAATGGCTCAACGTGTTGCATTATCACCTCCCATCATATCGGGAGATCAAATAGCTGTGGGCTTCGCGGGATCCCAACTGCTGGAGCTATTGATGAATGCTTTGGGAGCCAATTGTTTGGGGCAGGTTTGTTGAATGTGGACTTCACTCAGATCTGGCATGATGTGCAAAGCTTTTTGGGCGTCGAGCTGAGCGTCACAAACCGCCTCAAGTACCTGTTCACCCATGAGAGAGAGGGGAATATCCAGGGTCTCTTCTGGAGGGGTATCGTGATTGAGCTGACGGTAGATGTGAGTGGGCGGAGCCGGGAGAGCCGTTTCTGTAGGAGTGGAAGGTAATGTTTGAGTTGTAGACATCTCCACATTCAGCTCGACCTGAGCAAGTGCATGGCTGCCTAGGTTAAGCAAGAAGATGCCAATGGTCACTGAAAATAGTGCTTTCTTCAACATGGAAATCAACCTCCTCGCAAGCCCAGGCAATAACCCTTTTCCTACTCTTTAGAATATCCAATCAGGCCGGGGTATTCACAGGGAATGATGGTGAAGGTTTATGCCAGATCCAGCACTATGGGTAGGCCCTTCTGTTTCACATGTCACCAGATATAGAGTTAGACACGGCGTTTACAGGGGCTGGTTTCAGGGACTGATTTCTAATTGAGCTGAGTATGGGAAAGTAAAGGTTACGGGTGTAGGAAGGCACAGACAATGCTTAAATTTAGTTTTGCTCAGGGGTTAACAATTTGTAGCTTTTTGATCGCAGGATGTGGAACCGGATCCGGGGAAGCCACTGCGCCCCCTGTTGCAACCCTCCCTGAGGAAGCTCCATTGGTCTCCACTCCCCAGCCTTCATCTCCAACCCTTTTGCCTGCGTCCCCGAGTCCAGGTCCATCCTTACCACCTCAAGATCTACCTTTGCCCCAGATCTCCCCTGTTGCTTCTCCCTTCCCGACCCCCTCTCCATCACCGACATCTCAGGTGCAGAACACTCCTTTACCTCCCAGTCCTCTTCCAGGATCCCCTCCCTCTCCACAGATCTCCGTTCCGCCTTCTCCACTTCCAGTCCCTACGCTGACGCCCAATCCCCTAGCTACACCCACTGATCAGGTAATATTGGTCACCCCGTTGCCCAGTTCCACGTTTGCTGGAGATCTGAGGGTGGAAATCCTTGTTTCTGCCTTTGCTGTCGCCAGCTTTACCATTGAGGGTACGAATGGAACCGCAACGTTTGCCCTCTCACCGGAACAACAGCCTGCCAGCACACTTTATATCGTTAACAGTTTGGATTCGGCCCTGGTGAATGTGTCTGGGGTGCAGCAGTTTACAGTGCCAGGGATCAATAACACCTGTGTGGTCGTGCGTAGCCTGATCGCGGAAGGTCTGCCTGTGATTGCTCAGTCCAATGCTTGTGTTGAGTGAGATCTGAACTTTTATTGGAACATTAACCTGGCGCTAAACGTGTTGCTCCTTTGTAATGCCAACACCATATCTGAGGTTCGCAACCCTAGTCTTTTGAGAACCCGAGCTGTATGATGGACGGCGTGAGGAGTGAACCGTGTAAGGATTACCTATGGCTGCCGGATCAAACCGACAAACGCTGCGTCTAGTTGCAGTAACCGTTTCTCTATCGACTTTAGTTTCATTGCTGGCGCTGAGCTGTGGAACGGATGGACCAACCAACATTGCTTCCAATCCCCAGTCTGTCAGTGAAAATGACTCCTCCCTACAACTTACGACCCGCCCTGTAATTATGGAGCCTCTCTTTGTTTTTGGAGAGGAAGGGGATAGGGTTCGCTTTGAGGGTACTGGTTTTTCTAATGTCACCCGCGTGGTGTTTATTGATCGCACAACAAGGGCAAGAAGACAGGCCAACTTCAGCATTGTGACTGATAATGTTTTGCTGGTTACGATCCCCAGTGACATCACTGCTGGCATCATCCAGATCAGCTCTAGCTTTAATGCTGCATATCGAGGATTTCGGATCCTGCCTGATTCCTTTCCTACTTTTCCGACGGCCACCCCAACCGTAACCCCGACGGCCACCCCAACCGACCCGACCCGACG
>JAAUUJ010000021.1 GCA_012030715.1 Synechococcaceae cyanobacterium SM2_3_1 | reverse complement strand
AAATAGGCGTACAGCAATTAGCTGGGGAAGAAAGGTATTTAATAAATCCAGTGGCAACTCCGGCCAGCAATGTGATGATGGCTCCACGGCTAATGAATTCCTGCTGATCAATGCGCTTGCCAAATCCATCCATTTTTTCCTCTAGGCATTTAATCTCAGCACCCACCAGAGAAACTTCTCCTTTTACTTCTGCATTCTGGACATCGATCTTCTTGTCAAGGGAATCAACCTTTTTGTCTAGCTCATAAAACTTACTATCAATCTTTTTGTCTAACTCATAAAACTTGCTATCAATCTTTTTGTCTAACTCATAAAACTTGCTATCAACTTTTTTATCAAGTTCATTAAACCGACTATCAAACTTTTTGTCTAATGAACTCAATTGACTATCGATCTTCTTGTCAAGTTCATTAAATTGACTATCAAACTTTTTATCCAGTGCCAGGATCAGATCTCTAATGTCTGGTGAGGTCGCTTCAGCCATATCTTTCTCCTCTGATGAGAATAAGAGCTCTCTCTACCAACGCTGTTGTGCCTCTTGCTCCTATTCTGAATAGTCTGACATAAAACTTAGGTTGAGTGAGTTGAGGCGATCAGAACTCGATCTACCTCATTTGGCGGGTGGTGGAGGGCGCGTAGATTCAGGGGTTCAATGCCCCTGGGGATGAGTCAGTATTATTTTTGCCGCTTGTTCAAGCAATCGCTAGACGGGCACCCCCCCCGCCGCCTATCGCCGTCAGCACTGATGGCAGAGTGGGTAAGGGGTTATAGTTGAGCTCGAGCAGCAACGTGTTTAGACGGTTACTCTTCTAAAAACCTAGCGGCTGCTCACGTCGCGAGTAAAACATACATCATGAGCCAAGCCACCCCTGCAAAAATCCGCTGGACTCGGCGTGCTGTAGAAGCCCTGACCCAAAGTGAAGGCACACGCTACGAAATCATTGACGGAGAGCTATTCGTGACCCGATCGCCCCACCGTCGACATCAGCAAGCAGGAGGCAATGTCTATCAAGAGTTGAACCTTTGGTCTGAAGCCACAGGCTTGGGCGAAGCAATTCCCACCCCTGGGCTGATTTTTTCTGAATCTGATACTGTGATTCCGGATGTGGTATGGGTGAGTACTGCACGATTGGCGGCGATCGAAGACGAAGCCGGGCATCTAACCGCAGCACCGGAGCTGGTGATTGAAGTCTTATCGCCAGGAACGCACAACGAAGCCCGCGATCGCGAGATTAAACTGCGGCTCTATTCCGTAACGGGTGTCCAAGAATATTGGATTTTGAATCGATTTTTGCAGCAGGTTGAGGTTTATCGCCGCATGGCTAATGAACTCACCCTCGTCGTCACCCTTGCCAACTCCGATGCATTGACGTCGCCCCTGCTGCCAGGCTTCTCCTGCGCGGTTTCTCGCCTGTTTCGGTAATAGCAAAACTTCCCTTTGTCTTCAGCCTCTTCTGTAACGAACGGTTCAGCGATCAAGCGCTAAACAGCCAGAGGGCAGGTTCCCATTCGTAGGCATCTTCGCGTGAACGGATATGATCCAAGCCCAGGAAACGGCAAGGGCCTAGTTCCAGGCACAATCTCCTGATTTGGCTCAAACAGGGTTACCCGATCCGCAATTGGCATCAGATGCTTACGAGCCGTAGCCACAAAGCTAGCCTTAAACTCATCAGAGACCCTGAGCGGCGACAGATCCACCTCTGGGGCCGTCCAAAACTGCCATTCCGGGTCTGAACAGATAAGCTGCACCACAAGTTTGCCGTTATTGATGAGTCGATTGTTGTAACTGGCTCGCATAACTGGTCTCAGGGCGCTAATCGCAACAATGATGAGAATGTTCTGATCATCTAGTCGCCCACCATTGCCGAGCAATTTCACCAAGAAGTTGAGCATTGGTTGCAGAATGCCCATTTGGGTCCCAATGCTGATCTTCAGGCCCTTAGTGAGTATCTCGACTTGGTCTGTGGCCCTATTGATCGATTAGCTCCTGTTGAAGCTGAGCCAGAACGAATCAATATAAATAGTGCATCAGCAGCTCAGCTCACGGAGTTACTCGGTATTGGTCCTGTCCTAGCAGAACGGATTGTACAAGCGCGTCCATTCAATACGTTTGAGGACTTGATTCAGGCAAAGGGCATTGGCTCCTCAAAATTAGAAGCTCTCAGAGATTTAGTTTCTTGGTAGAGCACACTTCATTTTTGAGTTGGCGTAGTTTTCTTGCAGTATTCTAGTAGTGTTGCTGGGACAAAATGACACCTTGAAAGCTTACTGAGCCAGCTAACACTGCGTTGGTGCGGACGGTGCAGAGGTTATCGGTAGGTGTTCGAGGTAATCTGCCGCCGCACAACTTTACCGTTAGGCGGCTAAATTTCCCTACTGGTAACGACAGTCTTTTTCACGATCCAGGCATTAATCCGCATCAAGATTTCCAGACCACGGTCGGGGGTAAACGCGCCGCTGCAAGTGAGGGGAGCTAAAATTGAGTAGCAAGTAACTTGCAAGGATTATGACGCTAAACTTAGATTTGCCACCCGAACTAGAGCAGTACCTCTTGCAAGAAGCCGAGCAGCAAGGTCTATCGGTTGAAGCAATGACCCTACAGCTTTTGGCGAATTCGCTTAAACTCAGGCAAAAACAAGCTGAAGCCGTTGATATGCTTCAGTCCTGGATTGACGATGAGGACGTTGAAGAGCAACAGGAGACAGGCAAGTATTTGGTTCAGGTGCTGGACAAGGATCGGCTTTCTGAACGCAAGTTATTCCCACTTGAAATGAAAGGAGTTACATGGTAGAGCGTTTGATCGTATTGGATACAGGGCCAATCGGCCTGGTTACCAATCCCAAGCTCTCTTCCCAAGGTGTTGCTTGTAACCAGTGGCTTCAGTCTCATCTGAAGTTGGGAAACCGCATAATCGTTCCGGAAATTGCTGATTATGAACTGCGCCGTGAGTTATTGCGAGCCAATAAAAAGAAGGGTCTTACTCGGCTAGATAGCTTGTGCCAACGACTTGAGTATTTGCCACTTACTACTGCCTCAATGCGGCAAGCGGCTGAACTATGGGCACAGGCGCGACAGCAGGGACAGCCAACGGCAGGGGATAAAGCCATTGACGGTGATATGATTCTGATTGCTCAGGCTAAGACTCTGGGAGTCTCAGATGTGGTGATTGCTACAACTAACGTGGGGCATCTATCGAGGTTTATTGCAGCGGACTTATGGCAGAATATTCTTCTCAATTAACCGCCACCTAACACCTCGTTGGTGAGGACGGAACAAAAGTTATCGGTAAGAGTTCAGGTTTATCTGCCGCCGCACAACTTCACCGTTATGCAGCTTAACTCAGATCTTGCACCATAGGAAAGCCAGAATTGAATGATCTAATTCAACAGCTTCGTCATGGCAGTTCATCCTTTCGAGAGCACTGGGATCGCATGGATGTGGCCGAAAAAAGTAGCACTCTCAAAACCATCAGTCATCCCACCTTAGGAGAGATTCAATTTGAGACAGTGATCCTTCATCTACAACGCTCGGTTGGCACCAAACTAGTTTTCTTTCTTCCGCTCAATCTAGATCCAGAGATCAAGCTATAACGTCTCATTGCTTTGATCCCTATTCCTGGAGCAGGTGATCTCACCCCAGCCGTCCGCTATCATTATCGGGTTAGCACCGACTCTGGGTATCGACCTTTCCCAGAGAGATGAACGGGGTTACCACGTTCCCATGCCCGATGATTGCTGGACTTAGGACTCCACGCTAGACCGGGTTTATCGAGAGTAGTTCTGGATCACATTTTAAGATGCCCCCCTGATGAACCTTCTCACTTCTGGAAAGTTATGGTTCTGGCAGAGAATCGATCCCATATTCATCACTCCGTTATGCAACCGCTCTCTCGATCCCGTTCTCTGATCATTTCACTGCTGCTTTCGGGCCTATGCCTGTGTCCAGCTGCTAGCAACGCCCAGGATCAGGACATCCCCCCTGCCCTTCTCCCCACTCCCTATGCAGAAGGACAATATTTCGCAGATGTGAGCGTCCGAGGCCAGCCCATTCTTCAGATCGGCAGCCTGACACAATTGAGTGCAACCGAACGAGCCCAGATCATCAATCGCAGGTTAGCCAGCCTTCTAGCCCGAGGGGAAACCGCCGGATTCGTTACCCCCCAAATTCACGCTTCTGGATCCTGGGCGACACTGCAGACGAACAACCGTGTGCTGATGACGGTCACCGAACAGGATGCTCAGGACTATGGCCTTTCGGTGGAAGCCCTGGCGGCAGATTGGGCGGAGCAGCTAAATCAAGCTCTGGACAAACCCCCCCCTGACCATCGATGTGGTCCAACGTCTCAACAACACAATTTCGGCAATTGCTGCAAGAGGCTGTGGATACCCTGCCCAGTGGCCTAGGGGCCCTGATCGTGATCGGGATCACCTGGGGCGTGGCCAAAGGAGTTCGCTACACCGCCTTTACCTGGGCTCAACACACTGAGGGAGACTCCAGCACAGAGGTATTGATCGGGCGTTTAGGTTACGGCGGCATCTGGATGGTGGGGAGCGTCGTGGCTCTGGGGGTTTTAGGTATTGATTTTGCGGCGCTCCTGGGGGCATTGGGTCTCACCAGTGTGGCCATCGGCTTTAGTCTCAAGGATGTCTTGAGCAACTACATTTCCGGCGTGATCCTGCTGGCGGCCCGCCCTTTTCGGCTGGGGGATCAGGTGGTGATTAAAGAATTTGAGGGCACCATCTCCCAAATTCAACTGCGGGCTACCACATTAATTACTTATGACGGCAGAACCGTCTACATTCCCAATCAAGAGATCTTTCAGGCCAGCATTACCAACAACACCGCCTCCCCCCACCGCCGCAGCTCTGTCTTTGTGGGCATTGATTATGACACCGATTTGCAACAGGCCTTTGATGTGATTCAAAAAGCTGTACGAGCCGTACCCCTGGTGGAAACTGCTTTTCCGGTTCAGGTGATTGTCAAAGAGTTGGCCGCCAGCACGATTAATTTGGAAATCTGGTTCTGGGCAGACTCTCGCCGAGGGGAGTTTTTGACCATTACCTCAGCCGTAACTCGTGCCATCAAAGAATCTCTCCAGGAAGCAGGCATCGAAATGCCCACTGAGATCTATACCCTGATCTTTCGCAATTCCGCTCCCCCTTTCAGTTCTACCCCTCCTCATCCCTGAGTTGCATGCTGGTCATCTAGAAAAATCAATGGTTCATGGTGCCACACAGACTCAAGATGAAGCCATGTTAAATTCATCGAAGAACATCCTCATTTTGCGCAGGAGGGATCCGATATGCGTACGCTTTACGCAGCTCTAGTCATGATCGGGATCAGTACGATTCCGGTGGCTACCGTAGCAGCTCCAAGTAAGCCCAAAGAAGCTCCGGCAGAACCCGCTGAGGCTCAACTGCCTGCTGAAGTCAAACTGTACAACGAGGGGGTGACCCTCCTGCGGCGGTTACGCTTTGCCGAGGCCCAGGATAAGTTTGCAGCGGCCCTGGAGATCAACGATGAGTTTGCCGAAGCCCACAATAACCTCGGCTATGTGCTGCGCAAACAAGATCCCGAAAACTTTGAGCAGGCTCTGGAACACTACAACCGCGCCATCAGCCTCAAGCCCGATCTTGCCGAAGCCTACATGTATCGGGGTGCATTGCATGTGCAAATGGACAATCTGGAGCAAGCCGAAGCGGATCTGGCCCAATTAGAAGAAATGGAATCCGATCTGGCCCCTGAGCTGGCCTACGTGATCGAAAACGGGGAAGAGAAAGCGCCTCCCAGTTTTTATGGAGTGAGCGAGGCTGTGGAAGACTAACTTCCGCATCACGATCCTCTGGATGCGATAATCGACAATGCTCTTTTATCTGTCCTGACTATGGTTGCCTCTTCCTCCTCCCATAAGATCACCGTGATTTCTGGTGATGGGATTGGTCCTGAGATCATGCGTGTGGGCATGGAGGTACTGGAAGCGGCAGCCAGAAAATTTGGATTTCAGATCCAGTGGCAGTCTGCTCTGGCTGGAGGCGTTGCGATTGAGGAGACTGGTCAACCTCTGCCGTCAGAGACCCTGACCCTGGCCAAAAATTGTGCTGCGGTGTATCTGGCCTGCGTAGGGGATTTTCGCTACGATTCTCTCCCCAGTGATCAGCGGCCCGAACGGGCTTTACTTGGGTTGCGCTCGGGGCTGGAATTATTTGCTAACCTGCGACCTGTGAAGCTCTTTCCCCAACTGATCCAGGCCTCATCCCTGAAACCGGAGGTGGTCCAGGACATTGATCTGATGGTGGTGCGAGAACTGACCGGGGGAATCTACTTTGGTCAGCCGAAAGGGATCTTTAGTGATGCGAATGGGGCGCAGCGGGGGGTGAACACCATGGCCTACACCGAGGCTGAAGTGGATCGGATTGCTCATGTTGCCTTTGATCTGGCTGGTAAACGCTCCAAAAAGGTCTGTTCTGTGGATAAGGCTAACGTTCTGGAAGTCTCGCAGGTATGGCGGCAAAGGATCACAGCCATCGGAGCTGAATATCCAGAGGTGGAGCTTTCCCATATGTACGTGGACAATGCTGCCATGCAGCTGATCCGCTGGCCCAGGCAGTTTGACGTGCTGGTAACAGGAAATCTGTTTGGTGACATTCTTTCGGATGAGGCAGCCATGCTCACCGGATCCATTGGGATGCTCCCCTCTGCTTCCCTGGGAGCCTCGGGTCCTGGGGTGTATGAACCTGTGCATGGATCGGCCCCCGATATTGCTGGCCAGGACAAAGCCAATCCCATTGCCCAGGTGTTGTCTGGGGCCATGATGCTCCGCTATTCCCTGGATCAACCTCAGGCGGCTTCCCAGATTGAAACGGCTGTTGAAAACGTCCTGGAGCAGGGGTATCGGACCGCAGATATCATGTCGGCAGGCATGACCCAGGTGGGGTGTCGTGCGATCGGAGATAAAATCCTGGAAGCTTTCAATCAGATCTGATGCGGACTGTGCAAGCCTATTGTCGCTGCCTGATAGATCCCGCCTTAGCTCCCACTGCTGCCAGAGTTGCGGTGCTCGTGGGCACGGTGCTCCTTCTGATCAATCATGGGGCGGCTTTAGCTCAGGGCAATATGACCAGGCAACGCTGGTTCTCCGCAGGGATCACCTACCTGGTGCCCTATGGCGTGAATATTCACGGACAGTTTAGCTATCGACAAAAGCACTCCGGAGATGAAGCCAAGGGGAGAAATTGAAACCCCTGCGCCAGTAAAGAGGGCAGCAGATCGCTCACCGTCTCTGCCACCTGACTGCCCCCGTGTACCCCATCGTGTAACACAATCAATGCCCCAGGAAATAGTTGCGCTCTGATGCGACGGATCACCTCCTGGGGGGGAGGCTGCAGCCAATCTTCAGGCACAATGCTCCACATCACGGGTTGGTAACCCCACTGCCTCAGATGGACGAGGGTTTGGGGAAGAAACAGACCATTGGGGGGACGCACCAGTTGGTAGTGGTCCTGGGATTGCCCCCCGATCTGCATCAGCAGTGCCTGGGTCCGTTGCAGACTTTGACGTAGGTCCACCGCAGTTAGCTGCGGAAAGGAACGATGGTGCCAGCCATGGATCCCCAATTGATGCCCCGCCTGCGCAATCTGTTCCACTACCTCTGGCCAGCGTTGCACCCTTTCCCCCAGCAGAAAGAAGGTGGCTTTGATCTGGAACTGATCCAGCACCTCTAATAAGGCCGGGGTGTACTCAGGATGAGGACCATCATCAAAGGTAAGAGCCACCCCCTTTTCCTGATCCGGTAAAGTCCAGAGACAGTCCGGAAAGAGGTGTTGCAATCCCCGTCTCACCCAGGGATAGAGGGGTTGCGGCAGGATAGACCGAGCCTGAGGCATGGCTTAAACCGGGGGAGGGATCGTCACATCCAACTCCTGGACCTCTGGATCTAGATCCGTTAGGGGGGGTGGATCTGAGAGCGGGCTCCCACCACCAGGGTAACCAGGGCGTTTGGCTGCAGGTAGGTTTGGGCAACCGCTTGTACATCCTCAATCGTCACGGCTTCCAGTTGCTGGCGAAACTGCTCAATAAAATCCTGGGGATAGCCGTAATATTCATAGCGCAGCAGACGATTCAGGATCTGGCGCGTATTTTCGAAATTAAAGACAAAACCATTCAAACTGGAGTCCTTGGCATACTGCAGCTCGTCTTGAGTAATGGGCTGTTCGCGAATGCGGTTGATCTCTGCCTGCACCGATTCAATGAATGCCAGGGTCGTGCTGGATTGCGTTTGTCCCCCGGCAATGAAGACCCCCGGATAGTCATAATTAGGTCTCCAGCTGGCAAAAACCGTATAGGCCAGTCCCTGCCGTGAACGCACCTCACGAAATAACCGGCCCCCAAAGCCATTCAAGACATTGTTCATCACCTGCAGAGCCGGATAGTCGGGGCTATTGATCTGACCGTCCAGATGACCCAGGTACACGGTGCTCTGGGTGAGTTGAGGCTGATCCACCAGGTAGACTCCTCCCTGATGGGCCTGCTCCAGTTCCGTCAGCGTGGCATCGGGCTGATCCACCCCTACAGAGGTCCCCTGCCAATCTCCCAGACTGGCCTGCAGCCAGGTCTTCACCTGAGCGGGATCAAAGTCCCCCAAGATACCCAGCAACGCCCCCTGAGGCTGACAGCTCTGCTGGTAAAAGTCGATCACATGCTCACGGTCAATGCGAGCCAGCGTGGCATATTCTGGGGTGCGAGCGTAGGGGCTGTCCTCTCCGTAAATGAGGTTGTTAAATTCTCGCGAGGCAATGGACCCAGGCTGATCATTACGACGGGCAATCTGGCCCTGAAGTTGGGATCGGATCACCTCCACCTGTTCAGGCGCAAAAGCGGGTTCCTGCAACACTTCTGCGAATAAATCCAGCACATCTTCCAGAGTGGGACTGAGGGAACGAAAACTCACAATTCCGGCGGTGGTTTCAATGCCGCTTTCAATGGCAGCACCCTGTTGCTCTAAAATGCGGTTCAGCTCTTCCGGAGGATGGCTGCGGGTTCCGCCCAGCCGCATCGCTGATCCGGTCATATCCGCCAGTCCCACCTGATCTGCAGGCTCCAAGCGCGACCCACTGGGAAAGATGAAGGTGCCCCGCACCAGTGGCAATTCATGATCCTCCATCAGGAACACCACCAGCCCATTGTCCATCTGGTAGCGCTCGTAGGGGGGAAGGTGAATCTCAGCCAGAGGCGGAAACTGCAATTCGCTGTAGTGTTTGGGTTTGGCTCCCAGAGCTGGCCATCCCCACCAGATCAGGCTGAGCAGCAGGATTCCCAGGGCTAGCAGTGAGCGTAAGCCTCTCGATAGCAACCGTCGCGAGGGTTGGGTAAAACCCATCATGGTGTTTCCTCCTGCGTCAACAACCGTCCAATCGTGCGGTTTTGGGGTTGTAACGTTTCCTGGGCGACCCGTTGCACTTCGGCAGGAGTAATCTGGGCCAGCTGATCCAGTTGCAGAAACAGGTTGCGCCAGTTACCCGTTTTGGCGGCATAGGTGGCTAAAGACTGGGCTAACCCCTGATTAGAGGCCAGGGATTGCAGCGTACTCACCTGGATCTGGGTTTTCACGCGGTCCAGCTCCGCTACCGTCACAGGTTCTTTCTGCAGCCGTTCGATCTCCTGGTGCAGCACAGTTTCCACCTCCTGCAGCTCATGACCAGGAGCGGTGAGGGCATAAAACAAGAGCAGATTGGGATACGTATCTCCAGGGAAGCCACTAAACCCTTCCACCGTTAACGCCAGCTGGGTCTGCACCAGAGACTGATACAGCCGTGAGGTTCTCCCAGAGGTCAGGATCCCCGCCAGGATTTCATGCACCATATAATCTGGATCGGTGATGGCAGGGGCATGGTAAGCCTCCAGATACCAGGGCTGCGTCTGTAGCTGTCGTTCCACTTCACGGGGCTGCTGCTGGGGAGGTTCCTGCACCTCCAGGGGTGGGGGGGCAGACTGAACGGTATAGCGACCAAAATACACCTGCGCTAGACGCTGGACCTCCTGCGGATTCACATCCCCCACAATGGCCATGATCATCCTGGTGGGAATGTAATAGGTGTCGAAAAAGGTGCGCACATCGCTGGGGGTGAGGGTGGTCAGATCCTCGGGATACCCAATCACAGGCCGACGATAGGGATGCACCTGAAACGCGGTGGCCTGCATGGCCTCAATCATCTGCCCAATCGGGGAGTTATCCACTCGTGCCCGCCGTTCCTCCAGGATTACCTCCCGCTCTTCGTAGAATTCACGAAATACGGGATCGAGGAACCGCTCTGATTCCAGGGACATCCACAGCTCCAGCTTGTTGGAGGGGAAGTTATAGGAATAGACAGTGGCGTCCATGCTGGTAAAAGCATTTAACCCGACCCCTCCTGCCTGTTCGACGATCTGACCAAATTCGTTCTGCACTACATATTGACTGGCCTGTTGACGGAGGTCCTGAACCTGTTGTTGGTAACGTTGCACATCCTCTTCACGTCCCTGAGAGCGGGCCTGCAGCAACTGCTCAAACACCTGCTCCAACTGCTGCAGCACTTTTTTTTCTGCTTCGTAATCGCGGGTACCAAGGCGGGAGGTGCCTTTAAAGGCCAGATGCTCCAGGAAATGGGCAGTTCCGGTCTTGCCCTCCGCCTCATTGGCTCCCCCCACATCCACATAAGTAATAAAGGAGATCACCGGGGCCTGATGACGCTCAAAGACGAGAAACTGCAGTCCATTTTCGAGTTCAAAATCGCTAACCCGAGCCACCGCCTGATCCAGATACGGACCGATTAAAGATTCTGGAGAGGTTTCGACCGTGCGGGCAACACCAGGTTGGGCACTCAGACAGAAGAGGGTAGCGAACAGGATCAGGAGAGTCCGGCGCATCCAGAGCACAGGGAGGGATGGGGGAGGGCAAGGGAAACGATGCATACAGGCTCCTGAACCTTCCAGATTCTAGATCATCTCCAGGCGGGATGCCCAAGACCCACAATCCCCCAAAAAACCCGCCCCAAGAGCGAGTTCTGAAGGATTATTCTCAATTCGGTACCCGAGGATCAAGCAAGGCGAGCATAAAAAAGGCCCTGGATCCGCACATTGCGAACTTCCATGGTGCCCTGCTCATCACTGGAGGGTTGTTCGCTAACGAATGAGCCCGCAATCTCACCTGTGGAGGTATCAATCCGAGCGATCCGCAGAGACATCTGTCCACTAAAGAGCTCATCGGTTTTCCGGCTAGCTTCAAACTCATCGGCAGAGGCCTGCAGTCCGACGGCTGAGTCGTAACCGGTGGCAGTTCCCCGTCCACGTGGATCCAGGAACAGGCTGGAGCGATAGCCTGGCACCAGGTAATCTCCCTCAAAGTCCGTCGAAGAGGTAATGGCCATCTCAGAGTCCTGAGCCTGAGCCGTTAGTTTTTTGACACTGAAGAGAAGGGGCACCAGTTCGCGGCGAGGCATCTGCACCGTCACGGGCTGCGAGGCCAGACCATCCATTACCTGAAATTTGAGGTGACCATCGGCAGGGCGAACTTCGGCTTTCACTGGCCCGATCGTGGCGGCGTAGAGCATGATCGGCTTAGCCTTCATGAATTCTTTTTCCCCACTCCGCTTTTCTTCTTCCACCTCAATCTGGACGGGTTGGAAGCAAACCTCGGTTAGCTGGATCACGCCATCCGCAGGCACTTCAATCCGACCACGGGCAGCATTATCGGCAACAGTGGGGCAGAGTCCGGCCTGGCCAGTATTGCGAATTTGATCATAGGTCAGGGGACCTTTGGCGGCAGCAGCTGGTAGGACCAGGGTTGCCAGACTGAGCAGACAGGCGCTCAGCACTATCAAAAGGGATCGATACCACATGGTTGAACCTCGCATAAATCTGAGTGTCATCACAACCGTATAAAAAGGAGGGGGGCAGGTCGAAGCACCGCAGGAATACTTAAAAAACGGTGAGGGAATCGCTGCTATCCATTGTACGGAATTCTGTTCCCTCCTCTCGAATCACGCCAAAACCACATCCCGTTCCGGCAAGCTCAAACTGATCACCTCCCGCAATCGATGCACCAGGCTGCTCATCTGATCTTGATTCAGGCGGTAGCTGATGGGGTGAGCGATTAACCGTGCAGTGCTCTCAAACAGGCAGTCCCGCTCCACCAGTCCGTTTTCCCGCAGTGTACGTCCGGTGGCAACCAGATCCACGATGGCGTCAGCCATGCCTGTAATTGGGGCCAGTTCCACAGACCCATAGAGAGAGATTAGCTCCACGGGCAAATTCAGCTGATTAAAAAACTCATGGGCACAGCCGACAAACTTGGAAGCCACACGAGCGTAAGGGGGGAGATCCAGGGCACAGCTGTAAGGACTGGCCTGCTTCACCGCCAGCGACATCCGACAGAAACCGAACTTCATATCCAGAAGTTGCGCCACTGTGGACCGCCGCTGGGTAGCCCATTTTTCCCGCAGAACATCGTAGCCCACTATACCCAGCTGGGCCTGCCCATACTCGACGTACACCGGCACATCATGAGTACGGACTAGCAATGCCTCGTAGGTTTTGCCATCGGGACTGGTGGGAGACTGAATCCGCAACAGACGGTTGCTGGGGTCAAGCAACTGGCTGAAGTTAATTCCCACCTGCTGAAACAGGGCAATGGCATCGGGCAGCAGGGCACCCTTCGCCAGGGCGATGGTGAGCATGGCAACTGTTGAACAAAGATACCCTCATCTTATCGAGATCAGTCCCTTTGCATCCTGACAGAATGAGGGTGACAGATCTATCAGCTTGACCTGCGAAGCAAGAATGGCTTCCGTCATGCCCACCTCGGAATCGGCACACCCTATGGCGGCGGCCCTGATCTTTGAGGCGGATCTTGATCTATGTAGTGCCCAAATGGCAAGACTTACGGCCTGGTTGAGAGAGGAGTATGCAGATCTTTATCCTCAGGTGCTCAATTTGATGGAAGCATCTCGCAAAGAGTTTGAGCGGCGGGTACACATAGGCTAGGAGCGATTGCCCATCAATGTGCTGGCCGCCTGGGCCTTCGTATAGAGCCACATTTCCCACTCTCCAGCCACATATTTCTGGTTGAAAGCATCCCCCGAGAGAAACATATCTCTGTGATCCTGAGCGATTCCGAATACAGAGCGCTGATCCTGATCTGACGTAAGTTTATAAACCGCAAATCGCCCCTCCCGGAAAAGCTCCAGACTTTCTTGATCCAGCCCATGCCGCTGCAGAGTTCCGTAGAATCGCAGGACCATATTGATCTGTTGCTCAACAGCAAGAACTCGGGTCGGTGTCATGGACTTAAGGCTGGATCTCGGAGCAGGCAGGAGAAGATCATGGCTTCTTCCCTGTCTATTATGGCCAGCGGGGTGGGGTCCTGTCCCTTAATGGTGCCCTCCCAGATTAAGTAAGTGGGGCGGGGAATCCCCAAAAAGCTTGTGCTACTATCTGCATAACCCTTGGGCGGTTACTCTTTCTTAAGCAACAGTATGCAATGAGTAGAGTTCTGGTCCTTAACGCCTCCTATGAACCGCTTAACATTACCAGTTGGCGACGAGCGATTGTCTTATTACTTAAAGAGAAGGCAGAACAAGTGGAGCACAATGGTCGGGTGGTTTACAATAACTTCCCCTTACCGACCGTGATCCGGCTGCGCCATTATGTGAATGTTCCCTACAAAGAAATTCCCTTAACTCGCCGCAATGTCCTGTATCGGGATGGTCACGGCTGCCAGTACTGCGGGTGTAGCGGCGAAGATATGACCATTGATCATGTGGTTCCGCGCTCGCGAGGGGGGGGAGACACCTGGGAAAATGTGGTCAGTGCCTGTGTTCGTTGCAATGTCAAGAAAGGAAATCGTACCCCTAAGGAAGCCGGGATGCCCTTGCTGCGCCAGCCTCGCCGTCCCCACAGCAGTCTTTACTTTGAGATCTCGAAACTCGTCAAAAGCGGCACCCACCGCGAGTGGTCCAAGTATGTGATCGGGTTGGAGGAAATGAAGGGTTGATCAGCTCCCACCAAGGCTAGGATTCAGCCTCTTCTTCGCTTTGGAGTGCTTTCAGTGCCTGCTGAGCTCGGGGGGCTTGCAAAGGATCAAAGGCAGGATGCAGATCGAGGGCGTGCGCTAATTGCTGTTGAGCCAGTTGGCTTTGACCGTGATCGCGGGCAATCAAGCCTGCATGATAATAGATCATGGCGTTGTGGGGGTGTAGCTCCAAGGCATGCTCCATCGCGGCTTGCGCCAGATCCAGCTGCCCATGTTTGAAATAAGCCCAGGCGGCAGCATCCCATCCCAGCAGATCTTGACGATCTTGAAGCTCTCGTTCTGCCAGGGTAACGGCTTGATCTACGTTGCGATCATGATCAGCGTAAAACATGACAAGCTGGCGGTTGTAAACTTGCTGGTTGATCTTGGCTAAGTGACCAATAAATTCCACGGTGCTGTAGTACTTCTCGGCTTGCTCCTCCTGACCCCTAATCGCAAAGAGATCGCCCAGCGTAGCCAGTAAGTCAGGCTGGGGAATTTGATCAGTGGCTTGGGTCAGATAGTCAATGGCCAGATTACTTTGCCCACGGGCGGCGGCAATGCGGCCCAGACCAGCCAAAGCCAGATAGTAGTCGGGATAGATTGCTAACGCCTTTTTAAAATGGGTTTCTGAGGCGGTGAATCTGGCAGCTTTCCAGTAAAGCTCACCCAACTGAAATTCATGCCAGGCTAAACTTTCTCCGTAGTAGCCCTCACTGTAGGCGCTTGCGGTGGCCTTTTCCATTAAGTGTAGAGCTTGATCAAAATCTCCCGTGGCTTCTTTGAGGGCAGCTTGACGGCTATACAGCGAGGCACTCTCTTTCATCTGGGCCAGTGTTTGATAGGTGGTCTCAGCTTCCTGGTAGCGGCCCAAGGCTTGATAAACATCACCTAATGTGGCCAGAGCTCTTTGCGATCCTGAGTCTTCTAATGATTGAGCGATCGCTAATGCTTCCTTAAACTCGTGGAGTGAATAGAGAATTTGAGCCAGCAAAGGTTGAATGTTGGGATATCTAGGATTAATATCCGCGGCCTGGCGCACTGCTGCCTCAGCTTTGACATAGTAAGACACATCCCCCGTTTCTCGGGCTCGCCGCAGATAGGCCTGGCCTAATTGTAAATAGCTCAGGTAACTGCGGGGGCTTCTTTGAATGCGTTGCTGCCATACTTGAATCGCGGCTTGGGTGTCTGGATAAGTCTCAGATCTGGAAGGGTTCGAAGTTGCCACCATGGATTGAGCCGGAGCAAGCATCACAGCTGCCTGAGCCGAGCGAGCACCCCCAATCGGAATCAAAAGTAAATAGATTGCTACAAGCAAAAAACTGATCAAACCGCTGTGGATCAATACAGTCATCGTGATCATCCATGGGCAGGATGGAGGCGAGGGGAGTCGAACCCCTGTCCGGACCTGATTACTAAGAGCTCCCTCATTCACAGGTTTAGTCTGGTTGTCTCCCAGACAGATATTCACTGATACGCCCAGTGACAGGCGACGAGGTCTGAGTCTTAGGCAAGATCCACGACCTCATGACGGATCCTGCTGCACCCATTGGGGTTAACCGCTTAGCTTAATGGGGTCACTAAACAGTACTCGCACTCAAATATTGAGTTTTTAAGCAGCTAGGACAGCTTGCTTGCGAGCGAAAGGAACGATGTTGTTCGCACTTACATGTGCTGAGCCAGTTTTAACGGGATTAGCTCAGTCCCGACCTGTATCAGAAACCCTGTTTCATCATCCCGTCGAAACCGTTACGCCCCCGAGAGGTGGTTGGGTTGCAACCGAATGCAGGGTGTGATCCCTATCCCTTGATCTTAACCGAGATTCCCGCCGTCCGATCAAGCTTAATGAATGCACCACTCGCCCGGAAGTTGTGCAGGGGGTGGCTAAATCTGTAATCGCGGCTGGAGAGAGGCTAGAACTTTTCCCCAATCCCAAAGTGGAGCTGTGGATCACCCCCCCCTGGCCAATGCCGTAGTCAATGCGAAGGGGTCCTAGAGGCGACTGGATCCGTACACCCGCCCCGATGCCTACAGCGCTACCCGGTTTGCCCTGACCCCGGCAGGATTCCCGGCCACTCCACTTCCCGACCCCAGATCGCTGCCGTAATCCACAAACAATACGCCGCCGACCGGGTTAAAGAGCGGAAAGCGCAACTCTGCTGTTGCCTGGGCAAAACTGCGGCCACTGCCCACATTCCCTTCAAAGAATCCCCGCACACTGTTGCCCCCCCCAAGGGTAAAGGCATCGTAGGGCGCCAGATCTCCTACCACCGATCCTGCCCGCAGATCAAAGGCCAGCACCTCCTGAGTGCCATTCCCAGGACGCAGCAGATCCACGGGAATGAAGGTGCTGTAACTGGCTTGCAGGCGGTTGGCGGTCAGACTGTTCTCCAGCAAAGGCACCGATTGAGTTGTGGAGGCTCGTAACACCGATCCCTGTGTCGGTAGCAACTGATTGTTACGGGTGTCCCGCACCACACCAAAGCGCAGATTTGTGTAGCTATCCTGGCCGCCATCACTGAAGGAAATGGGGTTGCCCAGCGAGTCAAAAAGCAGCTGATTGCCATCGCCATCCCGTGCTTCCACAAACTGCTGCTCTACCCCCAGGCTGGCTCGCCACTGGTTGCCAATCGGTCGAGAGAAGGTGGTTCCACCTCCCAAACGAGTAATGCGGATCGATTCTCCTCCGGGGCCAGAAAATCCCTCATCAAAAACAAAGCTGCTGGATTGGCGGTTGGAAAGATTGATGTTGTAAGAAGTGGGGACATCCATGTTGGCAATACGTGGATCGGTGAAGTCCAGATCAAAGAGGGTTTCATTCGTACCCACCTGAATATTGAAGCTGGCACTCTGGTTATTGCCGCCGAGATTTTGTTCTGAGAGGTTCACCCCTCCAAAGACACCAGAGGCAGAACTCACCCCAGCTGTTGCTCCCAGGGATCCGGTGCGGCGTTCCTCGACGTTAAAGACCACCACCACCTGCTCTGGGTCGGAACCGGGATCGAGGGAGACATTGACATCCTGAAAAAGATTGAGATTGAAAACCTTCTCAATGTCCTGTTGCACCATGTTACGGTTGAAGATCTCACCCCCCTGAGATTGAATTTCACGGGTGATGATAAAGTCGCGGGTGCGATCATTGCCCTGCACCTGCACATCTTCGATGGTTCCTTCCACCACCTCCAGCGTCACAGTCCCATCCTCAGAGGAGCGCACATCCGTCACCTTGGCCAGCACGTAGCCGTTGTCGGTGTACCAGGCTTCTACCTGCTGCACCCCTGCCTGGAGGTCTCCAAAGTTGAGCACCGCGTTCTGCTGATCGGCAAAAACCTCAGTCAGGATCTCCGGTGGCAATACCGTAGCCCCCTCGGTCTGCACTGCCTGCAAGACTGGGTTGGGCTGCACCTCAAAGGTGACTCGCACCCCCAGATCGGTATCCGAGGGCGTGGCTTTGACATCGGCAAAAAAACCAGTGGCAAAAACCGCATTGATATCTGCCTGCAGTTGCGAGCGAGTGGTGACTTCTCCCGCTTCAGTCGTGATGGCACCATAGACTTCATCCACCAGATCCTGGTTCTCAGTCCCCATCACCAGCACCTCTGCCACCAACACCTCCGGCTCGCCAGCGGGGGCAGCGGCGCCTGTGTCCGATTCCGTGGCTGGAGATTCACTCCCTGTCCTTAGATCAATGGTGCCTTCGGGTCCCTCAGGTGTCGCTGCAGGATCTGAGGGTGCCGCTTCAGCAGGCGCGGGTGCAGTCTGCTCAGGATTGCCAAAGGAAGCTGAGCCAGCAGTTGAGCAGGAGCCTCCGGTGCCGCCTGGGCTGGACCTGCAGCCCCCACCAGGAGATGACATCCCAGCACCATAGCCAGGGAGGAAAAATGCCAGACTTGCTCAGCCATAGATGCTTATCCCACTCACACGGTTGTTCAGCAACGTATCAGAATTGGAGAGTCAGGCCAATACTATCCGATGTTGGCAGCGACTGAATACGTCAACATGCAGTTGCCACTGCTCGGGAGTCTCAGATGTTGTGGATCAGACGCTTGGGGAAGAAGATCCGGAGGAACAGTTTCTCCCCTTCGACCCAAAGCATGACCAGAGAACTAAACCCCAGACAGATGAGCAGTTCCTGCCAGGTGAGAACTTCGGTGCCAAAAAACTGGCGTAGCACTGGCACATAGATCAGAGCCAGTTGCAGGAGGGTGGTCAGTCCTACGGCCCAGTAAAGGTAGGGATTGGTGAAGATCGGCATCTCGGCGATCAGCTTAGTATTGGACCGCACTGCCAGGGCATGACCCATCTGGGCAATGCAGAGGGTGGTAAAAATCATGGTTTTCCAGTGGGAGAATTCAGGCCAGATCGTCACCATCATCGCGATGGTAATCAAGGCAAAATAATCCCGGTCCGGACCATGTAGGCCCCCATACCGCGGGCAAAAATGCTCTCACTCGGATTCACGGGAGGACGATGCATCACCCCTTCTTCCGCAGGCTCCAGGGCCAGGGCCAGAGCGGGTAAGCCATCCGTCACCAGGTTCATCCACAGGATCTGCAGCGGTGTCAACGGCACATCGCCAATGCCCAGCAATGGGGCTGCGGCAATGGTCAGGACCTCCCCAATATTGCTGCCCAAAATGTATTTAATGAAGCGGCGGATATTGCTGTAGACGATCCGGCCCTCTTCAATGGCCGCCACGATGGTGGCAAAGTTGTCGTTGAGCAGAACCATATCACTGGCTTCTTTACTGACATCTGTGCCCGTGATCCCCATGGCTACCCCAATATTGGCCTGTTTCAGGGCTGGAGCATCATTGACTCCATCCCCCGTCATGGCAACAAATTGATTCTGTTTTTGCAGAGCCTGCACGATCCAGAGCTTATGCTCCGGAGCCACCCGCGCATAGACATTGACCCGCTGGACCACATCCGCCAGTTGATCCCTCCCCAGCTTGGCCAGTTCCCGCCCTTCCATCACCTGATCCTGGTCCTGAGCAATCCCCAGATCTCGGGCCACGGCCCGGGCAGTAAGACGGTGGTCGCCGGTGATCATCATCGTTCGGATGCCAGCTTGTTTACATTCTTCTACCGCACTCTTGGCCTCGGACCGTGGTGCATCTCGCATCCCCACCAGCCCCAGCCAAATTAAATCCTGCTCCAGCTTTTCCAGAGATTCTGGGGGCGGCAGGGTTTCCACTTCCGCGGTGGCCAGCCCCAGCACCCGGATCCCCTGACCTGCCATGGCTTCATTGGCTTTGAGAATCTCCTGGCTGTGCTCGGGCTCTAAGGGGCGGACGGTATCTCCTACCTGAATGCGGTTGCACAATTCCAAAATTAGCTCCGGCGATCCCTTACAGAACACCAGGTAAGGTCCGGAAAGGAGTTGCAGATCCTGAGCTAGTGAAGATCCCTGGGCGGTCGGCTGCACCACCACCGTCATCCGTTTGCGCTCCGAGGAAAAGGGCAACTCAGTACGGCGACACAGCTGCGGCTCCAGTTCGGATTTAAAGAGATTAGCCTTTCCCCCCAGGGTGAGCAGAGCGCCCTCGGTTGGATCTCCCAGGATCGTCCAGACCAGGGGTTTAGCGTTGGTCTGATCGGCTTGAGGCTGCTCCAGCTGCCCCTGCTGCAGGATGGCGTCATTGCAAACTACACCTGCCAGAAGTATGGTGGCCAGGTCGATACATTGAGTCGGATCCACCCGTTGTCCCTGACAATAGAACTCCCCCTCAGGGACATACCCCATGCCCGTGACTGAGTAGTGGGCCTGGGCCGTTTCCACTGCCGTCACCACCATCTTGTTTTCCGTCAGGGTGCCGGTTTTATCGGAGCAGATCGTGGTCACCGATCCCAGGGTCTCTACAGCTGGCAAACGCCGGATCAGGGCCTGCCGATGCACCATCCGCTGGGTCCCAATCGCCAGGGTTACGGTGATCACCGCAGGTAATCCCTCCGGGACCACCGCCACCGCCATACTCAAGGACACCACCAGCAGATCCCGAAAATTACTGAAATCTCCAGTGCGAATGATACCCAGCACCACCACCACGACCACCAGGGCCAGGGCCCCAGAAACCAGCACATTCCCCAGCTGATCCATACGTTTCTGCAGGGGAGTGGCTTCGTTCTCCACCGACTCCAGCAGCGAGGCCACTTTGCCCAGTTCTGTGGCCATGCCGATGCTGGTAATCATGACCTTCCCGCGGCCCTGCACCACCTCTGTGCCCTGAAACACCATGTTGCTGCGATCCCCCAGGGGAGTATCGGGGGCCAGGGTGCCCTGAGCCTGTTTGGACACGGGCATGGCTTCCCCCGTCAGAGCGGCTTCCCGGACCTGCAGATTGACAGCCTCCCACAGACGGCCATCAGCAGGGATCTGCACTCCCGATTCCAGCAAGATCACATCCCCCGGCACCAGCTCAGTCGCTGCGATCTCATCCAAGCTGCCATTGCGGCGCACCCGCACCATCGGGGAAGAGAGTTTTTTCAGGGCCATGAGGGCTTTCTCGGCACGGCTTTCCTGCAGGTAACCCAGCAGTCCATTCAGGGCCACAATCGCCAGAATGGCAATCGCATCCTTAGGAAAGTTGCCATCCGTTAGATCCAGATAGGCTGACACCACCGCCACCCCCAGCAACATCAGGAGCATGACATTGGTAAATTGGTCCAGCAGCACTTCCCATGAACTGCGGCCACTTGTGGTGATCAGCTCATTGCGGCCATACTGGTCCTGACGCTTTTTGACTTCCTCTGAAGACAGTCCCTGCTCCGGGTCCGTATGAAGCTGCGTGGCAATCTCGGATGCAGTTTGGGTGTGGCAGGGCTCCAGGGATAACGTAGCAGGCTGTTCAGCAGATTGAGCCATTACCAACCTCAAGCGGATCTATAAAATTGTACTCTAGCGATATCCCTGCTTGGATTGCAGACTCTTCTCCCCCCTGCCGCGCTCCAGAACGCTGCAACACAGCAAGCTTAAATCTCTGTGGAGGAGATCTCGCTTCTGCGGCGGCATGTTGTAGCTTGAAAAGTACGGGCCGCTCCTGAGGGGAGGGATCGGGGCGGAATGAACAGTGCTGATTTGACTGCAAAAAAACTTCTGCAATTGGGGTTGCTGTGGGTCTGGGATCCCTCTACCCAGATCCCTCTCGATCTCCAGACTCTGGAGCGGGTACTCCCACGAGCACGTTTTGTGATCCATCCCTTTTACCAGATCGATCACTTTGTCACGTATCTGCAGAAAGACCACGAGGGACTGGATTGTCTTATATTTCTCTCCGCTGTAGACCTATTCGAGGAGCTGGAGTCGATTGCGTTGCATCTTTGTGAGTGTGGCGTCCTGCTACCAACCGTGCTGATCATTGTGGAGTCAGGGCCAACGTCTTCTCACTCCCGGATCCAGGCATTGCTCAAACATGAACGGTTCTTCTACCACAACGCCTCCCTGGTGCAGCAGGTGGATCCGGCCCAGATCACAGACACCCTGCGCGATGGGGAGACAACGCTGCTGAATCTTCCCAGCCTGGTGGATCGGGCGATCGCGCTGTTCCTGCAATTGTCGCCCACCTGTGGCTTGCCGGAGGGTGAAGGCCAGCAACTGATGCGCTCCCTGTCGGAACGAGTTCATAGCCAGCAGCAGCGGCTGGCGGAGAAACTGCGGGAACGACTGGGGTACATGGGGGTGTACTATCACCGAGATCCCGATCGATTCTTCCGCAATCTTTCGGGAGAAGCACAACAGGCGATGCGCCGCCGCCTACGCGGACTCTATCAGGCCATCGTCCTGGAATACTTTCAGTCCCCCCGCACTGCCAATGCGCGGATTGACGAGTTTGTGGCACTGGCTTTTTTGCCGATATTGGAGCCTCTCAAGTATTAGAGCTGCACATGAGCCTCATGGATGATTTTGCCAAACAGCTTAAGCTAGAGGGGCGCAGTGAAGAAATCCTGCTGGACTATCGCATCACCCTGATTGATGTGATCGCCCACCTGAGCGAAATGTATCGCCGCTCCATTCCACGAGAGCAGTAAGGGGTCAGTCAAGATGGTCTCGAATCGTAAAGCCTATGTTCTGAAACTCTACGTGGCGGGGAATACCCCCAACTCCACGCGAGCGATCCGGGTCCTGCAGGATATTCTGGAAAAAGACTTTCAGGGTGTCTATAGCTTAAAAGTTATCGATGTCCTGGAGAACCCCCAACTGGCAGAAGAGGATAAAATTTTAGCGACTCCCACCCTGACCAAGATCCTGCCGCCCCCCGTCCGCAAAATCATCGGCGATCTCTCAAATCGTGAGAAAGTACTGATTGGGCTCGACCTGATGTATGAAGACCTGCAACAAGGCATACTCCACGATCTGGAGGACTCTCCCTGACCATGGTGACACCCAGTAACCCTCCCCCAAACCATAACTCTCAGCAAGATTCTCCCGTCGATCTCAGTGAAACATCCATTGTCGGCCAGAGTCTTCAGGTTCCAGTTGTGGGTATTCAGAAGATTCCCACGGCCATAGAGGGTTTTGACGAGATCAGCAACGGGGGTCTACCCTTGGGACGCTCCACGTTGGTGAGTGGCACCTCTGGCACGGGCAAAACCCTGTTTGCCTTACAGTTTCTCTATAACGGCCTGATGCAGTTTCAGGAACCTGGGATTCTGGTTACCTTTGAAGAGTCTCCCGAAGATATCAGTCGCAATGCCCGCAGTTTCGGCTGGGACCTGCAATCGCTGCAGGCGGAGGGCAAGTTGTTTGTGGTGGATGCCTCCCCCGAACCCGAAGGCTATGAAATTAGTGGCAATTTTGATCTATCAGCCCTGATTGAACGGATCCAGTACAACATTCGCAAATACAAAGCCAAACGAGTGGCAATTGACTCGGTAACCGCTATTTTTCAACAGTATGAGCCAGCGGGAATTGTTCGCCGAGAGCTGTTTCGCTTGACGGCACGACTCAAGCAGTTGAATGTTACCACGGTCATGACTACGGAGCGAACCGAGGAATACGGGGCGATTGCCCGCTTTGGTGTGGAAGAGTTTGTCTCCGACAATGTGGTGATCCTGCGCAACATTCTTGAAGGTGAGCGCCGCCGCCGCACGATTGAAATCTTAAAATTAAGAGGCACCACCCACATGAAGGGGGAGTATCCCTTCACCATCACCTATGAAGGTGTGAACATTATTCCGCTGGGAGCCATGCAGCTCACCCAACGCTCTTCCAACAAGCGCGTGTCCTCAGGAATCCAGAAACTGGATGAAATGTGTGGAGGTGGATTTTTCAAGGATTCGATTATTCTGGCCACCGGAGCTACGGGCACAGGAAAAACCTCGCTGGTGAGTAAGTTTCTGGAGGAGGGGTGTGTACGGGGAGAACGCTGCATTCTGTTTGCCTACGAGGAATCGCGAGCCCAGCTCTCCCGCAATGCTTCCTCCTGGGGAATCGATCTGGAACAGTTTGAGCAGCAGAAGTTACTGAAAATTATTTGTGCCTATCCAGAGTCCGCAGGCCTGGAGGATCACCTGCAAACTATCAAGTCCGAAATGCTGGCTTTCAAGCCGTCCCGTGTGGCGATTGATTCGCTTTCGGCCCTGGCACGGGGGGTGAGCCAGAATGCCTTTCGTCAGTTTGTGATCGGAGTCACAGGTCTGGCTAAGCAGGAAGAGATTACTGGCTTCTTCACCAACACCACTGATCAGTTTATGGGCTCTCACTCCATTACCGAGTCCCATATTTCCACCATCACGGACACGATTATTTTGCTGCAGTATGTGGAGATTCGCGGAGAAATGGCTCGAGCCCTGAATGTTTTCAAAATGCGGGGCTCCTGGCACGACAAAGGCATCCGCGAATACATGATTCAAAACACAGGCATTGAGATCCGCGATTCTTTCCGCGGCTACGAACGCATCATTAGTGGTTCCCCCACCCGCATCTCGGTTGATGAAAAGAATGAACTTTCCCGCATTGTTCAGAGTGTGCAGGAACGGGAACCTGGGGGACTGACCTAAGCTAAGGCCGAAGATCCTCTTCATCCAGGAACGGGGTATCCCAGCCTGCGGCCATGGCATCCGCCACTGCTGCTTTCAGGGCACGGGTTTCCTGCATGACCTGCATGCGATCGGAGAGGGGATCCGAGAGCGGAATCAGACGCAAGACCCGATTCTCCTGCACCAGATCGAGAACGACCGTTGGGGAGGCTGAGCAGCTGGGATCGGCATCCAGAGTTAAATAGTCAAAACTATTGACATTGAGATAGAGGGTTTGATTGGCCACCAGCGTTGCTGCATGGGGGTCCTCGAACACCTCCATCACATAGCCTTCTCCCTGATGACGGACACAGCTGTCAACAATATCCTGATAGCGGACCCGGCCCAGATCAGAGAGGAGACGACACATATCCTTCTTCTGGATGATGGTGCCAACATCAATAATGCAGGGGGCGAGGTGAGGATGAACGGAATCAGACATGGTTTCCAGATACTGTAGTCAGGTTTCTTGAGAAAGGGAAAGCGCCGTTTGCCAATGGATTATTCAGAAACAATCTGGCTTTATTGAAGCGTAGAAGCAATCATCTGGCATCTGTAGCAACAGAATGAATTGATAGAAACAACGTCAACAGCCGCAGTAAAAAGTAACTTAATTTCATACTCGGAACCAGGCCAGAAACCTTGTCCAGAGGGAGATTGGCTGCTTTGACTTTATCACAACTCTCAGCTTTAGGCTCTGACCTCTGTCCGGATTCTTATTAGCAGCGAATCAGGTTCTTCTAGCACTATATGTTGTGTCTTAACGAGAAGATCTCAGCCTTCATCCACTACATATTGATTTGCGTATCGATTGTAAATGAACGTTACAAACTACTTGATCCCTCCCTCCAGACTGGAGAAGATCCTGTTAATACCTGGCTTTACCTGATCCGCAGCCGAAGAGATCAACCTGTTTGATGAAGTAGCCGTGGATGGGGATACCCGGAAAGAAACTAGAGATAGCGGCGGGGATTCACAGGCTGCCCACTGACTCTCACTTCAAAGTGGACGTGAGGGCCAGTCGAGAGTCCGGTCGATCCTGCCAGTGCCACCCCCTGCCCCCGCTGCACCGTTTGACCCGTTCCCACCAGTAAGCGACTGTTGTGGGCATAAAGGGTGGTAATCCCGCGGCCATGGTTGACAATGACGGTGTTGCCATAGCCTCCATACCAGCCTGCGAAAATCACTGTTCCCCGATCTGCGGCCCGCACAGGTGTTCCGGTAGGCACCCCAAAGTCAATCCCGGCATGAAAGCGACGGCTTCGGTAAATGGGATGCACCCGCCAGCCAAACTCACTGGTGATCGGACCTCCCACGGGTGGAATCAAACGTCCTGTTCCCTGGACAATGGCAGCCCCACTCTGGGATTGTTGCGCTGTCTGGGCCGCAATCAGCTGCTGAATCATCCCGCTGATCTGCTGAGAGTCGGATTGCAGTCGCCGTTGAGCAGCTTCATAGGCACTGCGCTGATTGGAAATGCGCTGGATCAGGATCTGTTGGGTGGCCATCTGCTGCTCCAGCTGATTCTTTTGCCCGGCTAACTCCTGCAGGATCAGGGCAATTTCATTTTTCTGGGCCTCCAGCTGGATCCGCTGCTCCTGAATCTGCTGGGCTGTTTTTTGGAGTTCGGTGATCAACTGGCGATCGGCTTCCAGTAACAGTTTGAGCTGATAGCGGCGATCAAAAAATTCGTTGAGATCCTGGCTGCTGAGCAGGAGAGCCCACCAATGTTCCGAGCCCTGGCGCTGCAGATAGCGGAGGCGAGCCGAGGCCCCCAGTCGTTGCCGCTCCAGTTTGGCCTCTAACTCCTGCAGCTCCCGCTGGGTTTTCTCCAGAGCTTTTTGGGCCTGCTGCAGTCGATACTCTGTATCCGCAATCCGGGTATTGGTGATATCGAGGTTGCTTCTCAGGGTCCCCATTTGCTGCTGGGCCCCTGCCTCCTGTTGACGCAGTTGATTCAGTTGCTGATCAGTGGTCTGGATCTGCTGCTGCAACTGCTGTTGTTGCTGCTTCAGGCGATCCAGACTTTGGGCGTGCAGGGGAGACACCAGCCACACCCCCAGAACCAGAAGTAGCAGCATGATCCCGCTGATCAACCAGCGCCACAGCCGGAGACTTCTCATGCCGATGGGTCCACCTCAGACAAACTGGCGCTGATTTTACCATGGGTCTTCCTCAGGGCCTAGCTACAGACCCGATCCGGAGTCACGTTCAACCGGGTGCAGGTGCTGTCCCAGCTCATCAATGACTGCTGTACACTTTGGTGATCTCCCCTGATCCGAAGTGATATCAGCATGCAGATCACAGCAATGGTGTTTTCGCTTCACAGATGGGTTTCTGTGCTGATGATACTGCTCGTTTCTTGTTTTCTCAGTGGATTTATTCAGCCTTTTCCTAGCTTAAAAACCGATCAAGATCAGCCGGATCACTATCGCTTTCGCTATCTCAACCCCTAGCGATCTCTACCTGTTGCGACAGGAGTGGATGTAACATTTACTGCTCCAGAGTCCCCTGTCGATCCTGTCGCTCAGTCTTTTCAGATTTTACGGTGAGAATCTATCGATCCTACTGCCCAAAGCCCCTTCTGCTTGGGCATCGATGCATTCCAAACCTTGTGAATTCCCCCACAAATACTAGGATATTTAACCTGATCATAATCTTGCGGATCTTAATGGTTTACCAATGAAGTTTACAAGACCATCCAATGTAGCCTGGAAAACTTGACAGCCCTAAATTAGATGCTCGAATATACAGTTGTAAATGCGGAAAAACGTAGCTGGGTGGGATGTTCTATGACAACTAAGAAATGTTGTGGATTGATCGTGGGGGGCGCTGTTGCGATTCTGGCCAGCGCTTGTGGATCTTCTTCCTCAAATGTGGCGGCGGTTTCGGTGCCTGAAGAGGGGGCGGCGGTTTTGGAAGGCGGGGTTACAGCAGAGGTGGAGGGAGAGGAGGGCTCATCTCTCCTTTCTTTGGGGCGCTTGCGGGGTATTTTTCGTTTTTCTCCTGCTTCAGGGCCTGTGGGATCCTCGGTGACCCTGACGGGTCGGGCATTACAAACAGCAGAGTCCTTTGTGTTTGCAGGTTCGCTCTTCAATACCAATGATGATGTCGTCGTTACTAACTTTACGCGTAACTCAGATACTGAAGTCGTGGTCACTGTCCCTGCGGGTGCGGTGACTGGACCCATTCAGGCCATTGATACCAATGATCGGGTGGAAACCAGCGTTGCCAGTTTTGAGGTCACCAGTGCAGGCCCTGGTACTGGGACGACGATTCTCAATCCTTTCCCCACGCCAGGCAGCATCTTTGGAACCAGTCTGAGCTTCCTGAACAATGGGTTGCTGGTGGGTGCTCCCGGTGTCGCTGCTGGCTCTGGAAATGCCTATGTGTTGAACAGCAATGGCAATCTTGCCTTTTCTCTGAATAACCCTGATCCCGATGCTGAGGGTGGGGATGGGTTTGCAACAGCTCTGGCTGCTGAGGGCAATTTAATTGTGATCGGGGCTCCCTTTGATGACACTGATGGTGCAGATGCAGGGATTGTCTATCTCTTTAATCGCAGCACTGGAAACCTGGTCGCCACTCTCAACGATCCTACCCCCGAGCCACAGGGTAACTTTGGTTCTTCTGTAGCCATTTCTGGCGGTTTGATTGCCATCGGTACCCCAGGTCAAGATGCCGATACAGCCGTGAATGCCGCAGGAGAAGTTCATCTTTTCAGCACCAGTGGTAACCTCCTGAATACTATTGCAAACCCTGTGCCAGGAGTGGGTGACGTCTTTGGCTTTGCGCTCGGCCTGTCAGGGGATCTCCTGGCGGTGGGAGCTCCTGGGAATGAATTTGCCAGCGTCAACGGAGCTGGAAGTGTCTATATCTACAACATCGATCCGTTCCCCCTGACAACCCCCTTACTGGTGGAAACGATCAACAATCCTGGACCGATAGCTGGGGATAGCTTTGGGGGCTCACTTGCCTTCAAAGGTGATCGGCTGGCTGTCGGAACCCCTGGTGCCGATGATACTGCTACTGGCACGAGCGGATCGGGTGTGGTTTATCTCTACACGGTCAACAGTGCTTTCTGCCAGAGCGCGGTCTTCTGTAATGCTTCCCAAACAGCGGTTTTCGAGAGTCCCAACCCAAGACAGCTTGCTGCTTTTGGCTCTGCAGTTGCGATTTCACCAGATGAGTCCCGTGTTCTCGTGGGAGAGCCGTTAGGAAGCAATGGGCTCGGGACCGCTTATCTGTTCAATGCTTCCTTTGCAGGTACTCTGATCGATACCTTTACCAATCCTGGAAATGCTGGAGACTCCTTCGGGATCAGTGTTGCCCTCAGCGATACCGAGGCCCTGGTGGGAGCCCCTCTTTCCAGACTGGAGTCCATCAGCTCTGGTCGAGCCTACCTCTTTGCTCAGTAAGCAATAACCTGACTCTACCGCTTCGGCCCGCTTGACACCTCTTGAGGAGACAGGCAGGCTCACTCCATTGGCAGGCATGGGTCTTTCGGGAATTCAGGGAAGAAACTGAATCTCCTGATTCACAATCGCCTCCATCAACTCCTCCAGAGCTGCTTTCTCCTCATCCGTAAAGGACAAGTCTTCCAGGAGTCGATACAGCTCATCTTCCTGTCGCCGCGTGAGCCGCTTCGACCCCATGATTTCCGCAATTAAAATCATTAGATGAGTAGCAATGATCACTCTAGGAAGCCTGTTGCTTGTATGATTTGCTACTCATGATAGCATTAATTGCCTGATCTCAGTATGGGTACGGTAAATAATGAGGGTCCAGTTCACTGAAAAAACTTCCCTTCTGATCACAAAGCTTGCTGCTTGGGAAGGGATCATTTCTCTATGGGGGGGTGGGAAGGAGACTCCAGAGAAGTTAGTCTATTCTGGGAATGTCAGATCAAAGGTTGTCGGTATGCGTCCACAAGAGATCGAAGTCATGATCACGGAAGCCCTGCCCGGATCGCGGGTGCAGGTGGAGGACATGGTGGGGGACGGCAATCACTTCCAGGCGATTGTGATTGCGGAGCAGTTTACTGGACTGACCATGATCAAACAGCATCAGCTCATCTACGGTGCACTACAGAGCCATTTAGACAACGGTACACTGCATGCGCTTTCCCTGAAAACCTACACCCCCGAACAGTGGCAAAACTCAGCGGTGCAGGTGCAGTTGTAACCTGAAAAACTCCCTAAGGATGGACCATATCCTCGGGGCGAACATAGCGATCAAACTCTTCCTCCGTGAGATAGCCCAGTTCTAAACACGCAGCGCGCAGACTGAGTCCCTCCTGGTGGGCCTTTTTGGCAATGGCTGCAGCCCTGTCGTACCCCAAGACTGGACTCAGGGCCGTGACCAGCATCAGAGATTGCTCAAGCAGATCCTGGATCCGCGTGGAATTGGCCTGCAGATCCACCAATAGATGAGTCGTGAAGGAGCGAATGGCATCCGTGAGTAGCTGGATGGACTGCAGCAGGTTGTAGATCAGCACAGGTTTATAGACATTCAACTCAAAATTGCCTTGTGATCCCGCCAGTGTGATCGTGGTATCGTTGCCGATCACCTGAGCACAGACCATGGTCATGGCCTCACATTGGGTTGGATTCACCTTCCCCGGCATGATCGACGATCCGGGTTCATTGGCAGGCAGAATCAACTCCCCCAGGCCACAACGGGGTCCGGATCCCAGCCAGCGGATGTCATTGGCAATTTTCATCAGAGCCACCGCAATCATTTTCAGGGTGCCACTGGTGAGCACGATCCCATCATGGGCCGCCAGGGCTGCAAATTTATTGGGGGCCGAAACAAATGGAAACTCCGACAACTCTGCGATCACCTGGGCAACACGAGTTGAAAATTCAGGAGGACTGTTTAATCCGGTGCCCACCGCTGTCCCACCCAATGCCAGGGGGTAGAGATGGACCAGACAGGCTCGCAGAGACTGGATCCCCTGATCGATCTGGGCTGCATAGCCAGAAAACTCCTGCCCCAGTGTTAGAGGTACTGCATCCATGAGGTGAGTTCTGCCAATTTTGACGACGGATTGAAAGGCGGTGGTCTTGCTAACTAACTCCTGGAATACCACTTCTAAAGCGGGGAGAAGCTGCTGTTGTAACTGGATGACCGCTGCAATATGCATGGCCGTGGGGAAGGTGTCATTCGAAGACTGGGAGAGATTGACGTGATCATTGGGGTGAACTGGATCTTGCTGCCCAGCACTCCACCTGCCAGTTCGATGGCGCGGTTAGCGATCACTTCATTCACATTCATGTTGGTCTGGGTGCCACTTCCCGTTTGCCATACCCGCAGCGGAAATGATCATCCAACAGACCCTGACGCACCTCTGTTGCCGCCTGAATCACCCAATCAGCCCGCTGTCGATCCAGCAACCCCAGATCCCTGTTCACCATCGCTGTTGCCTGTTTGATCAGTCCAAAAGCATGGATCACCTCCAGGGGCATTTGTTCCTGACCAATGGCGAAGAAATGCAGGGAGCGCTGGGTCTGGGCTCCCCAGTAACGATCCGCCGCAACAGCAATCGATCCGAGACTATCGCTTTCCAGACGGGTGGGGACCTCAGTCATGGGCAGGCTGATCCTTGTCAGAACATGGACATCCCTATCCTGCAGCAGTCCCGGCTTAAATGGCTGAACTTAAGATGTCCTGGAAGGGTTCCAGCACCAGCACCCCAATCGGTCGCACCAGACGTGGATCAGGGGAGGTGAGCAGGGCACCACTATTGCCTTCTGCGGGGAACGGCTCTCCAGTCAGACCATTAAAACGCAGGATTGCTCCCACATCCCCAGCATCCTGGTTATTAAAGCCCACCGTGAATAGCACTCCAGCATTATCCACCGAGACACTGCCAATAAAATTGCTGCTGGGTGTGGTTCCGGTGTAGTTGGTTGCCAGCCGATCTACCAATGCTCCCGTCTGAGGTTGAACCACCAGAATGTCATTGGCAAAGTCACTGACGTATAGTAGACCATTCGGCCCCAGTGCCAGACCCAGAAGGCTAACAAAGCCAAAGCTGCTGGGAGAGGGATCGGGAGTGAGCAGAACCGTACTTTCGCGAGTATTGATGTTAAAGGCCAGCACCTGACTGGGTAACCCCAGACTGAAATCCGGTTCCCCTTCCACCCCAACGCTGCCCTGGGTGGTGACATAGAGAGCACCATTGGGATCAAAGAGAAGACTATTGGGACCATTCAGTCCACCAGGCTCCTGATTGCCGGTGGCAAAGACATCGAAAAATGCCCCAGTATTGGCGTCATAGCGCAGGATCTGATCCCTGAGAAAGCTGCTGACGTAAAGCAATCCATCTGGTCCAAAGGCAATCCCGTAGGGACGATACAACCCACCCGTCTCATCCACATCGGGAGTGCTGGGATCATCGCCGACAAAAATATCAATGAAATTCCCAGTGAGACCGTCATAGCGCAGTACTGAGGAAGCGCCCAGGCCCGCAAGCGAGGCGGGAAGATTGCCGCTACTGATGTAGAGATCCTGCACCCCATCCCCATTGCCATCCGGCCCCAGGACCATCGTGTCGGGAGATAACAGCCCCCCGGCCTGAGGGGGGATCACCTCCGCCAGAAAGCCGCCAGTTACAGCATCGTAAGCAACGACATTGTTGCCCTGCGTATTCGCCACCAGTACCACCTGTTCGGGTCCGGTGGGTTCCGGTTCGACGGTGTTGGTGACCTCTTCTCCACAGTTTGTCATCAGGGGAAAGAAACCAACGCAGGTGACCAGAAACGTCAGAGATCGGATCTGAGACATACACACCACTCCTCCACACACACCACTGATAAACAGCTTACTCAACACTAGATAGGTTGCCTCTCCCCAGAATACTCCTGTGGCAGAACTGCTGTTAGTGTGGAATTTTTCTAAACGCAGAAATCGACCAGATCTCTCAAAAGGGACTGCCTCCCCAGGTGCCGCCCTCCAGATCCAGAGAAGGATGACCTAGCTTGATCAGTTGCCAGTCAAAGGGTTTCCAGCTTTGCTGTTTCCAGGTGAAGGTAAAGGGTTCGGCCAGGTCATTTAACTCGGCTTGGGCGATTGTGGCAATCGGGGAGCGGGAGGTGCCATCCACCTGAAATTGGGTTTTTGCCTCCCCGATCTGCTGACTTTCGTTAAGGGTGACCTCAATAGTACGGGGCTCAAAGGATAGGCGAGTAAATTGTTGAAAGAGCTGCTGGCTGTAGTCCAGACCAGTTGCTTTGCTGAATCCCCAATCGTCGCTGTAGTCATCGGCGATCAACTGACTCACTGCTCCCCAATTGCGATCTGCCATGGCATCCAGAAGCTGATTGGTGTGGGCTTCCACCTGTTGTTGGGGTTGCCAGTGATGGCCCAGGATCCCCCCCCTAGGAGGGCAACGGTACCTACAACGATGGCGGCGCTCCAACCCGGATGCAGGGGGGTGGATTCAGGCTTTACCGATCCTCTGTATTTGACCGCTGGCACGGAAGCTTTCCTGCTGAAGAGACCTCCCCTTAGTTTACAAAATCAACTCCAGGGATCTGCTGGATTGGCTGAGCCGTGTCCCTGGAAGAAGGTTGAATCGAAGCTTGCTTTGCAAATCCACGAAAAAGCGAGGGCGTTCTACCACCTCACCAGCGCTACTGAGCAAACTTTTTGAATCGAGGAAATCCAAACCCGCTCGCTTGCATGAACTTGAACGACTTGTCCAGTCGCTTCAGGGCATCTTGCCAGACTTGAGAGTGAACTGCTTTCAGCTCTGGAATCTCCTCTTTCGCTTTGGTCAGGGCGTTTTGCTGTTTGGAGTAGTCGGGATAGGGGGTGTCAGCAGGGATGATGTATTCCTGTTTGATCCTGCAAGCGTTGACCAAACATTTACGCGAGTTGATCCAGTCCTTGCGCTCTGCCAATGCGTAGTTATAGACACGACGGCATTGCTCCAACCAATCAAGCATTTGCGCTTCCTGGTGCGGAAGAGGCAACGGTTACAGAGTCCTCTGGCGTCAGTAAGTCTGCGAAAACTGCTGCTATAGCGCTCACCCAAGCAGGATCAGAAAATCCTAATGGAAATGCTGCTGACCTCAGCACTGACGAGATCTGAAGTCGGTTGATATCGCCTCTAGATCTCACCTTAATGGATTAGGAAAGGACGCTAAGATAATTCTCAGAAATCTTAGATCCTACTTCCTAATCCTTTTTTGACTAAATATGGAAACAAACACAGTTCAGGACCCTGTTCAAAGTGATCAGGGGCAGGATAATGCGATTCAGCCAGAGCCAACATCTTCTAATATTCATCCCCAAACAGACCCACATCAGCCACTGATCAAGTTTCGTGAATCTTCAGAAGAAGAGATTCAAACCCTTCGCAAAGCGGTGTCTGAGAGTAATCTTTTTCAGCTATCGATTTACTTTCTAGACTATCTACTGCGTTCTCAGACTGTAATCTTTGAGCAGATTTACAGGCGACAGGCACTACCCCGCATTATTGCTTCCATGATCGTCTTGAGTGCGATTTTGTCTGCCATTTATGGCTTAACCATGGGGATCAATCACAGTTTGCTGCAGACGATCTCAGCTGCAATCAAACTCCCGGTCCTATTTATGTTTACCGCTGTGATCTGTGTTCCGTCTCTCTATACATTTAATGTGTTACTGGGTCAGCAGTTTCGCTTTTTACAGACGGTCACACTGATGATCATGACCCTGGGCACCACCACCATTCTGCTTTCCAGCCTGGCTCCTCTCTCCTTCTTTTTTGCAATTACCACCCAGAACTACTACTTTCTTATGCTCATGCATGTGGCCATCTTTGGTCTCTGCGGTGTTTACGGCGTTCAATACCTTTATCGTGGCTGTAGTTACATTGCCTACCGCATGGGCCAACCCCTGAACCAGACCCTGTTGCGCATCTGGATTTTGATCTACGCGGTTGTGGGCATGCAACTGGGCTGGCGACTGCGACCCTTTGTGGGCAGAGTGGGCAGTCCGTTTGAGATCCTGAGATCAGAGCAGGAGGGGAATTTTTATCTTTCGGTGTGGCATTTGCTGCTCTCATTGCTCTTTGGACCCACCACATAGGTCCTACAGCCATTAACATTTCTTTATAGAGAGTGTAGGCAGATCCCATCATGACAGCGACTCCCCTCACCTGGCCCGAGTTAGAGGCCTTCAGTCAGTATTCTGTGGATCCGGTACATGGACCCACCAATGCCCAGTCAAAACTCCGCCTGTTTGGCCAGAGTGAAGCGGATGTTCGGGTGATCCTGTATCGGGATAACCATGCCTGGTGTCCCTATTGTCAGAAGGTGTGGCTGTGGCTGGAGGAGAAGCAGATCCCCTACCGCATCGAGAAAGTCACCATGTTCTGCTATGGGGAGAAGGAGCGATGGTATAAGCACAAGGTACCGTCGGGGATGCTGCCAGCTCTGGAGCTGGATGGCCGTCTGATCACCGAGAGTGATGTGATCCTCCAAACCCTGGAAAAAGCATTTGGGCCTCTGGGGTATGGGCTCCAGGCACAGGAGGTGATGCCGTTACGGAAACTGGAGCGTCTTTTGTTCCGGGCCTGGTGTGGCTGGCTGTGCTATCCCTCTCGTTCTCCTCAACAGGAGCAGAGCAATTGCGAGCAGTACAAGGAGGTTGTGAGTCTAGTGGAAGATGCCCTCAGTCAGACTCTCGGCCCCTATTTTCTAGCAACCTTCAGCACAGTGGATGTGATCTTTACCCCATTTCTGGAGCGGATGAACGCCAGCCTCTACTACTACAAAGGCTATTCCCTAAGAGAAGAGAATCCTCGCCTACAAGATTGGTTTGCGGCCATGGAAAGCCGATCCACCTATCGCGGCACCCAGAGCGACTTTCATACCCATGTGCACGATCTACCCCCCCAGATGGGAGGATGCTATGCCAACCAGGAGCCCGAAGCCCAACAAAATCAAAAAAGAGTAGATCAAGGTCCCTGGCAGGGTCTTCCTGATGCTTTGTACCCAGAGCCAGAAACCTCCACACAGGAGGCGTTGCACCGGGTGATCAAGCACCGCAGCAACCTCATCAGCGTTAATCCAGCCCCCAACCCTCTCTTTGATGCCGCCCTGCGATCTGCTCTGACCCACCTGATCACGGGCCAGGACTGCCCTCCCCCTCCGCAATCGGATCGTGCCCTTCGCTATCTACGTGATCGGGTTAGCGTCCCCGCGATATGTCAGTGTATGCAGCTCGGCGGTTGAAACAGGCCCTCGAGGAGACGGCAGCGTTGGTGGGCAACGACCAGGGCCCCCCGCTTCCAGTCAATCACCGTCGAGATCAAGATCCGGCTAATTTTGCCCACGCTCAGAGTTAAGCCCTATTGCCATTCCCCCTGATCCGTCTGCTGCCCCTGCAGCCATTGCAACAGCCGCTCCCGCTGGGATTCCAACCCTACCGCTAACCAGATCAACCCCAACCCGCTCACCAGTCCGATGCCCCAGAGCAGGAGCGGATAAAGGCTGGCAAAGATCCAGATCTGGCGCAGAAGAGCCAGGGCAAAGGTGACCAGCCCCACGTACAGATAAGCTCGTACCCGCAGCATCCCCCCTAACAACGTCAGAAGCATCCCCAGACCCGCCACCCCCAAACCTGCAAGAAAAGAGCTGTTGATCTCCATGAAGGCCGTCAGACAGAGCAACCCTACCGCAGCTAGCCTCAGCCAGTGACGCTGTTCACGTGTGGAAGGGTTTGTTAACTGGGGATCCATCTGGGCCACATAGAGAACTGCGAAAGTAACCGGAAGTGTGTACCAGAAGACCTCATTCACTTCCCAGGCCTGCATTTGCCGCAGCACAGCCCACCCTAGCAGCAAGGCACTGAGATAACTGACCCGGATCATGCCCCAGGATTGTCCGATCCAGGCGTAAACCCCAGCAGCAAGCAGAAGACTGGATCCGTAGACATGTAAAGAAGTCAAGCACACCGTTACCAGCGGTAGCCCCACCGCGACAATCCGCCAGGGACGTGCAGGCCATCCCCACTGATCCCACCGCAATACCGTCAGGATCCAGGCCAGCACACTGGCAATTCCTCCTAACCAACCCAGGCGCAGTCCAGGATCAGGAAGCAGCAGCCCCGCCAAGTTCCAGCTCATGGCCACCGCGATCAGCAAGCCCAGGTAGACCCAAACTTCAGCTTCCTGCTGGCGAGTGACTCGCCCCTGCCCCCAGGCATAACTAATGAACCCTCCACTGATCAGCAACCAGAGCCATTCTGCTGGAGTACTGCGATCAAACGGGATGGCAACCAGCAGCAGGGCAGTACCAATCGCCATATGGACATGACTCAAGGCCGTCAGTTTATCAGGAGTTTGCCGCAGAAAATTGATCAAGGATCGGGGAAGACGCGGAAAACTCAGCATCATGACTCCACTAACCACCGCCAGCAGCGTGATCCCGTCACCTGTCATCCCACTTTCTGCTTGCATCAGGAGGTAACCCATCCCCTCATAGGCCGCCAGAGACATCACACAAATCCCCGCCAGGATCAGGGGTTCCCCATTGGGACGCGGTCGAGCCAGACTGATTCCCACCCCGCCTAAGATCAAACTGGCCAGGGCTGATTCTGCCTGTAATTGCTGATGAAACAGGAGCCATCCCAATCCGGTGAAGAGCAGAGGGAGGATGCCTCCGGCAGGCTTCGCCAACAGGGTCCGGCTCAAGAGTTTTGTCAATCGCTTCGGCTTCTGCCACCCAACGGCAACAGTCGCGCTACCCAAACCCAGAACCAGATTTCCCCAGGCCAGAGGAGCCAGCAGATCCGGCCAATTCAGTTCAATAATGGAGGCCACTAGCAGCAGTTCCGTAGCCCAGGCCAGCCCCAGAAGGGTGCGATTGCGAGGATCCCGCCAGTTCCGGAACACCAGGGCCGCAAACGTCAGACCGGTAGCCAGCAGAATGGAGTCTGGATCAGTGCCGCTGCCACTCACCTCAATCAGCAACACCAGACTCAGACTGTAAAGGCCCGAAACCCCCAGAAACACCCCCCAGATCTGCAAGGGGATCCGGTAAAGGGGACCCAGGGATCCCCCGATTCGTTCTGCCCCGGCTTGCAGAAGATAGATCAGTAACAGTTCCAGGGCTAGAGCAGTGAGAAAAACATCCCGATCCAGGCCCAGGTATTGCAAGCAAGTTGTGGTGATGAGTACCAGGCCCGCCCCAATGGTGGCCACCGCCATTGCCGTTGTCCGCAGCTGCCGGGTGTTAAAGAAGAGCAGCACCGTAGCACTTCCTAATCCCAGCAGTCGCGGTAGCTCCGAGGGAATTGTCAACACCTGTAAAGCCACAATGGCAACCGTACTCAGGATCAGGGCTGTGGATCGGTCTTCAAAGTGCTGATCAGATCCCAGGGTTGTCAGCATGGCGGGCACCACCACCCAGATCCAGGCCCAGGGAGCTGCAAGGTCTTCTCCCAAATAGCCCAGCAGCACAACATAGCTGATGCCAGCTAATCCCAGCCCCACCCACCAGAGGCTACGCCGCCAGAACAGATAATCATCCCCAACCGCCAGTAGCCAATGCCCAACATTGACCATCAGTAAAAGCACAGCCCAGCTCAGCAGGGAAAGCTGCGGTTGCGCCAGTTCGATGGCCGTGAAACCAGCCGCCAAGAGCGACATATGGGTCAGGGTGATCAGCAGCTGGTTTGCAGCACGATAACGACAACAGTAGGCCAGTGTGCCTGCACTCAGCAGCAGATTCATCAGCCGCATCCCGGGATAGGGCAAACTGAGCAGAAATAAGCTCCCCCCCAATCCCAGCGCCAGTCGATCAGCAGCCATCCGTAGACGAGGGGATGAACACCTCTGCCCCACCCCCAAGGTGACCCAAAGATAAGGGATCCCC
>JAAUUJ010000020.1 GCA_012030715.1 Synechococcaceae cyanobacterium SM2_3_1 | reverse complement strand
TCGATGCCCATGGCGGCAATAATATGGTTTTCACTGCGCAACATATCCTCCACAATGGTTTTCACATCCCGGGCTTTGGTGCGAGCCGAATTGTCTCCTCCATCAGTAATGATCAGAGTGACTGACCGCACGGGCACCCCCTGATCCAGAAACTCCTGCGTCTTGGCCAGAACTGTCCCCAGGATCACCACCGTTTGTTCGTACAAGGGAGTGCCTTTGTTGGGGTTGTAATTTTGGGGTGACATGCGCACGGCTTGATCTAGAGGGCAATAGGGATAAAGCACTTCACCATTAAGATAACGATTGTGGACCAGGATATTGTCCTGTTGTTTGGTGCTAAGCAGGGCATCCAGAATGGCGTTGTGTCCGCCTCGGACCGCTTGAGCATTGCCTGCAGACTGAATCGATCCAGAGTCATCTGGCATCATCGTTACCAACACTACCTCACTGGCGGTAACCGCATTTACAGGCATCCCTAAGCCCGCCTGAATTTGCAGACCCAGATCGGGAACATTGAGTGCCTGTATTGATGCCGCCGAAAGCGTGCCATCATCCTGAGCTGACTGAAACAGATCCTGAATATTGGGTGTAGAGGTCATGATCATCTCCAAGAAAAGAATGGAAAAAAGATGAGCGATTCCAAGGCTTGAACGAGACCAAGCCAAACCACGAGATCTACCGTGGTGATTTGCAGAAGGGGAAATCTGCTGGGAGAGGAAGTGAACGGATCAGCTCCGCTCTCCCCAGGAAATAGAGGTTACAGTTTCAGATCCGGCCAGTTTTGCAGGAGATCGGTGGAACGCACCAGATGCATACCCGCATTAGCGAAACGTTGAAAGGCATCATCCGCCTGAGCTGTAAAATCCACCACGCCAGGGACCACCACCGCAGAAGTACAGTCCTCCATCAAATACACCTTGCGCGCCAGGGATGGATCCTGAGACTGGATCTCGGAGAGCAGATCATCAATTGTCCAGGCAACACAATGGCTCTTGGCCTGACCTGCAATGATCACGGCATCAAACTCCAGCAGTTTTTGAATGAAGCGGGTGTTTTGCTGGGCAATCGGTTGCTGATCAGCTCCCTGCAAAACCTCTGGGCGCAGGACCGAGTAATTTTCTGTGAGCGGATTGCCCCCTTCACCTCATATCCGGTTTGACTGAGGCGGGCCAGGTTATGGAAGAAGATCGCCTCCTCCACCGCAGCCACCAGCGCATGACCGATCCCCCCCAACATGGAGTGATAGGGCCAGATGATCAGGGGAAACTTGCCCCGTTGCGCCAGGGTTTGGGTGTAGTGGAGAGCATGTCGTTGCAGCCCTGTGTAGTTACCCCCAGTCAGGCTAAAGGCGATCCCTGGATTCACCTTCCAGATCCCCTGCTGCACATCCTCGGGGTTAATGATCGTCATCGGTTCCGGGTGGTTGCCAGCTTGATTCACCCAGAAAAGCGGATGAAAGATCTGCATAGCGGTATGGGTATCCATGGTGGGATAAATGGCCGTGATCGCACCCAGATTACGGTAGATAAACTCGCAAAGGCGAACATTGTCATCAATCGCTCCTGTGCCAGAACGTCCGCCCACAAAGAGTTCAAAGTCTGGCAGGCAGAAAGTATTCTGAACATCAATGACCATCAGACAAATGCGGGTGTGATCTTTGGCGGCAGGCGGGATCTGGTGTTGTTTTGCCCAGGTTTCGGCCTCTGAGGCCAGGCGCTGGTAGGGTACCCGCCAGACTTCTCCGACACGAGCGGGATCAAAGTGGGCAGGAAGGGGAAGCTGTTGAATGGTTCCTGTTGACATGATGAAATCTCCTGAGTGAAGGTGTTGCGAAAGGAAGATGGCTGAGGGGGCGATCTTTCTCGGATCAAAGTGGGGGAAAGGAACATATTCATGAAAAGTGCGGGTACTTATGCGGGTACTTAATTGATCTGCAGGTGCTGAATGGATTGGGACCGGATCACCCAGATCCCTGCATCTCCGGCCAAGAGCTGGCAGTCTGGATCTACAAACGGCTCTGTATCTGGAAAAGATTTGATGACCAGAAGCTGTCCTTGCTGACAGGCCACCCGCACAATGCCTGCTTCAGTAACGGCCAGGAGTTCATGACCAAAGGCGCACTTTCCCTTGAGGCTGCTGAGCCAGGATCCTTCCCCTCGCTCGGCGGAGGCACTGGCAATCACCCTTCCATCCGGCTGGATCACCTGACACCAGTGCAGGGTCCGTCCCTGTTCTTGAGTAGCTAAAAACAACCAGCAGCGATCTAAGCTGAAATAACAGGTGGCTTGCAGCCATTCTCCTCTGCCTACCTTGAGAGAAACTGCATCATTCAAGCCTTTCTGATCAGTTTGAAAGACAAACCCCACGCGTAAATGACTGGCACGATAGATCCCAAAGCCAAAGCTCTCGCCCACCCAGATCTGGGTTTGTCCCTGCAGTACGTCTCCGAGCAGTTCAGGTCCAAGACTGCCGGATCTGAATAGTTGCCCAGATTGAACCCAGTAACTCTGTCTGGAGTTGGTAGCGACTACCGGCTGATGGGCATAGAGATCGGTACTGATCCTCTGCATCGGCTTGTCTGGGTCTAGGGTCAGTCCAATCACCTGCGAGTGTTGACCAAGCCACGTTATCCTGCCCTGAAGGTGGTAGCAAACCCTGGCATCCAGATCTCCAGTGATCCCAACCTCCCCGTTCTCGCGCCGCAGCGTTCCTCCTCTCTCATGGTAAAGCCAGATCAATTGCCCCTTCTGGTACGCAGCTGTTAGGATTACGCCTCTGGTTTGAAAGTGAGTCGTGGCAGTTACAGATCCCCGCACTCTGATCACCTGCTTGACTGCTCCAGATTTCAGGCAGGCTGGGCAGATTGAACGAGCATGTTCTGTACCACATTGGGTGCAAGTGGTCCAGGTGAGCGAGTTGAGCAGGTGTTGAGGCCAAGCGTGGCGGAGATCTTTTTCGAATACCTGTTGAAAATGATGGAGTAGCTCATCGGGTAGGTTGCCAAAGGGGATGGCAGAAGGAGGATAGCGAACCTGGTGATGAAAAATTGTGATCCGTTTTAAGGGCCGAGCATGGTGGGGAATGCGATCTGCTGGATCTTTAGGTTTATACACTCCGCCATAAGGACCCACACAGAGGAGACTCTGAAACAGAAGCACAGAGAATGCATACCAATCTGACCGAAGAGAAAAAGGCTGACTCAGTTCCACAATGTCGTTAGTCGGATCACAAAGTAAAGGATCCAGGAACGTGCTGGTAAACATCCGGCAGGGAAACCCCTGAAACTGAAAGGAATCAGTATCGATCACATAAGCAGCAGTGTCAGAGATCAGGATATTTAGATCATTGAAATCCCCGATCACCACGCCTGCTTGATGCAATCGCATCAGGGTCTGGTGCAGATCTTTGAAGATCTCCACAACCTTCTGACTAAGAACTCCCCTGTTGACGGAAGCTGCGTTCTCCATATCGCATCAGTTTTTCTGCTTGAGGGAGGAGACGCATGGTGTAACCGATAATCGATCCACTCTGGGGATCCGTCACCAACCCTTGAGGGCTGATCACTCGTTCCGGCAAGCCCTGAGGAAACTGCTTCAGCTTGATCTGGTGTTCCTGTAACCGTTGTCGGGCTCCCTCTTGGGCTGATTGTTGACCTGCATAATCAGGATGATCTGCGGTTTTGAACACCTTTACTGCCTGTTTTTTCCCCAGGGCATAGACCTCTGCCTCACCGCCCTGCCCCACCAGATCCCTTGGTTTGAGATGGCGGCACTTCCCCTCGATCATGACTTTCATAAGCTATCTGTCCTCCGCTTCAAAACCATCAATGTGGTATCATCTGGCAACAATCCACCTTGCCTCTGCAGGGTTTGTGTGCTCCAATTCGGACGAAGCACCTCACGGTTGATCAAGTTGAGATAACGACGGATCTGATCAGGGTTTTGAAAGTAGCGATCTTCTTGCCAGAACTGGCTGATCGGCCCAACTCTCTCCTTTTTTCCAGGCAGATTGTGATCCGATACCCGCATCAGATCTGCAACTCCATCCGTGCCAATCAGGAGAGTCTCCACCTCTTGAATCGGCAGATCCACCAAAATTTCCAGGGGCGATCGATCATCCTGTAACAATCCATAGGCCAGATAGTCAGGTGAATTGCTCTCACAGGATCCAGAAAGTTTGACCTCTCCATTTAGAATCACAACGCCATCACCAACGTTGAAGACCACCCCTGTTTCTGCAGTCAAGATCACTCCCACCAGGGTAAAGAGCAGATAGTCCTGCAGTAGGTGGCCAGGAGATCCCTGCATCAGCCTGCCTAAATCTCGCAGAGATTGCAGTAGAGAGGATTTCAGCCTCGGCCAGCACAAATCTCCAGATTGAAGTTGTTGATGGATCACCTGAGCACAGATCCAGCTCCCCAGTTGTGCACCCACCTCACTATGGGCACTGCTGCCACAACCATCACTGACAATCCCTACCAGATGATGCGGGTCCTGCAGGAGCACAACGGCATCCTGATTGTTTTTCCCCACCCGAGCATGCTCTCTGCCCTGAACAGAACCATAGGCCAGCTCCCAATCCCCAAATTGAATCGCTGCGCTCCTTCCGGATCGAGTAACCAGGTGGCAAGAATCCCCTGACCCAGATCCAGGCCCTGAGATCAAAGAGAGCTGGTGAATATTACTCATGGCGAATAAGTTATTTATGGTTGAGTCTACTATAACACTAAACTCTTTTTCGTCTACCCTTAAGCTCTGATCTTTGGCTGCTGGTGCTTTTGGTTCTTAGTAAGCCTATTGGACTTGATCGGCCTGCTCTTCTGAGTCTTTAGATATAGTTTTATAGACTATAAAGCCAGATTACTTGCTTGCCGATCACACCAGCCTTGCTCCTGAGAACGCTATCTGTGTGCTGAGTTTAGATATCTACCCGAACGGATCCCAACCCTGCGATCAGCCTCTGGTGGTTTGGGTGCATGGGGGTGGCTGGCGCCGAGGCGATAAAGTTCTATGACTGAGTTCTAAGCATCTGCAGGTCTTTGCTGTGTCTCCTGCCATTGCTGTAGTAGAGGAATCACGGTGTCTGCTAATTTATCCCAGCTATTGGGTTGTTGTTCTAGGGTCATGATCTCTACCCGCTCTCCGCGGATCACCAGAAAACCTAGGGGTTCCACCCGTACACCACCACCTGCGCCGCCCCAGAGGGTGTTTTGAGGATGATCACTACGTTTCCCTCTCTGCAACTGCTCTACAAATCCCTGTTCCCCACCTGCTCCCCCGAGGCCAAAATTGAGCGACATAAACGGAACAATGGTGATCTCACCCACGGTGATCGGTTTACCAAAGGTCTGCCCTGTTTCTGCTAGCGTGCGCAGTTTACCTAGCACTTCTTCCAATAGCTGTTCAACGTTAAAAGCTCCAGACATAGATCCCTTGTGGCATAACTACAGTCATCCTAGAGGAAAGGTTACCCCTGATAGCTTATGGTTTTGAGCAACACTCGCAATTCTGCAGCCCTGGCTCTGATCCTGGTGGTTGCTCCTGCCAGTTTGGGGATCGCGGCCAGATTTTATCTCCCTGAGATTGCTGGACAGTTTTGCTTTGTCCTCACCCGCATCTGGATCCTGGCGTTACCGATCATCTGGTTGGTGTGGGTAGATCAAGGCAAATTTAACTTCACCTTTCCCCGGCAACAAGATCTGGTGCTGGGAGCCGCGCTGGGATTGATCATGTTTAGCCTCATTATTGGCGGGTATGAGTTGATTGGACGACAGTTGATTGATCCCTATACAGTCCAGGAGAGTGCAGCTCAGATCGGGCTAGGAAATTTGCAAATCTTTGTTGCTTTTGGCGTGTATTTCACCCTGATCAACTCACTGATTGAAGAGTACATCTGGCGATGGTTTGTCTCTCAACAATGTGAAATTCTTCTCTCTGGCTGGGGTGCGGTGGGATTGGCAGCCTTGGGTTTTACGATGCATCACATTGTTGCTCTCCATGCCTATTTCCAGAACCCACTGGTGGTGATCGTTGGATCTCTGGGGGTGTTTTTGGCGGGAGTCCTCTGGTCTTGGTGGTTTCTGAGATTCAGATCCCTCTGGTCCTGCTATGTCAGTCATGCATTAGCAGATCTGGCGATTGCTCTGGTGGGATGGAGGATTCTGTTCAGCTGAGATTCATTGGTCCACAAGGGTTCCGGCGGTCACCAAAAATTCTGCCACTGGCTGCCCCCCTAGCATATGATCCTGCAGGATTCGTTCCATCACCTCAGGGGTAACCGAGTGGTACCAGTAACTGCCCGGGTAAACGAGTAAAATCGGCCCCTCGATCTGGTGATCACAGCCCCGTAGACAGTTAGCTTTGGTGCGGTAGATCCTGGGCTCTCCAGCTTCCAGTCCCAGCTCCTTGAGTCTGCGCTTGAGATAGATCCAGGTTTCCAATCCCAGAGCTTGTTCACAGCATTTGGGCTTGGTTTGATCGGCACAGAGAAAGAGATGCCAGTGATAGGTGGGGAGGGGAAAGGCAGAGAAATCCATAGACCGTAAGGGGATGAACGTTTTCCACCGTTAGATCTTGGAGACCTGAGAAAAGGTGGGGTATGCTAATCAAGCTCTAGTTATTCTCCTCCATCTTGAGGGTCAGGTATGCAAAACCCATCTCTGCGGGAAGAACCCCGTAACCGTAAGGCCACCATCATTCCCTCCAAAGACAGCATGTCGATTCTGGACTGGATGCGCAAACAGGGCCGTTTGATCGAGCAGACACCTGAGCCCGCGGCACCTCTGGCGGAAGAGGATATTGAAGATATTGATGATCTGATCGGGGATGAGGAGTTTGGCGACTTTGATGACGAGGATTAGGGTGCAGTGGATCCCTCAGCCCCCAGCCTAGGCCGAATCGCTTCTGGCAGGATCAGCATGCCATCCCCAAACGAATAGAAGCGGTACTGCTGTTGTATGGCCTCGGCGTAGAGCTGCAGGAGACGTTGCCGTCCAATCAGGGCACTCACCAGCATCAGGAGACTGGAGCGGGGTAGGTGGAAGTTGGTGATCAGGCCATCCAGCACTCGCCAGCGGTAGCCTGGATAAATAAAGAGATCAGTCTTCCCCCGCCAGGGCTGAAGAACACTCCTCTGGGCCGCTGTTTCCACTGCCCGGGCCACCGTTGTTCCGACTGCAATCACCCGTCCAGCTTCAGCTTGCGTCGCCAGGATCTTGGCCACCGTTGTCTCGGGTACAGCCATCCATTCCCGATGAATTTGGTGATCCTGCACACGCTCGGCTTCTACTGGTCGAAAGGTGTCCAGGCCAATGGTCAGGGTAATCGTAGCGGTTTGGATCCCCTGGTTGGCCAGCCTCTCGAGAAGATCGGTGGTGAAATGCAGTCCTGCTGTGGGAGCCGCCACTGATCCGGGGTGAGTGGCCCAGACCGTCTGGTACTCGTCTGGAGCGGCACTGGAGTCCTGAATATAGGGTGGAAAGGGAATTTCCCCCAGTTGTTCCAATAGGGTTGAAAACGAGAGTTGATCAGGCCAGATAAAGCGCAGCAGCCGCCCGCCTGACGCTGGATCCAGACCCACTACATCCGCCTCAAGGTTGGCGGCAAAGACAATCCGGTCTCCTAGCTTAAGCCGTCGTCCTGGTTTGACCAACGCCAGCCAGGTGTGTTCATCCAGCTGCTCAAGCAGTAAGGTTTCGATGCGGGCCCCACTGTTTTTCTGGCCATAGAGACGGGCGGGGATCACTTTGGTGTCATTCAAAACCAGAAGATCCCCGGGGCACAACCACTGAGGCAGATCCGCGAAACAACTGTGGGAGTGCTGTGTGGGAGTGACTACCAGCAGGCGGGCTTGATCGCGGGGATAAAGCGGCGTCTGAGCAATCTGTGAGGGCGGGAGAAGATAACCATAGGAGGCGGTCAAATCATCTCCATCAGCAGCCTGTTGAACAGGGTGAGGCATAGCAGACGTGGCTTAGACGGCAGTCATTAATGTTTTCTTCATCTCATCTTAGGTGGTAAAGACATCTTTCATCGATCGCTGTCCTTGCCCTGATCAGGAAGGGCTTGGAAATTAACCCAATATCTTGTGGGTTTTATCATGCCACTGACCGCGACTGCAGTGGGTTTCCGCCCGAGATATCGGTGATTTGATGTGATCCTTAACACACTGAATAAGTGCTTCTGCGGGACCGCCAACCCAAGCACCTCGAGCCAGCATGAATACCTCCTTTTCTCAGGAAAATTAAGGTATAATTAATATCAATTTGTGCCTGCAATTCTTCAACTTTCTCATCAGGTGTTCCTCTCATGACCCGCTACTCTGTTGCTTCCGATACATCGGTTGGGACAGGGGGGAAGTCCAGAAATCAGGCTCCTCCCATCAAGATTCTTCAAGAAGTCGCCAATCGTGGGATCACCGGGAGCTTAACCATTCAGGATCAAGAGGATGCCTCGGTTAGCTGGCAGGTCTATGTCACCAGCGAACGCCTGACCTATGCCACCAGTAGTGTGGGTAAAGAGGCACGGTTGCCCTATCTGATGCAGCGCTTTAGCCCCAAACTGAACCTGGAAGCGCTGCCGATGGAGGATCATCCCCACAAAAGTGAATACATCCATCTCTGTCAGTGGTGTCGCTCCGGTCGCTTTCCCCTTGAGGAGTTACGCCGTCTGCTGCTGCGCTGTAGTCAGGAAGCACTGGCTCAAGCCCTGGCGGTCAATCGGGCCACCCTCCAGTTTCGCAAAGGCGATCAGCCGGATCCGATGGTTCTGTCGGTCCCGGTGTTGGAGGTGATCAGTTCTGTGAAGGCTGTGATGCGCCGCTGGGAACAGGTGCGCCCGCAATTTCCCTCAGCGTTTGCCCGCCTAGATCTAAACAATCAAAGGATGGATCACTTTTGTGAACACTGGGAGCAGTCCCAAACCCATCCCGAGCCGGTGGTGGTGGAGATGCTCCGCTCTCAGCAGATGTCCGCCTGCATCCGCCTCTTGAGCCAGAAAATCACTCTCTACGAGATCGCCCATGCCTTAAAAACGGATCCGCTGGTGGTAGCCACCTGGCTGCATCCCCTGGTAATGGCTGAGACTCTTAAGATTCTTCCGTTCAAAGAAGCCGAACGCCGGACAGTGATTGCCTGTATCGACGACAGTAAAACCGTTCACCGTCAGGTGCAATTAACCCTGCAGTCAGTAGGCTACGACGTTCTCAGCATTACCGAACCTTCTCAAGCCCTGACCGCCCTGGTTCGGCATCGACCAGCTCTGATCCTGATGGATGTCAATATGCCTGAGATAGATGGCTATGAGCTCAGTCGGATGCTGCGCCAGTCCAAGCAACTGCGGGAAATTCCCATTGTGATGTTGACGGGCCGCGATGGCTTGCTGGATCGATTGCAGGCTCGCATGTTGGGAGTTACCGAGTATCTCACCAAACCTTTTGATCCGCAGCGTCTCCTGCAGGTGGTGCAGAAGATGGCCCAGGATCGCCCGCAACAGGGAGCGCCTCCGGAAGAATGAGTCAGCCGGTTCGATCATCGTATCAACAGTGATGTCCTATGAAGACGGTACTTGTGGTAGAGGATGTGGAATCAGAGCGGAAGCTGATCGCGGCCCTGTTGACGCAGGCCGGATTTGAAGTCGCGCTCGCAGACAATGTCGAGTCCGCCTGGCAATGGCTTGAGGTCCATCCTCAGCCCAATCTGATTGTTCTCGATATTGTGATGCCAGATCGGAGTGGGCTGGAGCTCTGTCGCCTGATCCGAGCCACCCCTCATTTACAAAAGATTCCAGTTGTCTTCTGCTCCCACCGTAATCAGGAATCCGATCGGTTCTGGGCGTTGCGTCAGGGGGGCAATGCCTATATCAGCAAACCCTTTGCTCCCAAGCAGCTATTGGAAACAGCACTTCGCTATGCCAACTAAGGAGGAAGGGACCTGATGACCATGCCTGCTCAGGAATATTTTGGGGTGCGCCTGGCCGGATCTGTGCGTTTGGCCATTCCTCTAGAAACAGTGGAATCTGTGCTGCGTATTAATCCCCAGCGCATCTGTCCCATCCCTGGAGTTCCATCTTCGTTTGTAGGGGTGATCAATCAAAAAGGGTCTTTAGTGTGGATGTTTGATCTCAGTCAGTATCTCTCTATGAGCGCGAGTCCCCTGACGACAACACCGGCCTCGCTTCTGGCGACCGTCTTGCGGGTTTCAGAACCGCTGGGAGAGCGGGAGCGCCCCCGTCTTCGTCGCCTTGCCTGCATTGTGTCTGAATTAGATGGGATCTACAGCCTTTCTGGTTCACAGCTGCATCCACTGCCTCAGCAACTGAAGCCCGAGATCCGCCGCCTTTTTGATGGTCTGGTCTCCCGCTTCGCTGGCATCGATGTTGTCACCGGTCTGGTGCCGTCGCCTGCGGGTTGCCGGATCGGATCCGTATTGCGCTTCTCAATCCTGCTGCTCTCTTTGCCCTTCTGCAGGAGGATCCGCATCCCCATGCCTCTGATGCTTCGCCTGCCGCACCCGTCACAACTCTGCTCCCTGTTAATTCCTGAGTAAGGATACGCTGCCATGACTGCTTCTGATCACCTGTCCCCCCCTGCAATCCCCGAGACAGATGCCTCCAAGGGAGTGACGGTTCCTCCCTTAACGGATCTGATGTCAGAGATCCTGGCAGCCAATCACCATGAACAGAATGGAGAGCTCACCCTGGCCATCCAGATTTATCAGCGGATCGTAGCCGCCGATCCAGAGGGGACCTATGGGGCCATTGCCCAAAAAGCTCTGGATAATCTGGGGCGGGGGAAACAGAGCCTTCAGACCTCCTCCTCCCTGCTGGTCAGCACAGGTGGAGGACCCAGCTCAGCAGCGGCCAGTCCTCCGGTTCCAGTGGACTGGTTCAGTAACCTCTCAATCAATACCAAGCAACTGGTGGGCCTGGCCATGTTTGAGGTGCTGGTTCTGGGGTTGGTGGTGACAGGATCGACCCTGATCAGTCAAAGTCTGCGGGATCAGTTGCGCAATCAAGCCCGCTCAGAACTAGCCGTCATGGAAGCTAATTACAACAGCCAGATGGATCGGCTTGGGGCCAGTTTACGGTCGCAGGCAATGGGATCGCTGATCGTGGGATTTACCCAGTCTTTTGCCCAGGGGATTGGGGACACGGCCTCCATGCAGGCCCAGGTGGAACAGGCACTCCAACAGGAGGCACAGGCTCAACAGCAGGATTTTCTGGCGCTGGTAGGACCGGAGCAACGGGTTCTGGCCAGCAGTCAACCCTTTCCCGCCCTAACGCGTCTGGATCCGAATCAGGTGGTCTCCAAAGTCCTGGCTTTCCCCCAGCAGGTGCGTTCCACCAGTCTGCTCAGTCCTGAGGATCTGCCCCCCTGGATGGTTGAGGCCGAGTCCACTACTCCTGTGCTGGTGCGCCTGATCGCTCAGCCAGTAGAGGATCCGCAAACGGGAGAGGTGCTGGGGGCCCTGGTGGCAGGCTCCAGAATCGACGGAGATCCTGGCTGGCTGGAACAAACCCTTCAGACCTTTGGCGATCCGGTGGGGGACACGGATTTGCGAGTGGATGGTGGCTACAGCGGCGTCTACTGGTATGGGGAAGCGGGCGGCCAGCTGGTGCTGTCGGCCTATCAAGGGGAAGAAGGTCTGCCCGAGACTCTGGTCCCACTTCCTGAAGCAGAAACCAGTCGTCAGTTGCTGCAAGCTGCTGCCGAGGATCCTCGCCGCCAGCCGAAGATTGAACGCCTGCCCCTGGGGGACCGCTGGTACACAGTGGCGGCGGTGGCCTTACCCAACCAGGTGATCGCTGAGGATATGAGACCCCCAGTGGAAGTCAGGACTGCTGATCCTCCTGCGTTACTGCTGCGGGGCACACCGGAATCCGGACTGGATAGTCTTCTGGAACGGGCGCTGATCCATCTGGTAGCGGTCAGTGCTGGGGTCGTGATTTTACACATTCTGCTGGCCATTTTCCTGGGACGATCGATTACCCTGCCCCTGTTGAAGTTGGGTCAGACGGCTCGATCCTTCTCGCAGGGGGATCGCAGGGTGCGGGCGGATGTGCTCTCCACGGATGAGATCGGGCAGCTGGCCCGTGCTTTCAACGACATGGCGGTCAGCATTGAACAGGCAGATGCTGCCCTGGAGACAGAGATTGCCCAGCGTCAGGAGGAGGCCAAAAAGCAACGGCAGCTGCGGGAAGATCTGCAGGAGGGAGTGGTGAAGCTGCTCCTGGATATTGAAGGGGCCCAGCGGGGGGATCTGACGGTCCATGCCGCAGTGACAGAGGGCGAAGTGGGTTCGATTGCCGATGCCTTTAATGCCACGATCCGCAGTCTGCGGCAGCTAGCAACCCAGGCCCGCACCGTTGTGGATCAGGTCACCCGCATGGTGCAGCAAAGTGAGACCTCTGCCCGTCAGCTATCTCCTAACGCCTTGTCCCAGGCAGCAGAACTCCATCGGATCCTGGAGCTGGTGGAAAACAACCTGACCTCGACATTGCAGGTGGCTGCATCCGCCCGGCAGGCGGCAGAGATTGCCCAGCGAGGCGCAGAACTGGCCGTCCAGGGGGACGCTGTGATTGTGGACACAGTAACCAACATGGAGACCCTGCGCAGTTCCACTGCCGAAACCGCCAAACAGATCAAACGGCTGGCCGAATCCTCCCAAGAGATTTCCCAAATTGTGGCCATTATTGCTGGCATTGCCGATCGCACCAACCTGCTGGCCTTTAATGCCGCTCTGGAGGCGGCCCGTGCCGGTGAACATGGTCAGGGTTTCCGCCAGATTGCCGATGAGGTGAGACGACTGGCATCTCAGGTAAATGACTTTGCCCATGAGATTGAACACCTGATCACGGGCATCCAGGAGGATACGGCGGCAGTGCTGCGCGGGATGGAAACCAGCACCGCACAGGTGGTGACCGGTACCCGACTGATCAACCAGACCCAGGAGCGGCTCAAGGAGTTGCTGCATATTAACCAGCAAATTGATGGGCTCCTGACCACCGTTTCCAGTGCTACCGAGACGCAGGCAGAGGTTTCTCAGCAGGTGAATGAGGCGATTTCCTACGTTACCGCCATTGCCCAAAATACCTCCAATGAAGCTCAGGGCATCGTGTCGGTTCTCCAGGATCTGGTGACGGAGGTGCAGACGCTGCAACAATCGGTGTCCCGCTTCCAGATCGAAGTCACTGGGCAGGAAGAGCAAACGCTAGAAACCCGCTAACCTTTTCTACCTTGACGGTGGCTTGCTGCTGTCCCCACCACATGAGGGCTGACCCATGCCTGCTGAGAGGCCTCACTATCCGATTATCCTTTACCCCTATGCACTGCAAAAGGCAGAGATGGCCCTGCCAGATCCGACCCCTTTTTTGGGATCCCCGCCCGAATCTCCAGATCCCGCTCCGCCTGCCGTGAATGTTCGGGCGCTCCTGATCCCTGCTCTGGTGGGTGGAGGCATTGGTGTCGGTTTGCTGCTGGTCTCTCTCCCCTGGGGGGGGGGTGTTCTGGGGCTGAGTATCGTGATCCTGGCGGGCCTGGTGGGGTGGCAACGGCAAACCTATCCGCGACGATTAAAGATGCATGAGCAGGATCTGGCCCGCTATCAGGCGCAGTTGCAGGAATATGAAACCGCAAAAAAGGCCCATGCCCAGCAGGAGAAGTCTCGACAAACCCCGGAAGGGTTGCAGGCTTATCGAGCCGAACTGCGCTGGCAAGCCCTGACGCAGGCGCGGGGACCAGACGGAGAACATGATCTGAAATCCTGGCCAACTCAGGGTGCATCCGAGGCCTGGTTCTTTCAGCAGCTGCAAAAAGCCTTTCCGGATCAGGTAAGCAAGCAGCCCTATGTGGAGTTCTCTCCTGATTACAAGCGTCCCTATACGCCGGATATTACGCTTACTTACCCCCTCAAGGGATCCAGGCTCCTGATTGATATTGAGATCGATGAACCCTACACCCTCAAGGAGCAGAAACCCACCCACTTTCAGGGGAATGATGAGGCCCGCAACGATCATTTTCGTGAGCGTGGTTGGGTGGTGATCCGGTTTACGGAGGCGCAGGTGATCCGGCAACCCCAGAACTGTATCAAGCAGGTGGCTGCGGTCCTGGCGGATTTAACTCAGGATCCCTCGCTGCTGAAGCCCTTTGTGGGCGTACCGGATCTGGAACCCCAACCCCAGTGGACCGAGACGGAGTCCCTGGAGATGGCTCAGCAGAATGAGCGCGATCCCCTTTTGCAGGCACTCCCCCAGGTGGTGGATCGATCCCGCCCCCGAGTCACTGCCCAAAAAGCTGCCTTTGAACCCTCGATCTATCAGCAGGCCATCTATGAGTTCGTCCGCTCCGGGAGTGGAGATGGCTTGGTAACGGCGGTGGCAGGATCGGGGAAGAGCACAACCCTGGTGCAGTCGGCCCATCTGGTGAGGTCACGGCAGGCCATCTTTGTTGCTTTTAATGTGGACATTGCTGCGGAGCTGGAGCAGAAGCTGGCCGGACGCATGGATGCCCGTACCCTCAGCTCCCTGGGATTAAAGATCGTGAATCAATCCCTGGGCAAAACTGAAAAGGATGACTACAAATATCACCGTCTGATCCGCAAGCGGATGGCACAACTGCGGGAGCAGCACCAGAAACAACGGCAAGCCTGGGAGCAACGGGGACGCTCTGGACCTAAACCGGAGTTACCTCGAGGCTTTGGGGGGGATGTGGACACCCTGAAGCAGGCGGTGGACTTCTGCCGTCTTACCCTGACCGATGTTGCGGATCTGCGAGCCTTGCAAACCATGTGTGATCACTACCGCCTCCCGATTCCGGAATGGGGGCTGGTGGAGATCCGGCAGATCTTAAAAATGGGTCAGGAGCAGGCGCTGAAGGCGGGGGTAATTGATTTCACCGATATGATCTGGCTGCCTGTGGCCATGAATCTGGAGGTAACTCAGTTTGAATGGATCTTCGCTGACGAATGCCAGGATTTTAATGCCTGCCAGCTGGAGTTGATTCTCAAGTGCCGCAAACCGGGAGGACGGATTCTGTTTGTGGGCGATCCGAAGCAGGCCATCTATGGCTTTACGGGGGCAGACTCCCAGAGTGTGGAGAAGATCAAGCAACGAGTGCAACCCACAGAACTGCCCCTCTCGATTTGCTATCGCTGTCCTGCCAGTCACCTGGATCTGGCCCGTGCGCTGGTTCCTTACATTGAGACGCGGCCCAATGCCCCAGCTGGATTGGTGGGCACAGTCCGAGAAGCCGAACTGGCGGAGCATCTGCGTGAGGGGGATATGATCCTTTGCCGCCTGAATGGTCCTCTGGTGCAACTCTGTATTCAACTGGTGCGCAAGGGAGTTCCGGCGCAACTGCGGGGGGCAGATCTGGGGAATACGCTAGTGGGCATGACGCAAAAAATTGCTCAGATACCCGAGTTTGAGTTTTCTCGCCTTCTCAAATTTCTGCAGCAGTACGAAAGCCAGCAGCTCCAGGCGATCTCCAAAAAGTCTGGTGATCCCACCGAAATTGAGGAGGAGCTAGAGGCCCAGAAAACTCAGGCGGGAATCCTGCGCACCCTTTACCGGGTCAGTCAATCTGAATCTCTGCAGGAGTTCTGTAGCGAAATTCAGGGACAGTTTGCCCAGAAACGAGAGGTGGTGGTTTTAACCTCGGTGCACAAAGCCAAAGGATTAGAGGCGGAGCGGGTGTTCATTTATCGGTCCAAATATCTCCCCCTAGAACGCCCTGAGCAACAGGCCTGGGAAAAAGAACAGGAATTGAATCTCAAGTACGTGGCCCTCACCCGTGGGAAGCAGGAACTGTACATGATTGAATGACTGGCCGGATCCCTGGGAGCCCGCTGAGGTTCGACTTGCTGGGCTCGAGCCAGCTGTTAAAATGGCAACCATAGCTGACCTGCCTGCCGGGTGAGCGGTGCCCCATTTACCTAAATCTGCAACCCATGACCTCTCCCGATGCAGATCGTCCACTGACGGCAGCCTTGTCCAGTGGGATGTTGTTGGCAAGCTACCAGGCAGGAGCCCGTAATTTTCAAGGTGCCCACTTGCGGGGAATCAACCTGAGGGGTGCAGATCTGATTGGCATTGATCTGGCAGGGGCCAATCTGCAGGGAGCGGATCTGAGCGAAGCGATCCTCAGCCAGGGGGATCTGAGTCAGGCCAATTTATCTCAAGCTCAGCTCCTGCAGACCTATTTACTGAAAGCGAATCTGGGGGGAACCGATCTGTCTCAGGCGCAGCTGGATCATGCTCGTTTGACCCAGGCCAAGCTACAGAAGGCAATTTTGAGGGAGGCATCCCTGACGGAAGCCCGTCTGATCAAAGCCCTGCTCATGGAAGCGGACTTTAGCCAGGCCAACCTGAGTCACGCCGATCTGTTTGAAGCGGATCTGACCGATGCCAACCTGGAAGGGGCGACTCTCACTGCTGCCACGCTGGTGCGGGCCAATCTGTCAGGGGCAAACTTAAGCCGTGCTCGCCTGGCGCAGGCCAATTTACAGAAGGCCCGTCTGGATGGGGCTCAACTGCTAAAAGCCAATCTCGTCACCACCGATCTCAGTCAAGCCAGTCTATTGAAAGCAGATCTGCGGGAAGCCAATCTGAGCAAAGCCAATCTGGAGGGAGCCAATCTGGAGGGGGCTTACTTCGACCGCAAAACCCTCTTTCGCATTGGGTTTAATCCCGAAAAAGCAGGACTGCGATTGTGGCAGAAAGGAGAGGCTTCACCCTCTCGTCCGGCTGCTAGCGCCTCGGAGGCGACGCCACCGTTACAGGATCTAGAAGCTAGTCCGGTTGAGCGGTTAAAGCAAACACGATCCTCTCCGGCAGGTCAGCTTCAGGGCGTGAACCTGAGTTGTGCCGATTTGAAAAATGCCGATCTGCATAATGCGGATCTCTCTCGGGCGGATCTGCGATTTGCAGATTTAAGGGGGGCCAATCTGGCGGGGGCGAATTTGCGGGGCTCTCGCCTGCGGGGCAGCAAGCTGGGGGGAGCAGTTCTCACCCAGGCCGATCTGCGGGATACCAATCTGGCCGCTGTCGAGCTGGAGGCTGCTGTCTACGACGATCGCACCCGTTTCCCCCAGAATTTTGAACCGGAAGCCTCCGGTCTGCGCAAGCTGGATGCCCCCCTCTACGAAGAGATTTGAGCAACTCCCGCAATCGACCGCCGCTCCCAGGTGATCAGCGGCTACAACCCGCAACTGTGAACATCGGTAGTTTCTTCGCAGAGACTGCTGCCTAGGATAGGTAGACACAGGTGATGCCCAGAGTGTGCCCCCATGCCGATCAGTCCACCTCCTTTTGTGCCCTGCTCTCTGCTTCCGGCCATGCAGGCGGCCAATGACATTGTCCAGGATATGGCCACGCTTTTTGCCGCAGAGCCCGAGGATCCTCTTCTTTCCCCTCTGGATCGACCGCGGGCCATTGCCATTGCCCTGGTGGAAGGTTTGGTCCTGCGTTTGGGGGCAGCTTCGGCCCAGATCTGGTTTTTTGATAGCAGTGATGCGGCCTTCTATTCCGTGGCTCAGCGGGGGTTGATCAGTCCCGTCCAGTCTCAGCTAGAGCGCCTTTATGCCGACGACTCGCCCATGGGTCAGGTGATTAAACAGGGGCAGCCTCTCCTGATCAATCATCCCGATCAACAACCCTGGATGCCTGCTCCAGAATGGATTCGGCGTGAGGGGCTGCAGGCATTTGCCGCCTATCCGATCAATCTGGGCCCGGAGCCCGTCGCGGCCTTCTCCCTCTTTAGTTATGCTTTACTCGAGCCAGAAATGCTGGAGGTGCTGAAATTCATCAGTTCCTACGCTGCCAGTGCGATTGTCAATGCCCGTCAGACCGCCCAACTGCAGTTTCAGGCACGCCGCGATGGCCTGATCCGGCAGATCAGTCAGCAACTGCGCCAGTCTCTAGATCGCCAGACCATGCTGCAAACCCTGGTGGAACAGGTGGGTCGAGCCCTACGGGTGGATCAGTGTGATTTTCTGCAAATGGACTGGCCTGGAGGGGGCGATCCGGGGAGTGCTGCCGATCCCAGTGTCCCTACTGTGCTTGCTCGCTTCCCATCTTCCGCTCCAGTGTTGCTGCCAGCTCAGGTGTATCAAACCCTGCTTCAGCATCCGCATTTCGCCCAGCAGTTGGGCCAGCACCAGTGTCTTGCCATTGCCAATCTGAGGCGCAGCGTGCCGGAGACGGCGGACTACCCCTCTGCTGCAGTGTTGCTGGTTCCTCTCCTCTTTCACCAGCAGTATCAGGAGCAAATGCTGGGGTGTCTGGCCCTGATCCATGGGGAAGAGCATGTATTTTTGGATGCAGAGATTGAACTGACCCAGGCCATTGCCACGCAGGCAGCTCTGGCTCTCAATAATGCGCAGCTCTACGCCCAGTCGCGGCAGCAAGGAGAGCGAGAAACCCTGTTAAACCGGATTACTAACACGCTGCACCACTCGCTGCAGTGGCATGAGATCGTCTCCACCGCCATGGCCGAACTGCGCGATACGCTGGGCTTGAGTCGCTGTCTCTTTTTCGCGGTCACGGCTGATGGTCAGTCGGTGATGGTGACGTTTGAGGTGCATGATCAGGATCTGATCCCCTCGGTGGGTCCGTTTGCCCTGGAGAACTTTGGTCCCTGGACTCAGCAGGTGGCTCAGGGAGAATGTGTGCAGATCCCCGATCTGGAGACGGCTGCAGATTTACCAGCAGCGGGGCGGGCGATCATGGAACACCTGCACAACCGCGCGGGAGTCCTCATTCCTGTCAGTCCAGAGCGCTCCCAGGGACTGGACCCGGTCCGTTTGCAACAGGTACTGGCGGATCAGGGAATCTTTTCGGCACTGGGTACCGATTTGGAACCGGAACAGCAGGGGTTGATTGGTCTGGTGGGGGCCTTCAAGCAACATCCCTATCGCTGGCAAGCGGCGGAAGTGGAGCTGCTGCAATCGGTGGCCCATCAACTGGCCATTGCCCTGATCCGTGCCCAGTTATTTGAGCATGTGCGGCAGCAGACGGAGCGGTTGGCGCTGCTCCATTCCATGACCGCCGTGATCCGCGCCAGCCTTGATCCTGCCACCCTCTTCCATGCCATTACCCAACAAATTGGGGAAGCCTTTGAGGTGGAGGTTTGCATCCTAGCCCTCTGGCAACCGGAGGATTCCTGTCTGCGACCAGTGGGAATCTACGCCCCTCAGCTCTCGCGTGACCAGCTGGAAGAAAAGCTGCCGGGGCTCACCCTCATGGCCCCTCTGGTGCCGGTGGCCGAAGAGAATGACAGTGATGTGGCTAGCTGGCAGGAGCAACTGCGTCCCCCTCGGCTGCCCTGTATGATCCCGGAAAGCACCCGTGCCCGTCTGCAATCAGGAACCCAGATGCTTCTGGATCAGCGGGCCCCCGTGATTCTGGAAGACAGCACAGATGCTATGGGGGTATTGCTTGTGCCCTTACTCCAGGGGGAAGATTTGATTGGCTGTATCAGCCTCAAACGACAGATGGGGCAACCCAGCTGGCAAAACCCCGATCTGAAGCTGGCCGAAGCTGTTGCCTCCCAGGCGGCTATCGCCATTGATCAGGTGCGGCTACTCACCCAAACCCAGCAACTCCTGAGTCAGACTCAACAGCAGGCACGGCGAGAATCCCTGCTCAACGAAATTACCACCAAAATTCGCACCTCTCTTGATCCCAAGCAGGTGTTGCAGGCGATTGTGCAGGCGCTGGCCACCACGCTTGATCTGGACCGCTGCGAGATCAGCTTCTATGGCCGCAATAATCCCAGAACCACGGTTCCCACCGATTTTATTTCCCCTGCATTGGTCTGGTCTGAAGGACGCTTTATCAAATGCCGTGCCCCTTTGACTGCCCAGGGCTGTCCATCCGACCCCCAAGCCTTTTCTAGAGCAGAGCCCCCTCTGGAGGAAGAGAATGTTGAACATTGGGATTGGCTGCAGCCAGAGATCATGACCGTTCTGGAGCAGGGCCATCCCTTTGTCCTCACTCCCGATCAGATTGAGAACCTGATCGCCATAGAAGCTGGGGCCCTCTCTACCTACTTACAACAACGCCGGGTTCATAATCTGGCCCTGATCCCGATTCTACAATCCGGGACACTATTGGGGTCCATTGCTTTGATCCTGCTGCAACCCCCTCCTCAGACCCAGTCCGCGTTTGCCCGCGAGTTGCCCGCGGAGGATCTCTCCCTGGCCATGGCGGTGGCAGAACAGGCAGGCATTGCTCTGCAGCAGGCCCAGCTCTATGAACAAACCCGGATCTCGGCGCTGCGGGAAAACCTCTTGCGGCAGGTGGCTCAGCGGTTGAGTAGCACCTATGATCCGGCAGAGATCATCGAAATTGCGCTGGAAAGCATGGCCAATGCCCTACAGGTGGACAAGTGTGATTTTATAGCGCTCACCAGTGTTTCTGAGGTGGAAGCTTCGGTGGCTCCAGCGATCCATCACTTAACGCCGAAGGCAACCAGAGAGATCCCACCTTCCCCGCCTTCAGATTCTCCCGCTCAACATGAAGGCTTGAGCATTCAGCAGGAATATCGACGCTCCTTAGAGATTCCTTCCCATCTAGGCCAGACCCTTTCTCCTGATCTGAGCTGGTTGATCCTGCTGGATTGCTATGGCCGCCATGACAGTTTATTGATTGAAGATGTCAGCTGCTTTCCCCTGCCTCCCCAAACACGGTACAACCTGTTGCAGGATCAGGTGCAGGCGGTTCTCTGTGTTCCCGTCATGACGGATGCCACCACAGTTGCGGGAGTGATGTGTGCCTTTGTGCCGCCCAGGTTAGACTCCCGCCCCCCCCTCACGGTCGATCTGGAACCAGACCCTACCCCTGATCAGCCTGTCTCTCGTCTGCTCTGCCATGCCGATACGGATCTGGTCCAGGCCCTGGCGGATATCACAGCGGTGGCTTTACAGCGGGCTCAATACTACGAGCGGGCCAGGCAACAGGAAACCACGGCTGCTGCGGTGCGGGGGTTAACGGAGGGCCGGGAAGCAGAAAGCCGTCGGTTAGCTGCTGATTTACATGATCAAACCCTGGCGGATCTGGGGGGCGCTGTCGCGGCAGATGCAAAACCTGGCGACTACCGAAGCCCTCACCGCTTCTGGACAACGGGCCCTGCAGGTCATGAATGAGCAGCTGTGCGAAACGATTGCGGAACTGCGGGGGATCGTGGAGGATCTGCAGCCTACCGCGATGCGGGCATTTAACCTGGGATCGGCTCTGCGCAGTTTGCTGGAACGAGCGGCCCAGCGTTCGAGTACTCCCCTGGTGACGCGGTTTGACGATCGATCTGCCGATCTGCTAGAGCGTCTGGAACCCGTGGCCCAGAGCACCCTCTTCCGGATCGTGCAGGAGGCCCTGAACAACGTGGTCAAACATGCCCGCGCCGGACGCATCGATATTACCCTGGTCCCGATCAGCCATACAGAGGCCAGCCGCATCAATCCCGCTTCCCTCACGTTTCCCAGTCTGGCGGGATTCGGCATTCCTGATCCGGGTCAGTGGACCCATCTGGAGGTCAAAATCATTGATGATGGTGTGGGTATGCCAGAAGAACCCCAGGGGGTGGGCCGCCATGGTCTGCTCAACATGCGCTATCGGGCTGAGTTGATCAATGCCACCATCGAATGGCGGGGGCGGCGTCACGGCAGTGGGACGGTGGTGCAGATCCTGATTCCTCTCCCTCCTGACTCTGGCCCCACAGTCTGATCGGATCAGAAACTCCTGTAGGCTGGTAACGATTACAAACAGGGTGGATGGTGTGCCAATAGGACCCCGATGGTGGCCTCAGCTGAGCCTAGAGATCTGGCTACTTTTCCTGGGACGAATGCTGTCGCAAACCGGAACTGGCTTCACGCTATTCTTTATCCCCATCTTTTTTGTAGATCAGGTGGGGCTTTCTCCCACTCAGGTGGGTTTGGGTCTGGCCGCCATGTCGGTTTCTGGAGCGATCGGACGGATTGGGGGTGGATCTCTGGCGGATTCCAGATTTGGGCGTAAGCGCACCTTGAGTCTGTCCTTGGTGACCTCAGCGCTGGGATCCCTTGCCCTGGCGATCACCCACTCTTTTGAGCTGTTTATCGTGGCCAACCTGATTGCGGGACTGGGACAGGGGTTCTATTGGCCAGCCACAGAAACGATGGTGGCGGATCTGACCACTCGGGCAGAGCGGAATGAAGCTTATGCCCTCAACCGCTTGGGGGACAATCTGGGGCTGAGTTTTGGGGTGGCTCTGGCCAGTGGCTGGGTGGATCTGACGGATACCTATCGACCCCTGTTTGTGGTAGATGCACTGTCATTTCTGGTTTTCCTGGGCCTGCTTCTAGCTCTGATTCCGGAAAGCCGTCCTCATTCCCCTACCCAGTCGCAGCAAGCCCTGTGGGGAGGCTGGAAAATTGCCCTCAGTGATCGGGCCCTGTTGGTCTTTGCGCTCGGCAATATTTTACTGACCACCTACATTGCTCAGCTCAGTGCGGGACTGCCTCTGTATTTTGATCAATTTTTAGATCTGTCGGTACGCCGGATCGGGATCTTGTTTTTCGGACATGGATTATTGATCGCCTGTCTGCAACTTCCGGTGGCAAGGTTGCTCAACCGTTTAACCCGGGTGAGGGGATTAACTCTGTCCGCCCTGGCCTGGTTGGTGGGCTTTCTCCTGATCTGGGCTTTAGGGATGTGGAATCCAGCTGCGGGGATGAACTTAGGTTTGATTATTGTTGCCCTGGGGGTCCTGTCGCTAGCTGTGGTCATGTATAACCCTTCTGCGTCTGCTCTGGTTGCCGATCTGGCCCCACCCCATCTGCGAGGGGTTTATTTATCTGTGAATGCGCTCTGCTGGGCTGCAGGATTTGGTTTCGGTCCGGTCATTAGTGGCTATGTGCTGGATCTTCCCGCTCCGCAGGCGCATTTTCTCTGGTTAGGGTGGGCTGTGAGTGTAGGTCTGGTGCTGATGATTTTGCGAGGATTACGTCAGATTCTGCCAGTGCATGTCAATGCCACCGTCAGTCACTCTGCCTCTGATTTGGCCAACCTTTCTCCATGAAGAAAGCAGCTGGAGCCGGAGTGCAGGAAGCAGCACTAACAGGCTTGCTTTTGCAGGGTGATATACAGAAGTCCCCAGTGGAGCTGTAGACCTTGGGGATGGCTGCTGATCCCGATCTGCTGTTGCAAAATTTCCAGTAAATGCGAGTCGGAGAGCTCAGGAACGCAACCAAAGAGGTGTCGAGTAAAGCTCAGCAATTCCGCCTGACTCGCAAACCACCAGGGACAGGGTTGATAGCGACAGCGCAGGATCTGGCTCTGTTCTCCCACAAGGAGCCGCAGAGATGCAGTCTGATCCTCCAGATACTCTCCCTGATGACCTGTCCCGTTGTATTGACCCGCAAATCGATCCAGAAATACTGCTTCTTTCGAGTTGTTTTTCACGTCTCCAATGCAGAGATAGCCACCGGGTTTGAGGCTGTGCAAGATCCTCTGCAGGAAGGGGGCTTTGTTCTGAATATGGTGGAGGGCTGCCAGGCAGATCCCCAAATCAAAATACTCAACGGCTAAAGTACTCGCCTCAGATTCAATGGAGAGAACTGAGGGGAGGCATGGAAAAAGTCACCACTGGGATCATATTCAACCAGCTCAATTTCCTTTGGTAAGTAGCGACGCAGGTATCCCCCTCCTGCTGGGATATCAATGACTGTGTGGACTTGACTTAGATCAAGATCTGCAAACAGAAGCTGAAATTCTCGATCCCTGGCGGCTGGATACTTCTGCATGGCTCGGTGATAGGAAGCTCCCCGGTGATTGAAGGTGTCGCGATAAAGATCCAGGGACATAACCTGCTCCGATCTGCTACCCACAAAGATAGAACGATCCCCTAAATCAGTCCATTGGGCATCGTCATCGGTGGTTCTCATGTCATGATCAAGGTAGCTTTTTAAGTCTTCTCCCTTCTAACTTCACTTGACTCTCCTCACGACCCCCTGCCGTATTTACCCCGCCACCCTGTCTGATCTGGAGCAGCTGAGCGAGGTTCTGGCTCACTCGTTCTATGCCCCTGCAGGGATCCAGGGTCTGTTTTTTCCTATGCAGAAATTCAGCATTCAGCAGGATCTACAGCAGCGATTACGTGCCCGTCAGCAGGGGTATTGTTGTCTGGCTGCCTGGGCCGGATCTCATCTGGTCGGTACCCTGGAAATTTCCTTGCGTAAACTTCGGGCCGTCCCTGGACAAAACCGTCAACCCTACATCTCCAACCTGGCGGTGCTGCCCCGCTGGCGAAAACAGGGGATTGCAGCCGAGCTGATGCAAGGGGCGGAGGGGATCGTGCAGGTGTGGGGCTACCGTCGTTTGCACTTGCATGTCCTGGAAAACAACACCGTGGCCCGTCGCCTGTATCAGAAACTCTATTACCAGGTGCTTTCCACCCCTCCCGATCCCCTGGAATGGTTGGGATGTCCCCGCCAACTGTTGCTCTATAAGGTGCTTCCTTAGGTGCCTTTTCCCGCGACACGTTAAGATGTGTAACAGCTCTTCACGGTGATGGATATGAGTGTAGCTTCCCCTCTGCAGCAAATTTCACCCCAGCTGAATGGGTCCTACCTGGCTGCTCACTCCCATCCCCCTACCCCGAGGGCGGCTCCGCCCCCAGACCCTTCCCCCTCCTTTCCTGAGGAATGGACCCAACCCACGCCGTCACCCTCACTTCGCTACGATGCTGAGGTGATCACCCGCGACTATCAGGGCAAGATTTTTCTGATCATCAAAAGAATCCTGCAGGTGCTAACTCCTTTTCTAGTCCTGCTGGTGCAGGTGGGGTGGGATCGGCTCTGGGGCCAGGGAACACAGCGTCGTTCCTTCTACGCGATCCGTCTACGGGAAATCCTCACGGATCTGGGGCCAGCCTCGATCAAAATTGGTCAGGCGCTCTCCACCCGTCCTGATCTGGTGTCCCCTGTCTTTTTGGAGGAGCTGACCAAGCTTCAGGATAAGTTACCTCCCTTCCCCAATGACATTGCCTTTAGTCTGATTGAGCGGGAACTGGGATTGCCCCCCACCGAGGTTTATCAGGAGATCAGTCAGGATCCGGTGGCAGCTGCCAGTCTGGGACAGGTCTACAAGGGCTATCTCAAAAGTGGCGAGAAGGTGGCGATCAAGGTGCAGCGTCCCAACCTGTTGCCCCGCATCTCCCTGGATATTTACATTGTGCGTCTGCTGGCCCAGTGGACGAAGCGACGCTTTGCTTTCATCCGCAGTGATCTGGTGGGGATCGTGGATGAGTTTGCCAGTAAGCTCTACGAAGAAATGGACTACGTACAAGAGGGTCAGCATGCCGAGGCCTTTGCCCAGCTCTACGGTCACATGCCCATCTATGTCCCTCATATCCATTGGAGTTACACCTCCCGCCGAGTTCTGACGATGGAGTGGATCGATGGGGTGAAGCTCACACATCTGGATCAGCTGGCGGATGCTGGTCTGGATGGTCGCGATCTAGTCGAGATCGGGGTGCACTGTTCGTTGCGGCAGTTGCTGGAACATGGATTTTTCCATGCCGATCCCCATCCGGGGAACCTGCTCGCTATGTACGATGGACGCCTGGCCTACATTGACTTTGGCATGATGAGTCAGGTGCTGCCCAAGCAGCGTTACGGCCTCCTGAAAGCGATTGTGCATCTGGTCAACCGTGACTTTCAGGGACTGGCTCATGACTACGTTGAACTGGGCTTCCTGACAGAAGATACCGATCTCACCCCCATTATCCCGGCCCTGAGTCAGGTGTTTGCCGAGGCCTTGGGGGCCAGCGTGGCGGAGTTGAACTTTAAGAGTATTACCGATAAGCTTTCCGCGGTGATGTATGACTACCCCTTCCGCGTGCCCGCCTACTATGCCCTGATCATTCGCTCCCTGGTGACCCTAGAGGGGATTGCCATCAATATTGATCCCAACTTTAAGGTGCTGAGTGTTGCCTATCCCTACGTGGCTGGGAGGCTATTGACGGATCCAGCACCAGAACTGCGGGTTTCCCTGCGGGATCTGTTGTTTAATCAAGGGGAGTTTCGCTGGATTCGCCTGGAAAATCTCCTGCGCAACGCTGCCAACAGTCCAGATTTTGAATTAAAAGACTCTCTGGAAAAGGCGCTGGATTTCCTCTTTTCCGAGCGGGGAGCGTTTCTCCGAGAACGGTTGGTGGATGTGATCTTCAATCCCAGGTCCACTCAGAGTAGCAATGGACAAGGAACCAGCCTAGATCACCTCCAACGGCTGTGGGATCTCCTACTGCAAAACCCTAACTTTGATCCGGTGGAGCTGGTGCCTGCGGTCCTGAATACGCTGACCAAACCAGAAGCCCAACAATTAGGTCGGGATCTTGCCTCCCGCTGGTTGCAACGGGAAGCCGCCCACCTGCTGCGCTACCTCTTTCAAGTGGAGGAGGCCACCTCTCAACCCCGTCCCCAGCTCGCCAAGGCAGGATAACCATGGAGCGCTTTGCTGATCAGCCCCTCCGCGACCAGCCCCATATTGCAGTCTTCTCCTCCTCCAAGGTGGGAAATTTTGTCGTCACGATTCCGCTCCTGCGGGGACTAAAGCAGAAGTATCCCGGGGCCACACTTGACTTTTTTGGCAGTGATATTACCCATGACTTTGAGGTCCACTGCCCCTATATTGATGCCTGCTTTCCCCTCTACAGCAATCACGAGCAATTTCTGGAAACCCTGACTGACTTTGTACAGACCCGGATCCAGGTGGCAGGCGTCTATGATCTGGCGGTCAATTGTGATGAATTTAGTGAATTGAATCTCGTGGTGGTGAGTGCCATTCGGCCCCACTTTCTGGCGGGGGCAGGCTTAACCCAAGATTTTCGCCGCAAATTTGCAGCTGGCTCCGATCCCGTGCAGCGTATGCTCCAGGACGAAGACTGGAACAGCCCCGCCTTTTTAGAGCGCTATCTCAGTACTTTGACCAGCAATTATATTGCCGAGATCTTTTGCCGTCTCGCTTACGTCGATACGGATTTCTTTACGCTGGAGTTGCCCAGTCAAGATCCCCCATTTCCGGTGCCAGAGGTGCTGGTCCACATCACCACGACTCGCCGTGCCAAAATGTGGGTGCCAGAGTACTGGTTGCAGGTGATCCAGTGGTGTGAAGCCCAGGGGCTGCAGGTGGGCCTGATCGGTAGTACTCCCCGGTTGCAACAGGACCTCTACCATGCTGGGCATACCGAAGACGATTTACTGGCCCAGACTTCCATGGTGGATCTGCGGGGCAAGACCTCGTTGATCGAGCTGGCAGGAGCCTTGAAAAAAGCCTTGGTTTGTATTTCTGTTGATGCTGGACCCATGCATATTGCCGCCGCAGTTGGCTGTCCGACCATTGCCCTCTTTGGCAACGATCCGCAGGGCCATGGAGCCAGTCCCCGGCATCTCTGGGCTCCCCGCATGCCCCATGTGCAGATCCCGGCTTCTGCCTACAGCTGTACAGTTTGCGCAGAGAATAAGTTTAAAAATGAGGCCTGTCTGTTAGAAGGACATCCCTGTATGGTTCATCTGCCTCCGGATCAGGTGATCCCTATGCTGGAGAAGGTCTTGCGGAAAGGGTCAGAGGTGAGTGATTCTTAACAGGGCTTCCTTTTGATTCCTCATCCACTGCTGAGTTTATAACTTCATGCCGCCGGAAACCATTACATTTAAACTCTCGGATCAGTTTCATCGGGAAAGACGCAAGCGTTTTCTACTCACGTTCATCGTTTTTCTGGGATTTTTCGCCATCTGGATCGTCTGGAACCGCTCCTTAGTCATGGAGCGACTCAGCCAGATTTCCCCAGGGCTCGTGGGCCTGTTTGTTTTTGCGTTGATCTGTTTTGGGGTGGCACGCCGTCGTTGGACGCATCGTTATCTGCACAGTCGTTCCCAACTTCATCTCACCAAGGAAGGCCTGACCTGGGGTCATTTGGGTGCTGCCCCCGAGCTGCCATGGTCAGAGATCACTAAAGTGCGCATCTGGAATACGCGGCAGGGGGAGGTGCGATGCATCCAGATCCACTCACAAAAGCGCCCTTCAATGATCTTGGTGGGGTTTGATTCGATTCAAGAAATGGCAACTCAAATTCGCTCGTCCCTCGCTACCCATGTGGATATTTCCAGCCGGATTCTGCGCATAGATTGGTTTGGACCTTACGCCCTGGCGGTTCTGGTGGCCATTTATTCAACGTTAGTTTTACTGCTACAGTATTTTTGGGGTGTCAGTGCGATTCGCTATCTCTGGGTTCTGGTCTCGCTTCTCTTTTCTGCTCTGTTTCTGGCCCGACGTCCAGTATCCCGCTCTAATCCCAAGCTTGTGGCGATTGATATCTTGCTTGGAGTTTTCTTTCTCTTGCGAGCCGTCAGGTGGCTCAATCTAAATCTTTGAGTCTATAGAGCGCCAGGATCAAGCGGTTACCCGCACCACCTGAGTTTGACTCCACCAGGGATCGGCGGCGAAATCTGGCAGAGGGGTATTGCCCACCAGTCCCAATAACAGACGACGCAACTCCCGATCTAGACAGGAGCCACTGCCATAGGGATCGGTGGGGGGATCCTGACGCTGGCCCAGAGGCGGCATGATCATGACCGCTGGCTGTATCGTGGAACTACCGACGAAGACCTTAAAGACATCGGCAGAACTACTGATCCCCTGCGGGAGTTGCATTTCGACAAAATAACGGGGACCAGACCCTACCAACACCGATTCATTGGGGCGTAACCGTGCCGAGGCATCCGCTTGATAGGGATACACCAGACTGACCGCCTGCTGCCGCGGATCCAGGGCCACGATGTAACAGTAAAGGGGTGAGGGGGTGAAGTTGGTCAGTGCAATGGCCAGGTGGTCCCCAGACTTCAGCAGGATCTCTCCGTTGTCGTTGGTAAGGGGAGGGGCGACCTCAGCGGTTGCCTTGCGACTGGCAGGAGTTTTCAACTGCAGAAACTCAATCTTCACTGCCTGTTTCAGGGCTTCGGTGGGAGCCTGCAGATGGAGGAGGTTGCGGAAGGCCGCCACATGTTCCAGCAGATATCGGAGTTTGCGGGGCAAGGCCCGTATTTTTTTGACTGGGATCCGAAAGGCGGCTAGAGCTGAAGTTTCCCCTCGAGCGTAAAAACGGTAGATGGCATTGGCCTGGATCTGCACATGCAGATCAGCTTCTTCGTGGGAAGCTACGGGTACTAGCAAAAGAGAGTCCTGTAAATCCTCCAGGATTTCTGCCACGGGCAGGGGGAGATCGGCTTCTGCAGTGGCTGTGATGGCAATCGTCAGACGACTCTCCGGCTTGGCAGCACTTGCACTCATGTCAACTCTCCAGCGTTTGCAAAGCCAATCTCAGCTTGGTCAGGGCCTCATCCACCTCTGCGCGGGATACCACCAGAGGAGGAACAAAGCGCACCACCTCCGGTCCTGCGGGGACCAGCAATAATCCCTGATCTAAAGCTGCATTCACCACCTGCGCCGCCGGAATTTGAGTCACCATGCCCTGGATCAAACCCCAGCCACGCACGCCAGCCACCAGAGCCGGAAAATCGCTGAGGATCTGCTGCAATCCCTGCTGCAGATGGTGTCCCAGCATGGCGGCATTCCAAACCAGAGACTCCTGTTGCAACGTCCGGCCCACCGCCAGCCCCACAGCACAGGCGAGCGGATTGCCCCCAAAGGTGCTGGCATGATCCCCCGCTTGAAACACGGCACAAAATTCCCGGGCCAGGAGAGCCCGATCGGGACGCCCCCCGCCAGTCCTTTGGCCAGCGTAAAAATATCCGGCTCAATGCCCAGGTGGCAGTGTCCCCACATCAGCCCTGTGCGACCCATTCCCACCTGCACCTCATCCAGGATCAGGAGAATGCCCCGCTCGTGACACAGCTGGCGCAACCACTGAAAATAAGCCGGATCCCCGGGTTTTACCCCCCCTTCCCCCTGTAAAGGCTCCAGTAGGATTGCGGCCACGCTCTCCCCGTACCGATCCAGAACTGCAGCGGTTCCGGCTCGATCGTTAAAGGGAATGTAGTCAAAGCCAGGCACCAGGGGAGCAAAGTTTTTCTGGTATTTGGGCTGACCTGTGGCCGTAACTGTAGCCAGGGTGCGCCCGTGAAAACTGGCATGGGCGGTCAGGATCACCGGATCCACGACACCGCGCACCGTGTGGGCGTATTTGCGGGCCAGTTTGATCGCGCCTTCGTTGGCCTCTGCACCAGAATTGCAGAAGAAAACCTTATCGGCACAGGAGTTGGCGGTCAACCATTGGGCCAGCTGGGCCTGAGGCTGATTGAAATAAAGGTTAGAGACATGATGCAGCGCCTGGGCCTGTTCCGTCAGAGCCTGCACAAAGACCGGATGGGCATGTCCCAGGGTACAGGTGGCAATCCCCGCCACAAAATCCAGATACTCACGTCCCTGATCATCCCAAACGCGACACCCCTTACCCCGCACCAGGGTCAGAGGATAACGGGCATAGGTGAACATGACATGCTGATCAAACAGCTCAGGGGTGGAAGCCAGGGTAAGGACAGTCAGAAGGCTCATACTCGAGTGCAAAGACTTCTCCAAAGTTTATCGCACCTGTGTGCGGGTGGTGGAAGGATCTCGGGTCAGGCCTCGTTCTGGGTTCTGTTGGAAATTCTAGAGCTGCTCGAGAGGTTAGACTCATGGCGTTCACTCCGCCTGATCTTGTTTGCAATGCCAGTTCCCCTGGTTTACCACCCTGGTTATGTAGCTCCCCTACCAGAAGGACACCGCTTTCCCATGCCCAAATTTGGGCAACTCTACTCCTACCTGGTTCGGCAACGGGTGGCGACCCCCGAGCAATTTTATCAACCCGAACCTCCTCCCCGTGGCTGGATCGAAACCGTGCATGAACCCAGCTATGTGCAGGCCTACTGTGAGGGGTATCTGGAGGCTAAAGCCCAGCGGCGCATCGGCTTACCCTGGTCCCCAGAGTTAGCTCAACGTACCTGTTTAGCAGTGGGGGGTACCGTCCTGGCGGCGGAACTGGCCCTGGAGCATGGGATTGCCTGTAATACCGCTGGAGGTACGCATCATGCCTTTCCTGCCTATGGTTCGGGCTTCTGCATCTTTAATGATCTGGCGATTGCAGCGCGGCTGCTTCTGCAGCAGGGACGGGTAGAACGAATTTTAATTCTGGATCTGGATGTGCATCAGGGGGATGGCACGGCGGCCATCTTTCAGTCGGATCCACGGGTTTTTACTTTTTCCATGCACTGTGATGTCAACTTCCCTGGCACCAAGCAGATCAGTGATCTGGATGTGCCTCTGCCCGCTGGCATGGAGGATGAGGCTTACCTGCAAACCCTGGATCACTACCTGCCGGATCTTGTCAGTCAAGTGCGGCCCGATCTGGTGCTCTACGACGCGGGTGTGGATCCGCATGTGGAGGATCTGTTGGGGAAATTAGCCCTGACAGACACGGGACTTTACCGCCGCGAGATGCAGGTGTTGAGCTGCTGTATGGCCCAGGGCTATCCGGTGGCCTGTGTGATCGGGGGAGGCTATGCTCGGGATCTCTCGGCGCTAGTAGCCCGTCATGCCCTGCTGCACCGGGCGGCGGAGGAAGTATTTCGCCAGTACCGTCTCTAGATCGGTGAAGTTGTGCGGCGGCAGGTAACCTCGAACTCTGACCGATAACCTTTGCTCCGTCCGCACCAGCACAGTATTAGATTGCCTTTATGAGGAGACTACTCATATCAGAATGAACTAATCATGATTCAGTTTATCCAAGATCCCTTGGTAAACCTGATCAAAAATTTTTGCTCTAACAATCTGTCCAAACTCTTCATTGTCATTAATCCGCTTGAACATCTCGAAGTTGCTGTCGATCATGGTCTGAAGGATCGAGTTAAACAAGGCATCGTGCAAGAGTTGGACATTTTCCTTTGTATTGGCTTTAGCACTGGCTTGCAAACTCTCATTCTCTGAAAGTCGGGTCTTTAACTCAGCAAAGAAGACGCGATCTGCTTCCGTAAAGTCAGTGCCAAATCTTTGATTAATTTCAGCAATGATTTCTGAAAGGGCAGCCTTTTCAGGGTCTTTTATCACAGCACTGTCTAGATCAGAGAGGGGCTCAAGGGTTCCGGCTCCAGATTGTAAGCCAATTACCCCACTAAAGGTTTTCTGGATGCGATAGCTTTCTAAATCAGCATATTCCGCTGCTCGGAGACTCGTTTTCTCTCGATCTTGGGGCAAGGCACGTAATAACAGTCGGGCAAACAGGTAAAGTTGTTCTAATTCTGGGTCTTTGAAGGTGACAATCTGAGATAAAAAAGCGTAGAGACGAGTATAGGAGCGGAGTCGATGCTTAAATTCTAACCGCCGTTCGGATTCGGGAATATACTCGTAGCGCCCCACAATTTTTCTAAGTAAGGGTTGAAGCTGGCTGGCTTTTTCACCCTTCCTGAGATAAAGTGCTGCAATTTCAGCAACCTCTTCATCGTTGTAGAGACGGAACTCTTTGAGTAGGGCTTGGGTATCGTAGAGTTTGTTCGGATCGGTGCCCTCACTCAGTAAAGTGGCTTCGTAGTACGGCTGAAAATCAGATTGAATGTCGTCTGCTTCATTAGCAAAGTCTAGAACCATTGTTTCCGTTTTACGTGGGTAGGTGCGATTTAGGCGACTCAGGGTCTGCACGGTCGCAACTTTACTGATGGTTTTATCCACGTACATGGTGTGCAGGAGAGGTTGATCGAATCCGGTTTGAACCTGGAGGACTTCCTTGAGGCTTTTGCTGGCTTCTCCGGTTTGGGAGGAGTGGGCTTCATCGACGATGATGGCGAAGTTTCGCCCTTGTAGTTGATCAACTTTGTTAACGATGAAGGGGAATTTTTGCAGGGTGCTGACGATGATGTTTGCGCCACTGGTGAGGGCTTCAACGAGTTGATCGCTGTGTTTGTCGATGATGGCAACGACTCCAGGGGTTTGCTCAAATTGGCGAACGGTATTTTGGAGTTGGCGATCGAGTACTCGGCGATCTGTAATCATAATTAGAGAGTCAAACACTCGCTGGTTTTGTTCATTATGTAAAGAGGCAAGGCGATGGGCTAACCAGGCGATCGTATTACTTTTGCCGCTGCCAGCGCTGTGCTCAATTAGGTAATGCTGCCCCGCGCCCTGTTGTTGAGCATGGGCAATGAGGCTCTGTACGGCGCTGCGCTGATGGTAGCGAGGGCAGATCAACTTCTCTGTTTTGACATCGTTGCGTTCATCGGTTTCAAGGTGGATGAAACTGCCGATGAGTTCCAGGATGCTATCGGGGGCAAAGAGGTCTTCCCAGAGGTAAGCGCTGGCGTAACCTTTAGGATTGGGTGGATTACCTGCACCACCGTTGTTGCCTTGATTAAAGGGTAAGAAGTAGGTTTGTTTGCCTTCTAGACGGGTGGCCATGTAGACTTCATCGTCGTCTACGGCAAAGTGGGCGAGGCACCGTTTGAACTGAAGTAGGGGTTCGCCTTTAGGCTGGCGGTCTTTAGCATACTGCTCACGGGCATGGTTCACCGTTTGCCCAGTCTGCTTATTCTTGAGTTCCAGGGTAAAGATGGGCAAGCCGTTGAGGAAAATAACAATATCGAGAGCATCTTTGGTTTCAACGGCGCTGTAGTGGCAGTGGCGCACGACGCTGAGGATATTTTTGCGATAAAGGATCTGATGCTCTGGGTTAAGGGTGCTGACGGGCTTGAAGTAGGCAAGTTGGAAGTAGCAGCCGTAGTCTCTGATACCCCGGCGTAGCACGTCTAAGGTGCCTCGCCGCTCTATTTCGCGGGTGAGTCGTTGGAGAAACTTATCGCCTACGGTAGCGGTGCCGTGTTGTTTTTCGAGGGCTTTCCAGGTGTCGGGTTGAGTAGCGGTGATGAACTCCAGGAGAGTTTCCCAATCGAGGCACAGAAATTTTTGATAGTGGGAGTCTCTAGCATCGTTTTTTCGTTTGGATACCCGCGAACGATAGCCTTGAACCTGACACAGATGATCCACGATATAGGTTTCAAAGGCTTTTTCGGTGATATCCATACGTTCAAGGATTCCCCGCCATGTGACGTTGGGTTGGTTAGGCTATCCGTCTCTCAAACGATTGGGTAAGTTTCCCTGCGCTGCTGGAGCTTGGCGTAACTAAAGTCGGCTAGCCTCATTCATTCTTAGCAAAAATATAGTGGTACGCCCAAGGTTGGTTAAGCCTCTAAAAATACTGCCCGATCGCGATTAACCCTGCTCGCTCTTGCACCCGATCTGGATAGTTGAACTGAAGAATCAGGACGGTGACTCTGCCTTCTGCGGTTTAGCGACTGTTTGCCCGTTCAATGACTTGCTTGCGCAGGGCGGCGGGCACGTAGGTACTCATGATGCCTGAAGCTGTGCCAGGGCATGGGTTTTAGCTAAACGCGCGAGATGCTCTAAGGTGAGGTAGCGCTCTAGTTCAGCTTCACCCTTTGCAGAAAGGATGCCTGTCTTGCTTTGATCTAGCAGATCGCTGACCCGTGCTTGAAATTCTGGGGAAGGGCGGATAGCGAGAATTTGTTCTGGGGTGGGCTGGCTGGCAAGACGAAGAATGATGTCTTGCTCGTCGAGAAAATTAGCGGATCGCTGTTGGGTTTCTAACTCTTGTAAACCCAGCTCTAGTACCTGAGGCAGTTGGGATTGAAACTGTTGAAGCCATTGGGCGAGGTCATCGGGGATGTCAATAGTGATCTGTGCCATAGGGGGTTAGCGTAGAAGATTTGGTTCAATCATAGCCGCAGCCAATGGAAAGCATAGGCAATAAGGGCAGAATAGGCTCTACTGGAATGACCTTTAAGCTATGGACTTTCTTCAAGTTCGCCACTTCCTTGCAAAATTTGAGTCAGTAATGCTGGGGCAATCCGAAAGTTCGCATCTTGTTGTAAGCGTTCAATTACAGCTTTGATTGAGGAGACGCTTCCTTCATGCCAACCTCTGAGCAAAATTCCTAAGACGCCTGTGATGCTCAGTCCTAAGGCTCTGGCTGCCTGTCGGGCTTCTTTCTCATCAAGCAAAATTTTGTCGGCAGACAGTTCAACTGCTAGGGCAATGGCTTCAGATTCACCTTGATGCAAATCGCGCCGCAAAAGATTCACAAATGCTGTGTTTTCCACTGCCTGGGGAATTAGCCACCTCTCATTGATGGCGGCTTGTAGGGCGCGAGAGCCAGGCAGATCTTCATCGATTTTCAACTCAGTGAAAACTGCCGGAGGAATGTAGATTTGACCAAACTGCTGAGGCAGCAGGAACAAATGGTCAACGATCGCCAAATTGAGGAGAGGCGAGGTGTTACTGATGACGGGCATAGTCTAGGTCTTCTGCGAGTTCGGTTTCGGAATAATGCCGAGGGATGTTTCGCTCGCCTAGAAGTTGGCTAAATTGGCGGTGGTCAAGGTTAGCCAGCTCACGGGCTTTGCCGAAGGACAACAACTCCTGGGTATAGAGAGCAATAGCGAGTTCTTTGAGCAGTTCGGCTTCGATGCGGTTTTCGGGCAGTCGGATGGATTGGATGATGGATTCAGGAATGGATAATTGCATGGGTTTAATGCTCCAGAATTTTAGGGTTGCGAAGGTCGATCGCCGTTTGTGCCATAGCGGTTTAGGAGGAGGGAGGATGATTTGATGATAGAAAATTAAATTTCATAGGGGGATTGCCTCCTGAAGAATCTGATCGCGAATCAGGTCATGTAGGCTATCGGGTTCAACCACATCGACAGGGCAACCCAAGAATTCTTGTAGGTCTTGAATTAGGGCGATCTGATCCAGTAAGGTGCGTTGGGTTTCAAGCTCTGCCAACAAATCCAGATCGCTGTTAGGGGTGCTTTCCTGCCGCGCAACGGAACCAAAAATGTACTGGTTAAATGCCCCATGCTTGGCGGCAATGTGTAGGATAGCTTGTCGCTGGCTCTGCAAAGTTTCCAGATTCATAGCTTTGCCTCCTCACACACATCAATCTTGCCAGTCACAGCAGCAGTAATAAGTGAAGATCGATAATGCCTCATCTCATCAATGCTTGCTTGAGTTTTCTCTAATAGGCTTTGGAAATATTCATTTCGTTCTTGCAAATAAGAAACAATGGTCTTCTGTTCGTTTATTGGAGGCAAAGGAAGCAACAAGTCGCCAAGAACTTTAGTGTTTAAGTTGTCCATTGTTGAACCGACTGATTCTAAGATCAGTTGTTCAGCGGCACCATTTATAGACAAGGCCTGAATAATGAATGCTGGCAAAACCCAGTCCTTATATAACCGAACCCTCATGCTTCCTGTGCCGCATAACCAGCCAACTTCTTCAGATGTTACTAGCCCACATCGACCTAATTCACCGCGCCGAGCAAATACAATATCGCCCTCTAATAATTCATGTCTTGATAGCCGATCCCATGTCTTCTGATCAACTGCTACATCAGGATCAGCAAAAATCTTGCCATTGTAAAGATGAGAAGGATTAATAACTGGAATACCACCAGAAGAATAGTCATCAAAATGAAGTTGCCTTCCGAAGGGATCAGTTTGAATAGATTCTGCAATAATTTTCAGTCGTACTGATTTCCAATGTGCTGGTATTTTATCAAGCCATTCAATGCCTCCATATCGAAAAGAAGTATCAGGATTTAGCCCTTGAGTTACAACTTCATAAATAATTGCATCTTGTTTTTTCTGGAGGAGGTCGATAAGTTCGCGTTTTTTGGTGATGAGGGTGTCGATGCGAGTGGTTTCGCGGTCTAGGAAGCGGGCGATTTGTTTTTGTTCTTCAATGGGGGGCAGAATACACCGCATATTAGCCACTTGCGAAATGCTTACGGCTTCATATGTACTGCCTGTAGCGATAGAAAGCAGTTCATTTTTCCAACTTCCAAAAAGTATCGCAGAAAATTTCTGTAGGTTTCTTCCAAAGGTCGTATTGCACAAAGACCACGACCAATGCCATATTCTTGATCTGCAATATTCAAGTCCCCAACAGGTGCTCTGACTGAAAGTAGAATGTCGTCTTTCAGGGCAAACTTATTGGCAGTTTGAGTATACAGAAGAGGTTTTGGATAGATAGAACCAAATTCCGCTTTTCCTTGGAGAAAAGGAACTCCTTCACCATCATAATTGTAGTCAGAGGAGTCAGTAGACTGACCCATATTTAGACTTGCAATAAATTTGAGTTTTCGGACATCCCAATGCTCAGGTACTTCACCTAACCACTCCACACGCGATCGCTTATAGCTCGGATAGGGTTTCCACTGGCGACTTAAAAAATGAGTTGGCTTCTCAGGAACTTGGCTCATCCTTCTGCTTCCCAATCTTCGATTTGCAGCCCATCCACTCGTCTAAATTCCCTAGTGTTATGGGTTACCAGGATGCAATGATGCACCAAGGAAATAGCCGCAATCTGTAAATCATAGGGGCCAATGGGAGTACCAGCCGCCGTGAGCTGGCTACGAATTCTGCCAAAAATCATGGCTGAGTTATCATCAAATGGCAAAGAAAGAAACTTGTTCACAAATTCTTGCTGAAGTGCCAGGTTACGGTCTGGATTACGGCTCCGCATGGCTCCATAAAATAACTCTGCTTTAACCACTGAGCAAACCGCAATGTCATCAGGAGCGATAGATTCCAACCGCCGTCTCACAACTGAATCCGCAGATTTCAGATACACAATGCAAGTGTTTGTATCGAGAAGATACATTACTCGAAGGGCTCCCGCTCATCAAAATCTCCCTGGGGATGCCGAATAAACGTTTCATCCTGAATGCTGCCAGCCGTTCGTTCAAAAAAGCCTGGTGGCCACCCTAAAGACTCTGGTGTAGCAACCGTAGTTTGTGGCGCGATCGCTTGAAAATGATCATCACTTCTAAATCTCTATCAGTTAGCCCCACTGGAATATCTAAATGTAAAATGCCATCTGAGCCAATGCGCGACTTAAGTTTAATACTCTGCACGATCTATCCTCCTTTTGCTCCTTGCAGCAATTCCAGAATTTCACTCTCCAGTTGCTTGATCTTAGCCTCGATCGCCTCCAACGGCTCTGGCGGCTCATACTTATAAAATAGCGATTGAAATTAATTGTGTAGCCCACAATACCCGTTTGCT
>JAAUUJ010000147.1 GCA_012030715.1 Synechococcaceae cyanobacterium SM2_3_1 | reverse complement strand
CGACGCCTGCAGGAATGGCAGCGCTACCAGACACTGTTGGCACATTGCAGGCTCAAGATCCCTGGCTAAGAGGACAGGTGAAACTTCTGGATCAGGACGTGACGCTTTTAAGGGGTCGAAAACTCAAAGATTATGAAGATCAGGTGGATGCGCTCATGTGTGCCTACATTGCCCTTTATGGATTTCGCTGGGGAAAGTTGCGCTGCCAGAGCTTTGGTTCGGATGAAGCGGGCGCGATCTTTACTCCTGTCCCTCCAGGCAAAGGAATTAGGGACTGAGGCGCGTGATCGTCCAGGTGTGATCGGGCTGAAGTGTGTAGCACAACCGATCATGGAGACGGCTGGGACGTCCCTGCCAGAACTCGATTTGCGTGGGCTGCAGGCGATAGCCTCCCCAGTGGGGGGGACGGGGGATCTGGTCCGGGTACTGGTGTTGGATGCGTTCCAGATTTTGCTCCAGTTCGCTGCGGCTAGGAATGGGCTGGCTTTGGAGTGAAGACCAGGCTCCTAGCTGGCTAGTGCGGGGGCGACTGTGGAAGTACTGATCCGATTCTGCGGCTTCGAGCAGTTGCATGGAGCCTTCGATGCGCACCTGCCGTTCTAGAGGTTCCCACCAAAAAACAAGAGCGGCGTAGGGATTGATCGTGAGGTGCTGACCTTTGCGGCTGAGATAGTTGCTGAAAAAGACGAATCCACGTTGATCAAATCCTTTAAGCAGGACAATGCGAGCGGAGGGTTTGCCGTCGGGAGTAGCGGTTGCCAGGGTCATGCCATTGGGTTCAGGGATCTCTGCCTGCAAGACTTCCTGCCACCAGCGCTGGAACTGCTCAATCGGATCCGGGCTGACATCCGTTTGGTCAAGGGTGCGGAGTTGATAATCTTTACGCAGATCGGCGATTTCAGGAGTCATGAAGGCTGCAAAGGGTGGAGAGAATGAGTGTATTTCCATGGTAACCAGGAAAGTTTTGGACAATTCATGCATAGAGTAGAGACAAGAGTTCAAGATAGGGACCAGTTGAGGTTGATGTGGCTCTGGGGACAACACTTCAGCGAGCAGGGTTAATTACCGAAGCTCAGTTACAGGTGGCACTCTGTGATCAGTCTTATGAAGATGGGTTGTTGGGAGAGATCCTGGTTGCCCGCAAATGGATCAAAAAACAGACGGTTGAGTTTTTTATTGATTGCTGGCCCTATGTGTGTCAACGTCCTGGGTCCTACAACCTGGGGGAATGTCTTTTGCAGGCTTCTCTCATCAATTCAGATCAACTGCATCAAGCTCTGGAGCTGCAGCAATATAACGGATCTCGACTGGGTGAAATTCTGGTTGCCCAGGGGTGGGTAAAACAACAGACGGTTGACTTCTTACTTGAAACGCTGGTCAGCTCGCAGCAGAGTTAGAGTGAGTTTGTGGGCGGCTCAAAAGCCAGGGAGGTGGATACTTGGAACTCTATCAGCAGATCTTGCGCCCCCTCCTGTTTAGCGGGTTAAAAGCCGATCCTGAAACCGTAACGCAACAAACCCTGGTCACCTTGAACTGGCTGGATCGCCATCGCCACCTGCCCCCCGCCCGCTGGGTTCTGCCCCTCCTGCAGCGAACCTGTTGCCTGCAGGATCCGCGCCTCACACAAACCCTTTGGGGCCTCCACTTTCCCAACCCTGTCGGTCTAGCAGCGGGACTGGATAAAGATGGTCTGGCTGCCGGGATCTGGTCTAGCCTCGGCTTTGGCTTTGCTGAAGTCGGGACGGTCACGGCGCAACCCCAACCCGGAAATCCCCAACCCCGACTCTTTCGCTTGCCAGAGGATCAGGCCGCGATTAACCGCATGGGCTTTAACAATCAGGGGGCGGCTGCCCTGGCCAGGCAGTTGGAGGAGATTGAGTCTCGTCAACCTCGCCAGATTCCTCTGGGGATCAATTTAGGAAAATCTCGGGTGACGCCTTTACAATCCGCTCAGGCTGATTATCTGCAGTCTTTTCAGGAGTTGCAGGCCTGGGGGGATTATTTTGTTCTAAACGTAAGTTCCCCCAACACACCAGGATTACGAGATCTGCAAACTGCCACAGCCCTGAGTCAGCTGTTGATCGCCATCCAGGATCATAATCCTCAAAAATTGCCCTTACTGGTGAAAGTTTCTCCAGATCTGAGCTGGCAGGAATTGGATGAGATCGTAGCCGTAGCACTGGACTTGAATCTGGCTGGGATCATTGCCACCAACACCACTACCAGTCGAGATCACCTGCAGACTCAGATTATACCCTCCACAGGACGAAAACCGGATCAGGAAGGAGGAGGAGTGAGTGGCGCGCCGCTGCGTAATCGATCCACCGAGGTGATCCGCTTGATCTATCGTTTTTCACAGGGGCAGATTCCGATTGTAGGGGTGGGAGGGATCTTTACTGCCGCCGATGCCTGGGAGAAGATCGGTGCTGGGGCAAGCTTGATCCAGGTCTATACAGGCTGGGCTTATGAAGGTCCCTTGATGGTGAGAAGGATTCTGCAGGGACTATTACAGCGGATGGAAGTAAAAGGCTATCAAAGGATCAGTGAGGCCGTAGGGAGTGAGGCCAGTTGAAGGTCAATCATCCCGAGCGATAAAATCCTGAGTCTAATTCTCAAAACTTTACCTGCTCGGGAGATGTGAAGTGGATCTGAGGATCTTGAGAAGCAGCTCTTACCTTTTCACTGCGTCTTCAGAAACCTCCATCATCCGCTCAGTAACCTGGAAAGACTGATGCAGAGACTCGATCCGTTCTGCCTGCTGGTTTTGGGTGCGATTCTCCAGCCACTGGTGGATCAGCTGATCCAGGGAGTACCAGCCGGGGCCATTTACGGACAGGAAGAGGAAGCAGGCAGCGTAAAGAACCGAGAGTTCCAGGTAAGGAATGCTGAAGCCCGCCACCTTAATGTGGTGAAAAACAGCAACCGCCATGGTCGAGAACAGGCCAAAGGCAGCGGCACGGGTCAAGAATCCCAGGATCAGAAGAACTGAGCCTCCCAGTTCAGTGAAGGCAGCCACATAAGCAAAGAAAATCGGAAAGGGTAATCCGATCACTTCAACGTAAGCAGATGCGAATCCTTCAATGTCGGCAAGCTTGTCAAAGCCGTTATGAATCATCACTGCACCGACGATCCCTCTCAGAATGAGCAGGGCAACCTGCTGCCAGGGGGAGCGGGGAAGATTCGGCTGAAAAAAGGTTTTTAAAACGGGGCTGAAACCCTGGGGGAATGCGAACATGGGTGCGATACTCCGTGCAATGCAAAGGGGATAACGATTCTGGACACCATAAAGTTATATAAAGTGTCTGTTAATTATTGTAATCATCTCTCAGCTCATCGGCCAGGAAGGGTTGGCTGTGTCCTGTCGGTGCAGAAGGGGGATCAGGAGCTGAGATCAGGAGAGCGGGGAGATCAGATCCGTCGGCAGGAAAGAGGCCAGCCCGGTTAAGTGGGTTTGCAGGAGATTGAAGGCCCCATCCGAGATCATCTGTACGGAAATGGCCAGGATAAAAAAGCCAAGGATGCGGTTAAAGGCGCCAATGCCGTGAGTTCCCAGGGCGTGAATGATCGGCTTGCCAGAACACAGACTGAAGTATAAGGTCAACCCCACCAGCAGGATGCCCACCATACAACCCAGATACTGCAACCATTGCCAGGTGGCAGGGGCCAGATCAATCACAATCCCAATCGCGCCGGGACCACTGACAATCGGAATCGCCATCGGAATTAAGGAAATATCGGTGCTCTTCATGGCCTCCTGATTTTCAGGATCTGTGAGGCGCTGTCGAACGGTGAGCATATCCCAGGCGGTTTGTCCTACCAGTAGCCCTCCGGCAATTTTGAGGACCCCCAACGAGATGCCAAAAAAAGACAGGATCAAGGGCCCTGTAAAGAGAAAAACAATGAGAACGAGTACTGAGTAGAACGCCGTCTGTCGTGCCTGCCAGTTTTGTTCATGGTGGGAAAGATCGGCGGTGAGACTGTAAAAGATCGGGACTGCCCCAATCGGATTGGTGATCGGAAAAAGGGCCAGAAACATGGCCAGCGTTGTGGTGGCAAACTCCTGCATAGAGCCTCCTTACACCAGGGTGCGAGCATGGCGGAGCCGATAGCCTGCACGGAGAAGTTTACGGTTATCTACTTTAAGACTGTGGCTTCTAAAACTTTTCTGAGAGGGATCCCAGTGAATGCGGGGCAGTCGATACTTGCGACAAATTCGATCCGCCAGGGCTCTGGCCGAAAGTTTGCTGTGATTGACCAGATTGTAGATCCCTCGTAAAGATTGCTGCCGGGCAAAGTCGATGGCCGCAACCACATCTTCTAAGTGGATCCAGTTGATGATGCGCTGACCGTTTCCAGGCAGAGTCGTTCCCGCTAGAGACCGAAATTGTCCCACTAGTTCCCGCTCTGGACCATAGATTCCCCCCAGGCGAAGGATGCAAATATCTCGGGTCGAGGTGGCAGCATTCTGCAGGAGCTCTTCAGCTTCAAGCAAGATCTTTGCCTTGCCTTGAGGCGCAGCTGGCGGACTGGTTTCCTTGACCCACCCTCCCTGTGATCTCCGTAAACACTGCAGCTACTGAGATAGATCACCTGACGCACTTGCGGATGATCGGGCAAAACTGCCACAAGATTCCGGATTGTTTGTAAGTAAGTTGCTTGATAGGTCTCGACATCTGCCGGTTCGGAACCTGTCGGGGCAACACAGACAACCAGGGCATCCTGTTCCTGCAAGAGTTGATCCATAGCGTCAGGATCGTCTCCTTTCATGACTAGGACCTGATCGGCGAACTCCAGAACCGCTTGTCGCTCTGACCGCGTCGTTGTCACTGTGATGGAGTAACCCTGATCTTTCCAGAAGCGAGCAAGATGGGAGCCAACATATCCACAGCCTAAAATGGCCAGACGCTGGGGAAGTTGCTGGGCAGAGAGATGATCGTAGGTACGATGAACCGCAGATTGCCCAGGGAAGGATACAGGATCTGAAGTCGTCAATACACCCGCGCAGGGGTTCTCGATCGAAGATGAAGTTGTTGCCATGACGCTCACTCTGATGAAAACCCTCGTGGGTCAAGCCCATCCCCATGACCGACCCCGCAGACAAACCCGCTGAGTACAATCGCTTGAAGTAAATAAATGTAACAATCTTATTGACTATTTGAGCATAGCTCTTTCTTTTTCTGGATGCAAAGTGAGTGGGTCGTGCTTTATTGTAGAGATCTGCTCTGCTCTTGCCGGAAAGAATGGTGTCGTCAGTAGCCTGGTATACCTGTGATGACCTTGGATTGGTGTCGAGTCGGGGCTTGTTGTTAACTCTTGTTAAGTTATATTAGAGATCAGGGTAGAGATCGGGAATGATCCTTGAGAGGATTCGATCCAGCAAACGGTTGGACTCGTAACCCGTTCAAGGGCTAAGGTTGAGATAGCAAGACAAGGGTTATGTTCATACCTCCTGGGTTTGTGAAAAAGTCAGTGGATACAAGCTTGGGGAGGCTTGTCTACTACTCCGCAGAGGATCCGCTCTGGACAGAGGGTTTTATCCAGGATCCATCTGAGACTTTATTGTTTCTGCATGGCTTCGGAGGTGGATCGTCAGCCTTTGAGTGGTCCAAGGTGTATCCGGCGTTTGCAAGTGACTTCCAGATCCTGGCTCCCGATCTCTTGGGCTGGGGTCGCTCAGAGCATTTGTCGCGCTATTACACCGTTGCTGACTATGACTCCAGCATTCTCCAGTTTATTCAGCAGGCTTGTCAGCGCCCTGTGCATGCGATTGCCTCCTGTTTGTCAGCTGCCTTCATTATTCGAGTTGCGGTTGAGCATCCCGACCTGTTTCAATCCCTGATCCTGTTTGCACCTGCAGGATTATCGGATTTTGGCAAAGATTACACAGGCAGCTTTTTTGCCCAGCTGGTGAGTACCCCGGTCATTGATCGCTTCCTTTATCAGACGGCTATTGCCAGCGATTGGGGTATCCGTAACTTTCTGGAGAAGCGAGCCTTTGCTCGACCCGAGCGAGTCACCCAGGAAATGGTCAATGCTTATCTGGCCAGTGCTGAACAACCCCTTGCAGAATATACCGCTTTGTCATTTGTTAGAGGTGATCTATGTTTTGACCTGGCTCAATTTGTACCCAACCTCAAGGTTCCTACCACAATCTTGTGGGGGCAAGCAGCCCAGTTTACGCCACCAGAATTGGGGAAACGTTTAGCCGAATTAAATTCGGAAGCGATCCTCCATTTTCGGATCCTGGATGATGTGGGACTGATTCCTCAGCTGGAACAGCCTGCGATCACTGCGGGTCTGATTCGCAAATCCCTGATGTTACTTCGCAAGCACAGAGAGCTCCATGAAAGCAGGTTCAGTTGATCGCGATCTTGTTCGTTCTTTTCTTCAAGAAATTGGCCGTGTCCCCCTCCTCACTCATGATGAGGAAATTATTCTCGGCAAAAAAGTGCAGTATATGCGAGGACTGGAGCAGATTCGGGCATCCCTGGAGGAGGCCAGTCAGCGGGAGCCAACCCAGGGGGAGTGGGCCCAGGCGGCGGATCTATCTGAGTCTGAATTGAAGCAAGCTTTATCAGAAGGCAATGCGGCCAAGCGCAAGATGATCGAAGCCAATCTGCGCCTGGTGGTGTCGGTGGCGAAGAAGTATCTGGATCGGAATCTCCCCATGCTGGATCTGATTCAGGAGGGCACGATTGGTTTGCAACGGGGGGTGGAGAAGTTTGATCCCACCAAGGGTTATCGCTTTTCTACCTACGCCTACTGGTGGATCCGGCAAGGCATGACGCGGGCCATCGCCGAACAGAGCCGCATGATCCGCTTGCCTGTGCATGTGACCGAAAAACTGAATAAGCTCAAGAAAGCGCAACGCAAACTGGCTCAGCAACTGGGTCGAGCTGCCACCATTCCCGAACTGGCTGAAGAGCTGGATCTGAGCATGGATCAGGTACGCACCTATCTGCGCTACTCTCGTCCCGCCAAGTCCCTGGATGCCCCCGTGGGCGATAAACAAGAAACGGTGCTGGGGGATCTGTTTGAGGATGAAGGTCCTCTGCCTGAAGATTTCGCCACGGAATCAGCATTGAAAACTGATCTGCAGGACCTCTTGGCAGAGCTATCGGATCAGGAACGGCAGGTGCTGATTCTTCGCTTTGGGCTGGAGAGTGAACCTGCACTTACCCTGACGCGGATTGGGGAACGGTTGCATCTGAGTCGGGAGCGGGTGCGGCAGATTGAGCGGGAAGCCCTGAAAAAATTGCGCCGCCACAAAGATGAGATCCGAGAGTATCTGGTGAGCTAGCCAACAGGTTCAGGTTTACCCCTCAATGTCGGCAGCCATGACCTTCTGGATCATGCCCTGAGTATCAGCTCGAAACTCGACGATATTCACGCGGCTGAGGAGTATAACCGCCAGGATCATGCCTGCTGCCTGAGTGCCGAAAACCAGGGCAAAGGCCAGGACATCTTGACTAAAACCTGTTGTCCCAGAGAGAGGATGCTACCTCCTAAGACGGTGGCCACTGCCCGCGCCCAGGCTTGAGCCAACCCCCAGGTCCCGATAAATGTTCCAGCAGTTTCTGCTGCCGTTAGATCCAGCATCAAGCTCAATGCGCCTGTGGTAGTGATCCCTGAGGCCAAGCCAAACACCAGCAAGCCCACCTGTAACAGTTGCGGTTCACCGCTCCACCCCGCCAGGATGATCAACCCAAAACAGGCTGCTACCGAGATACACCCCACCTGAGCTGTTTTCTGTTTGCCAATGCGAGGGGTGAGTAGAAATCCCCGTTAATCCGATCCCCAGCAGGGTTCCCATCACCCCAAAAGGCATTGAGCTGAGTGGTTTGGGAATAGGACATGCCGAACACCAGCGCGCCATAAAGCTCCATCACCGCATCCTGCATGAACAGGCTAATGGTCATGGCCAGTAAGAACGTAAAAAAGATCCCGGTTTGCCGACTGGCGGAGAGGACCCGCAACGCCCGTGCAAAGGTGATCTGATCCTCCCTTTCCACCAGACTGGAGCGCAGTCGGTAACGGGAATAGCGTTCCTCCACACCCCAGGTGGCCAGGAGTGCCAGAGCAAATACCACCAGGGGCACGATGATAAAGACCTGATTGATCCCCGCCTGCAACTCTGTATAAGGAGTCTCGTTGGTGAGTTGATTCAAAAGGATACTGATCAGGATCGCTCCAACCACAATGCCCACCATCAGCATTGACCACACAGTACCGACAAGGCGTGGCCGGTCATCTTCCTCCGAAATGTCTACTAACAGGGCCGCAAAGGGGGTAGAACTGGCGCTCAGCATCAGACCGTAAAGCGCAAAGGCGCCCCCCAGCAGGATCGTTTTCATCAGGGTTGAGGTGGTCCAGACCCATTCTCCGTCCACCGCAAAGAGGACTTCTTCGCCTAGAAACCACATCAGCTGCACCGCAACAAAGGCCGACAGGCCAAACAGGATCGATCCGAGCAACACGTAGCCGGTGCGATGTAAACCTTGCAGGGGTCGGGCATCCGACAGCTGACCAAAGAAAACTCGTGAAGGAGCCACAAATTGATGCATGGCAATCACGGTGGCTGCCACGGCTGCCGGGATCCCCAGGTTGCCGATCATGGCCCGGTTCAGCACCCCCAGAAACAACACCGACATCATGCCCAGGCCCATCTGGAACAGGCCCAGCCGAAACATGGTGAACACCGAAATCCGCGGATGCGAGGGTGTTACATCTTGGGGTAGATCAGAGGCGATATCCATAGGACTCTCGGCGATTTCAACGGGCTTCGGGCAGATTGACCAGTAAGGGCAGTCTGGAGGCCACCAGTCGATCCATCCACCCCTCCAGGTAAGTGCGGTTAGCGGCTTGCTGATCAGGTATCGAGGTGTCTAACGGAAAGGGGGCCAGACCACGAATGGTAGCGGTGGTGACACAAAACATTGACTTGATAAAACTCTCGCAGATCTGAACCCGCAGGTCATCCATCCCCCGCAGACTGCGGGCATAGTGGGCGCGGAGATAGTCGGGCAGAAAATGGCGCATGTCCTGCATCACCAAAGTTGGGGGATCCCTGCACTGCCAACGGGAAGGGGATCCGCAAACAGAGCCCCATAACTAAAGTCCGCTAGATTAGCTGAGACCTGACCCGCCTGAGCATTGTAGGAAATGTTGCCCATGAAGGGAAAGGACCGAAAGAAAACTGCTTCCACATAGGGCACGGCTGTGTCCATGAGAAAGGTCAGCGCGGCACTGGCAGGGATCAGCTCAAACGGTTCTCCCTGAATGACAGGAGCATAGGTGATCGGTGTATTGGCCGACGCCACCAATCCCGCCAGGATGTGATCCACCACCTCTGGAATGCTGGTGATCTCGCCGCGGTCATAGCGATCCGAGAGCTTCAGAAACATATCGCTCATCACCCGCCAGAATTGGCCCAGACCACTGGTGTAGGCGGATTGCCGGATCTGCTCAGGTAAGAAGTCTGGAAAGAGACGGTGCAGGCTCAGGATCAAAAAATTGCCGTGGCACCGCTTTTGAATGGCCGCTTCACACCGTTCCTGAAACTCGGGAGTATCCAGATGCTCATCCAGGCCGCCCCCCCCATGCAGCAACATGCAGCGCATGCAGTACTCGGCATATTCATAGTTGATGCGGTCATGGCACCAGTGCCGCCACAGTTTAGCGGCTGTGATCTGGCCATTAAAGTACTTAAAAAAGGGAAACAACACCAGAAACTGCTGATCCGCCATGTAAATCAAGTTGCGCCAGTAGGCATCCAGAACAATGCCATAGCTTTTTAATACTCCCACCACTTCCATAACGTGCATAGGGGAGTCAGGCAACAGTGCCTTCCCCTGCAGGAGTTGCTGGATCACGGCCTCCAGGGGGTGAGGGGAGGTGGCGGAAGGGTGAACTAATGTCGCCATAGAACCTACCAGTGGACGGAGATCTGGAGTATGGGACTTGCGGATGGTCCCTAAACCAAAGGCTTGCCATCATTCATTGTAGTCGGGTGGCGTCCTTAGCGCTGATCCCCCAGGTCTCCTAGATACCCTCAGCTGAAGTCCAGCTACAGATTGACGCTCATCCAGCAAAGGCTTCGCGTATAGCTGGAGATTCCCCGTTCACAGGGTCTTGGTCTTGACTAAAGTGCAGATCACTCCCCGTCAGAACCTCTCCAGGGGCATTTTCTGCACTGCTCATCCCGCAGCGCTTTTCAAACCTATTTCGCAGCATTAGACTACTGGCCATATCTCTAGGCATTGAGCAACCACAGGGACACTCATGCCAGCGAGTTGCAAGCGTTTTACGCACTGCTTCACCACAGACAGGGCACTCC
>JAAUUJ010000146.1 GCA_012030715.1 Synechococcaceae cyanobacterium SM2_3_1 | reverse complement strand
TGGTTCTCCCCAGGGATCAAAGTGGGTCCCGTTCAGCAAAGTGACGGACAGCAGCCATCGCTTCCGAGATAGAAGGAGTAAGTTGAATCTGCAGGGATTGACGCAAATGCTGTAATGCTTCAGGAGCAATCTCATGATCGATATAGCCTGGGGCCTCGGATCGGATCAGCCAGCAAGGGCGTCCCGTATCAGTTTTGCCTGGTTCAAATCCCTTTTCAAAGAAATCCTGCAAACAGGTGATCGCCCCCGCATTCCGATCCTCTTTGGTGGCGTTGATCAGCACCAGAAAGCGCACCTGAGGATTGGCCAGGAGATTACGCAGCAGAGCACTGATCCCACGAGTGGGGCTGTAGAGCTGACCGATAGCGGCATACTCATGGGACTGCAGGTGTTTGGCTACCGTATGACGAACCGTCCACCCTGTGACTACCGCCGTCTGCCCTGTGCCACAGATCACCTGGTTGGGCTTGATCAGGGGCTTGTAAAGGCGAGGCAGTGCGGTGATGGTAGGCAAAGAGAGCGTCATGGCGGCGCAGGGATCAGCAGGTTTGCTCTCTATTACACCATATATGGAGGTGAGAATTCCCCGGCATCCTGCAGCGCAGGTTAGAGAAGACACTATACTGTTGGGGGGTTAACGCTCCCTTCACAGGTCAGTTTGCTGGAATGGCTCAGATTCAGGTGATCTTCTTTGATGCGGTCGGTACTCTCTTTTCGGTGCAGGGGAGTGTAGGCCAGATCTACAGTCAGGCTGCAGCCGCTTACGGGGTACAAGAATCAGCAGCTCAGGTTGATCGGGCGTTCTACAAAGCCTTTCAGTTGGCTCCTCCGGCGGCATTTCCTGGGGTGAATTCGGTGATCCTTCCTGATCTGGAGCGGCAGTGGTGGCAACGGGTGGTGGAGCAAACTTTTCAGGAGCTGGGGTATGGAGAGGCCAACCCTTTTCCTGATTTCCCAACCTTTTTTGATCAGGTGTTTTCACTTTTTGAAACTGCTGATCCCTGGGAGCTGCATGAGGAGACGATCGGGGTTCTTACCAGCTTGAAGAATTGCGGGATCCAGATGGGGGTGATCTCTAATTTTGACTCTCGCCTTTACCCTGTGCTGCGATCTCTGGGCCTGGATTCATTCTTCAGTTCTGTGACCATCTCCACGCATGTGGGGGCAGCTAAACCCGATCCCCAGGTGTTTCACCAGGCTCTACAGCAGCATCAGATCGCGGCTGATCAGGCATTGCATGTGGGGGATAGCCGTTCTCAGGATTATCAGGGGGCTAAGCAGGCAGGGCTGCAGGCCTTGTGGTTGGATCGGTTGCAGAAGGATCCGGCTGCCACACCTGAGCATGAGCGGATTGTGGATCTACAGGGGATCTTGAATTGGTTGGAGTTGTGAAGACGCAAACACTTTACTCGTCAGACTGTTCATCAGTTGCAGTTAAGGCTGTGAAGGTTCATCTCCGTCTTCCTCTGGGGGCGGTGGTGGTTGCTGTCGGATCAGATAGCGCAATTCCTCCAGGAGAATATTGAAGCGTTGATCAGTTTCTGCCTGCCGTTGTCGAAATTCCTGATCACGACGCTCATTCTCAGCCCTTTGTTGCTGGATTTCTGCATCACGACGCTCATTCTCAGCTTGTTGTTGCCGAAGCTCTGCATCACGACGCTCATTCTCGGCTTGCTGTTGCCGGAGTTCATCAGCATGGTGTCGCTGGAACTCAGTCTGCCGTTGCTGGAATTCCCTAAACTGCTGAGCCTCCTGATCCTGTCGCCCTCGAATTGCCTCATTGACCCGTTGCTGCTCCGCAATGAACCGATCTACCCGTTCAATAAAGCGATCAAACCGTCGATCTGCTTCGACCCTGGTTTCATGCTCCTGCTGATAGATCTGGATCAGCATCCGTTGTCCCTCTAGAAGCGCACTGATCTGATCCCGTGTCTGCGCCAGCTGTTCTGCCTGATGGTCAAGCATCGCATCGGTCCAACGTTGTACAGTCATGTCTTCACCAAATCAAGGAGGCAAAGGTACAAGCAGAAGCAATTTCATGATCTGTTTAAATTAAAACATGCCTCTGTCTCTGCATGGGATGTGGAGTATATTTAGGGGCGTTGTTGCTTGCAGTGTTGGGGTCAGTGAAAGGTTGCATTGGAATTAAGTGTCTTTTGCTGTTGTTGCCTCTTTCAGCTTGCTCTGGTGGCACCACCACGGTGGGTAATCTCTCTGCCCCAAATCTGAGTCCTTTGCTGCCTCCCGAGAGCACCAGTCCGTTTCCTGAGGCTCCCCAGGATGGCCGGGTGAACTTAGAGATCGTTCCGATTAATAGTGGCTTTGATCAGCCTCTCCACATTACCCATGCCGGAGACACCAGCCATCGCGTCTTTGTGGTTGAGCGTCCGGGAGTGGTTCGTATTCTCGATCAGGCGGGCGAGCGGGTTGAAGGCGTTTTTCTGGACATCCGCGATCGGGTTCAATGCTGTGAGGGTGAACGGGGCATTCACAGTATTGCCTTCCCCCCTGACTATGATCAGAAGGGTTATTTTTACGCGGTTTACATCAATGTAGAAGGTGCAGCGGTTCTCTCTCGCTTCTCTGTGACTGCTGATCTCGATCGCGCTGATGCCAATAGTGAAGCAGTGATCTACACCGTCCCCAGCCTTGAAAATGATCCGGACTATCGGGGGCAAAATGCCCAGAGTCTTCATTACGGCGGTCAGATTGCCTTCAGTCCCTACGATGGCTATCTATACTACGCCACGGGTGATGGCTTTTCATTAACAACCTCTCAGACCCTGAGTCAGCCCCAGGGCAAGTTACTGCGGTTGGATGTGGAGGGAGAGATCTTTCCCTATCAGGTTCCCAGTGACAATCCCTATTTAGACAGCGAGAATCCTGAGATCTGGGCTTTAGGGCTGCGAAATCCCTGGCGGTTTTCCTTTGATCGGGACACCGGGGATCTGTACATCGCGGATGTCGGACAGAATGAGGCAGAAGAGTTGAATATTCAATCCATCTTCAGTCCTGGGGGCGAAAACTACGGCTGGCCGATCATGGAGGGCAAGAGCTGTTACAACCGACCCACCTGCAATCAGCAGGGACTGACATCGCCTGTGTTTACCTATGGCCGCGAGTTTGGGACTTCGATAACGGGCGGATTTGTCTACCGGGGCAACGCCTACCCGGATCTGGATGGACTCTACATTGCCGGAGACTTTGGATCAGGTAAGATCTTTGCCCTGCGCCAAACGGGTCCACGATCCTGGGACATGGTAGCCGAACTTTCCACCGATCTGAGTATCTCCAGTTTTGGGGAGGATGAGGCGGGTGAGATCTATGTGGCTGATTTCTCTGGAGGGATTTACGGCATCACCGATTTACCCTGATCCTCTGGATCTGGCAGAATCTTGCTGAGAAAGTGAGAGGACTTTCGGTCTTCACCGCCGCATCAGTCTATGAGCCAAGCCCATGGAACGATATCCTCCCTGATTCAAGTTCTTCAATGGGCCTTGAGGTAACGGGATCGATCCCCCGCAAACGCATCCATCACCGTCGGTGCCCGCGTCCCCCACATCTGCTCACAATACGCCTGCACCTTCTCGATCCGTTTCCGCTCAGGAGGAGTCTTATACAGCCTCATCGCCGGATCCGGCTTCAGCCCCTCCTTCTCCGGATGCAACCCCTTAAAATCAGACCTCAGAATTCTTTGACTGGTCAAGGCTCAACATCATAAGGAATATTCTTTCTTAGAATTCACCTCATACTTGATCCCTGTCATGACTGATCCTAAATAAGCGTCATCTAATAGATGAAGAATGATCCACGGTTGTTTTTTCTGGAAAACAATCTTTTCTTCGTTATTCTCTTTGATGATTTCCACAGGCATCTCAAACTGCTTGATAACCTTCTTGATATCCTTCATGGTAATGGATGCCAGATAAGGCTTTTTCAAGATCTCACTCAGCTTCCCCAGTTTCTGGGGATGGGAGCGGCAGGATGCTGCAAAGTCATCGAAATTAGCGATAGGCACCTTGGCTTGGATCTCATTTAGAGACTGTTCAGCTACCTTTGCCAGGAGATCATAATAGCGAAAGATATGCTGAAAGTTAGTTTTATTTAGGCTGAGAAGGATACCTTTAAAGTAAATCGCATCAAAGGTTTGGTCAAACTGGAAGAGGGGTGTCTCTAGTCGGCAGTACTTATCTCCTATTTGCTGGACAATCAGATACTTAGATCTCAATAGTTCACGATTTCGAGTAAACTTGCGAAAGAAAATAGCCCGTTCATGATCATCAGTAAGAATAACCATGTAAAATCTGACATCATTGACAAATTTATCTAGATCTCCAATCAGAGGAATCGCAATATCGGGAGGAATTGCAGAAATAATGCCATGGAGGATTGAGCCTTCTACCTCGATATACTCTATCTCATAAGCCTCAGGTTTATAACCACCGGTAAAAGCAAGAAACTCCGATTTCCTTTTCTCAATATGGAGAATCTGATTCCTGGCAAAACCTTTAAATTCAGCTGCCACATCCTGATGAATATTGAGATGACGGATCGTGGCTGATGATCATCCGCGCTAAGAGAGGCTAGAGCTAACTTGGTAAAACACTCGTTCTCCAGGACAAAGGTTCTGAGGGTGGCAAAGAATTCTGAGATCATTGAGGCTTCCTCCTGTCAATGGAGATCCAATCGGCAATCTGTACAACATAAAGCTTGGTGTTAGGAAGGAGGCGGGAGCGTCTGGTAATTACGGTATGGGGAGCATCAGTTTGTTCCTGCGTGGTGATCTCGAAGAGGTGGTAGCCAAAGAGATTTAAGACTGGGTTGATATGCACCAGATGAGCACTAACACTCAGGATCATCAGGACGATGAAAAAGATCCCCAGCCCTAAAATATCGGTAAGCTGCTTGGAGGCAACATCGAGGAACGGGAGAATATAAGTAAATAGGTAGGCAATCACCTCAGAATCTTTGCGTTGTACAGTTTGAACTGTGCAGCGAGTCGGTTCAGAGCTCCCTGTCCAGGCTAAAACCCCCCAAACCCCAATCAGGGAGATCACCATGACAATAAAGGGTAGGGCAGCCCAACGGGGATGTTGGGACAGCAGCTGGATAGTGATAATCAGGAAGAGAGGAGAGTAACTACTGAGGAATAGGAGAATCCGAGACAGGGTAGATAGCATGAGCGGTTACACAGGAGATCCAGATCGGGACATGGAGATCATGGCATTGACTTTATCAATCGCTGCATCCACGACTGCTACATGCTGAGGTTCTGTCGTCAGGGGCCGGTCATTGAGCTTGGTCTGTAATTCCAGCAAGCCACTGGCAATCAACTCCGCCCGTTGGGGAGCGATCTGCTCAAATTCACGGAGGGTACCCCAGATCTGGTCCCATTCCTCTTTAGATGGACGATCTTCTTTGTCGCGCATGGACCGAAACTCCTCACGGATCTGAGTCAACTTTGACTGAGCCAGATCCACATTGGCCTTGACCCGTTCCACCTCTACTTCTGCCAAGGCCCTTTCCGCAGTTAATGCCTGTTGACGCAACTGTAGAGTTCGCTTTACCCGATCCTGCAGTGCGGTAAACACTGAAGGCCCCACCGATCCAGCAATCACCGAGAAGGTGAGCAATGCCAGAGAGGATTCTGGTTTAACAAACCAGATAATGATCACGCCTGCCCCAGCCCCAATCCCCACCCTTTCCAGCCAGAACGGTGGAAGTGTCTCATCCTCATCGACGGGAGTATTCAACCGCTGGATCATCACGGAAAGAGCACCGCCAATAGCTCCAGCCCCAATGCCTGAGGCCAGAATGATCCATAGAGATCGATCAAAGTTGGGGGTATTTAATCCCTGCTCCACCAAACTGGGACTAGGAGTAGGTGAAGGTTGAGCCTGAGCTAGAGATCCAGTCAGACTGAGGGCCAGGGACAGCAGTACAACATAGATCAATCGGGAAAGCATGGCAATTCTCAGCATTGAGGAAGGAGGAAAAGGCGAGTCAGGGATTTCATGATCTCTCCGTGTTTCTCTTGACATAGCATGAATGGAACTCTCCTAGATTTCAAGAAAAGAGTTCTATTACATTATTTCTAAGGTAAAGGAAGTTGAAGTTAGGATAACCTAGGGGGTGAGACAAGCAGCTCGTTGCATTTAGGTCTGGTTATCAGCTCAGATCCTTTAATAGACTCTATAAGCAGGGTCTGGCCGGATCATCCAACAGGAAACACTCCGACCTTAAAGACTGGAGGCAACCCTGTCATCCGTATTGATGAACAGATCTCCAGGAATTGATACACCTGATACGTAAGATGAGTATAAACTCCTTGTGGTCTTAAATACAAAGGTTGAACTTTGTTTAGGGCTTAAACGAGATTTAACCTCTGGAACTGAAGGAAGAGGGTTACTGTGAGTTTGGACCTGAGGTTGCCAATTGTAGCTTCGATTCCAACTAACATTTGCATTGATTGAACCCAATACCGGGGGCGCATCCCTATGCTGAGGTGGCTAGATCACACCTGGGTCAAGCGGAGCGTGGCATTAAGCTGCGCGACAATCTTGTTCCTACAAAGCTTCTTGCTGAATGCATGTATGGCCCAGGCCATGCAGCCGATGCCCCTGCAAATTGCCCAGGCTCAGATCTCCCCTGGAGGCACGGATAGCTTCTCGGTGGTGGCAGAAAACAGGGTCACCATTAATGCCGGTGGCGACTTTGACGGGGATCCCCTGGATGACAGTGATGATGCCCTGATCTACGGCGGGGATGGGTTCACGTTCAACACCAGTCCCACCTTGCCGGTACAAAGGGATGAACAGGGCAACCCGATCACCGATGAACAAGGCCGCCCGATCCTGGTAGAGAATGCCGTTGCCGTTTCAGCAGCTTACAGCCAGATCAATGCCCCCAACAATCCGTATGCAGGATTGATCCCTCCGACCATTGTGCCGGATCAAATAGTCGAGGTCCAGAGTTATCAAGGTTTACGCAATCAAACCCTGGCTGAACGTATCCCCCCTGGTACTCCCACCCAGACGTTTAATAGCTCCCAGAATCCGATTAACAATGCAGCGGACTGGGCCAACAAGTTTCCATCTGGAGGGGAAGCGGGATCTCCCACGGTTGTGGAAGTGACGAATGGATTGAATGTGCCGGATGGGGTGGATATTGCCCACCAGGTGATCATCCTTCTGAATGGGGGCCTCAACTTTAACGGCTCGGGCCACACCCTGAATGACGTGGTACTGGTCACCAACAACGGCAACATCAATCTGGCCACAGTGCAGGCCACCGACACAGCGATCCTCTCCTCAGGTGGCATCAACATGAATGGGGGAGCCCGTTTTGCCGGATCCAGTTTGATTGCCAATAATGGCAGCCTCAACTTCAACGGTGCGACCAGCTCCATTGATCCAGAAGACACGCTACAGATTGTTGTGCAGCAGGATCTGACGTTTAATGCCTCTGCCAATACCCGAGGGGAATTGAGAGCGGGCGAAATATCACGTTTAACAGCAATGCCACGCTGGTTGGGTTTATCGGGGCGAAAAGCAATATCACCTTCAACAGTCGGGCCACAGTGATTGGTACTGCTGGTGGGCCTGCCGATACAGTCTCCCCTGTGCTTACCCTGGCGCTGAGTAACGACACCGGATCCAGTGATAGTGATGGGATAACCTCGAATCCGACAGTGGAAGGTACTGCTATAGATGACCGAGGGGTGGTGCTGTTGCTAGGGGCACTGAATCCCACAGTGCCAGAAGATTTTCAGGATATTACCTCTGAACTGCAAGCGGATGGATCCTTCACCCTAAATGCCACCGGACTGTCCGATATTAATGGTGGATCCCTGCCGGATGGAGCTTATGTGCTGGTCGTCGCGGCGGTGGATGCAGCGGGCAATGAGGGAGAAGCGCTGCTGTCCTTCACACTGGATACGGTCCTGGATCCGCCCACTCTAGAGCTGGATCCGGCCTCAGATACAGAGCCTGTGGGAGATGGGGAGACAACCCTGGCCACAGTGACGTTGGTGGGTACAACCGAGGTGGGAGCGACTGTCACCTTGCAGGAAAATGGGGCGACGGCGACTGCTGATATGGCAGGGGAGTTTCGGTTTACAGGCATTCCATTGGCATTGGGAGCAAATTCCTTCACTATTTCCGCCACAGATCTGGCAGGGAATACAGCCTTAATAACGGCCCCCTTCACACGGATCCCAGAGGATTTAGAACCTCCCAGTGTGGCGATTCGTCTGGCCAATGACACTGGATCCAGCTCCACCGACCGACTGACCTCGGATGCCACTATAAGCGGCACAGCTACAGACAATGTGGGGGTTACTGTCCTGGAAGCTGGGTTTGACCAGGGCGGATCTGTCAGCTTCAGCTCGATTCTGGATGCTCTGCAGCCGGATGGCAGCTTCACTTTGGATCCAAGCAGACTGGCCACGATTCTGGGATCTGCTTTAACCGATGGATCCTACACCCTCCAAGTCAAAGCAGCTGATGCAGTGGGGAATGAGGCCCTGACTTCCCTGAGCTTCACCCTCAAGACCAGCACTGCGACACCCACTTTGGATCTAGCCCCTGTCTCGGACACGGATCCGGTGGGAGACCAAGAGACGATCCTCACCCCAGTGACGTTGGATGGAGAGGCTGAAGCGAATGCCACCATCACACTGCAACCCAATGGATTGACCACCACTGCGAATGCCTCCGGTCAATTTGTCTTCACGGGCATTGATCTGGAGCTGGGAGCGAATAATTTCACGGTTACCTCCACAGATGCAGCAGGGAATCAGGCCAGTTTCTCCACCACTATCACTCGCATTCAGGGAGACACCACCGCTCCGGCTCTAGCAGCTGGGCTGGCCAATGACACTGGATCTAGCATCACGGATGGCATTACCTCGGCTCCCACCATCACAGGCATGGCCACCGATGATGAAGGGATCGCGGTTCTGGAAGCAGGGTTTGAGGTTGGTGGATCTACAACTTTCACCTCGATTCTCGATACGCTGCAACCGGATGGCAGCTTCTTGCTGGATCCCAGCAAACTGGTCACGATTCTGGGATCTGCCCTGGTGGATGGACCCTACACCTTGCAGATCCGAGCAGCTGATGCAGCAAGCAATGAGACAAGCCGAACGGTCACTTTTCAGCTAGACACCACCGCGCCCAGTTTGACTCTGGAACTGGACCCGGCTTCTGACACCCCACCCACTGGCGATAACGAAACCACTCTGCCGCAGGTGACAATACAGGGACAGACCGAAGCGGATCTGACTGTAAAACTCCTGCCTCCCGACATCACCACCCCAGCAGATGTCACCGGATCCTACTCCTTCAGCAACGTAGCCCTGCAGCTGGGAGCCAACACCTTTACGGCAGAAACGGCTGATGTGGCAGGCAATACGCAGCAAGCCAGCCTGACCGTCACCCGCCTGGAAGTGATCCAGCCTCCCACCGATATCGAACTGAGTAACAACACGGTTCCCGAAAACAGTCCAGCTGGCACAGTCATTGGATCCCTAACCACCATCGGAGATCCAGACTCCACCTACACCTATGCCCTGGTTACCAATCCCGATAGTCTCTTCCAGATCATTGGCAATGAACTGCAGGTGGCACCTGGGGCAGAGCTCAACTTTGAGGTTACTCCCAGCTATTCCGTCACCATCCGCACCACCGATGACCGAGATAGCAACCTACTCTTAGACAAAGACTTCACCATCGAGATCACGAATGTCAATGAAGCCCCTACCCAGATCCTGCTCAGCAACAACACCCTTCCGGAGAACCGTCCAGCCGGAACAGTGGTGGGTGAGTTCAACAACGTTGATCCGGATACCACTGACAGTCATACCTACACCCTGGTCGATGACGCTGGTGGCCGCTTTGTGATTTCAGGCACTGAACTGCATGTGGCTGAGGGAGCAGATCTAGATTTTGAGACGACTCCAACTCTTTCCATCACGGTTCGTAGTACCGATAGTGGCGGGTTGAGTGTAGAGGATCCCTTCACCATCACCCTGACCAACGTCAATGAAGCCCCCTTCTTCACCAGCACCCCCATCCCCAATGCCGAGGTGGGTCAGCCCTACAGCTACACCATCACCACCTCAGATCCCGAATCTGATCCACGCACCATTACGACATCGACTCTGCCCAGCTGGTTGAGTTTTACGGATAACGGAGATGGTACAGCTTTACTCACAGGTACCCCCAGCAGTGCTGATACAGGGATCTACAGCCTGATCCTGACCGTCACCGATGATGGCTGCGGTCTGCCCGAAAATTTTGATATGAATCTCCATCTGGGGCTGGCCTGGAAATCG
>JAAUUJ010000019.1 GCA_012030715.1 Synechococcaceae cyanobacterium SM2_3_1 | reverse complement strand
GTCTCCAACTACTCCTCTCATCGCCCAGCACGGCCAGGCTCATCACCCGCTTCTGGTAATGGTCAAAGATCCGGTAGTGGTAGACAAACATGCGCTGGGCAAAGCCACTGTCCTCCTGAGATTGGACTTCTACATGAATGAGGATAAACGCTTCTTCACCATTGTTGAGCCAGGCTTTTACCAGTTTGTCGGCGTAGCGGCGACCGACTTCAGCCTCAGGGATCAAGTCCTGAAATTCTTTGTCCAGGAACTCGACTGACAAATCCCAGTTGATGACTTCGTAAGCTTCTGGAAAAAGGAAGGCAAGGAAAGACTTGAAATAGAGATCCAGAGTTTCCTTCCAGGCGGTGTCCAGATCTGAGGGTGGAGAGGGATCTGTCATTTTGAAACCACAAGTATTCATTTACTGAATATCATCAACAATGCCTTCTTCTATTTTCTATTACAAATTTCAGATATTATGGGCACCCTTAACGAAGCGATTGAGGTAAAGGCCTGAGAATTCAGACATGATATGGTGTATTATTCCTCATCCTGGAGAGACTGGGATTGATACTCTTCTGATGGAGAACTTGAAGATCCATTGGCCAGCATCTCCTCGACCTCTTTTTGTTGGCGCTGTTGACGGATCCGGATCTGAGCCACATCTGACAGAATTTTGTAAAAATGCTGCTGCACCAGCGCTTCCTGGGAGAGGTGCTCTAATGTGCGGGTTTGGCAGTGTTTGGATCTGATCCTGAGTCGTGTTGTTGATCAGATCAATGGTGGTACGGTACTGCTCCAGGATCTGTCCAGGAGTAATGGCTTCCAGCGTCTGGATCTGCTTTCGCAAGGCAGTGACCTGAGTGGAGAGAGAATCCTTTAGGGACTGAAGCTCCCGTTCCGAATTCTGGAGGCGAGTTTTCCCCCACCAGTAGCTGATCAGGACGGTTGCCAATACTCCCAGAGGACTGGCCAGATTGAGCATGGTTTGTAGCAGGATGATCCAATCTGTTTTTGCAGCGACTTCTGCTGCCATTAGTGGTAATCTCGGGTGCCATGTGCAGACGACTTCTAGCATACAGCAGATACTGAGAATGCGTATGGGTTAAGATGAGATAGAGATTTCATTCAGGAGGATCGATGCGACTTAAATCTCATGAATCTCCTCGTCACCAGGGGAGAAACTACAAAGGCAAAGGCGGTAGTGCCCGCAAACGCCAGATCGACAAACGCAACCGTACCCTGATCCAACGCCTCCGCAAGGATCATGATCCGCCAGGTTCCAACCCCAACTCTTCCACAGCAGGTTCACCACCTGCTTTTTTATAGATAAATTTCTCTGATAACGGTTAAGTTGTTGATGATGACCAGATTAAGATAACTGTAACACCTCTAAATCCTCGTAATCCCAATGAGCCACCTTTAGTGGAAACAATTATCTTAGATAGGCGTGCACAAATGCCAGAGTTAGCTATGAAAGCTTACAGAAATCAAGTTACTATTGAGGCTCTTAACCAGGGATTAGTTAATCCTGCGACACTAAGGTTTAGAATTGTCAATGCAGAAACAAGATCAGAGATCCTACCAGGTGTTCCGAATGATCCGATGGCTGGAAAGGTTATCAGCTCTGCAATGGAAGAGGGAGATAAGATAGAATTCATTGTGGAATGTCGCCGTGAACTTCCAAACGCTTTGGCCGGAGCCTTGTCACCTCCTGCTATTCTTCATATTAATATTGTCAGCGAAACTGGTGAACGATTACCATGTGGAACAGATGCCCATCATATTGTTCCAGTAAATGCTGGTGGAGTCAATGGAGCTCAATCTAGGGCAATCTTGGAAGATGCTGGTATTGACATAAATGATGCAGCTAATGGAGTAGCTTTACCTAGACATGCCAATGTTCCCGTCCCAGGTAGACCTCATCAGAGTTTACACACAAGTCAATACTTTACAGCAGTAAGAGATCGATTATTTAGAGCTACGAATAGTATTCCTAACTACTCATCTTTAGATCAGCCTCAAAAGGAGCAAACTGTTAGCTCTGAAATCAATAATATTCGTACTATATTGCTTAATGGAGGCCATCCTTAGGAGAAATTATATGGTTAATGTTTATACTCTAGAGCATGATTTCACAGCTTCAAAATGTCTGTTGTCAGTTGATCGGACCCCCGAAGCTATCCGCAGTCGATTAAGGAAGTATGCACTTAAAGGTAAAAGCTTGATTGATTCATGGATCCCATTTAAGGTAGTAGTTAGTGAGGAATTTGATTCAATCGATGAACCGTACTACCCTAATTTGCCATTGGGTGATTATCCGGCTTATGGTGGTTATCCTGTGCTTAGTGAACGTGCAGTCGATGTACTTAGTGATTTATTGATGCCTAACGGGGAATTACTTCCCCTAGATTATGACAAAGGCAAATGTTTTGTATTCAATACCTTAAGAGTAATTGATGCTATTGATGAAAGAAATTCAGGGATTTATAGACATCCAACTGGAGAGATTATTCGTGTAGAAAGGCCTGTATTCTATCCTGAATTTATAGTTGATGAAAGTATTTTTTTAGTGAAGCAGTGCCCTTGGGAACCCAATCCCTATGTCACGGATCGCTTTGTTATCGGGTAAAAGAGTCAAATCTGATCGGCTTTGCCTTTCGACAGCAATGGCCAAATTGGACTCCACCTCCCTATGGGCTATAATCTGTTTAGGCTTCATTATGAAATTGACTTGCCATCTTGCTAAGCCCACAATTTAAATATTGCCTTCTGACAAATATGGCTAGAAGCCTAATCCGACTTAGCTTAAACGATATCAACTAGAATAAGGATTTATCAATGTCTCTTGATTCGCATGATCTCATGCCATCCTTTTTAACTCTATTGGCTATGAGCACTTCATTTGGAATATCCGCTTGCGGGAATAATTCAAACATACAAAATTCCCAGATCTCTCAACAAGAATTTAACTTTAGCTTAACAGAATCACATCATTTATCTCAGGAAGATCTTGAGCTTCCTCTGAGTAAGTACCAACTCATCCTTAAAATCATGGAGGAAGATCAACATGCGATCTATCTTACTACGGCCCATTCACCTGAGAGATGCTCATGGCGAGATTTGATCTGATCCTGAAGGGAGGACATGTCATTGATCCAGCACAGGATCTGGACGCCATCTCAGATATCGCTGTGCAATCAGGTCGGATCGCCGCCATCGCTTCCGAGATTCCTGTGGAACAGGCAACGCAGATCCTGGATGTGCGGGATCACTTAATTCTGCCAGGGCTGATCGATACCCATGCCCATGTTTATCAGCATGTGACAGGGCGTTTTGGATTGAACGCCGACATGGTGGGGGTGCAGTCAGGGGTAACCACAGTGGTGGATCAAGGGGGAGCTAGCTGCATGACCTTTCCGGGCTTTCGTCACTTTATTGCGGCCCCGGCTGCGACACGAGTGCTTGCCTTCATCTCAGCCTATGTGGTGGGCGGGTTGGAAGGTCATTATTACCCCGATCTCTACACCCCTGCCGGAGTGGATGTGGAGGCCACAGTGCAAGCTGCCCGGGCCAACGCTGATCTGGTGAAAGGGATCAAGGCTCATGCTGAAATCGGTGGGTTCTCCCGTTGGGGATTGGAGGTGGTGCGATCCGCGAAAGCGATTTCTCGAGAAGCAGGTTTACCCCTTTATCTGCACCTGGGACAGTTGTGGTCATTACCCGAAAAAGGCAGCAGTTATGATCCAGACCGGATCCTGCCTGAGGTGATGGATTTGCTGGAACCTGGCGATATTTTGGCCCATCCCTTCACCCGGCATCCGGGGGGATTTGTCAACCGGGAAGGCAAAGTGCATCCAATCGTGCGAGCAGCCCTGGAGCAGGGGATCCGTATTGATGTGGGCTACGGATCTCATTTCAGTTTCAACATCGCCCGTTACGTGCTGGAGGCTGGTATCTTACCCCATACGCTGGGAGCCGATCTGCATGGGTACAACACCTGTGTGCCTGTACCGCAAGGAACACCGTCTGATCATCCTGATGCCGAAATGCATCCGTTTGCAGGACAGGCTCGCTTCAGTCTGGTGCATGCCCTCAATAGCCTGCTTGCCCTTGGGATCCCGTTGAAGACATTGGTGCCCATGGTCACCCAAGAGGCAGCTGCCCTGCTGAAGATGGAGACAGAGATCGGCAGTCTGCACCCTGGGAGAGAGGCAGATGTCACGGTGCTTAGTGATCAAAGGGGGCGCTGGATCCTACGCGATAACGAGGGCACAGAAGTGATGACGGAGCAACTCCTGCAACCTCTTTTTGCCTGCGGGCCGGGGAACAATTCATGGCAACGGCTGCAATTCTTCCCGAGGCGGAAGTCGCAGCTTAGGAAGTATGCAGAAGTCCGTTCAATCCCGATCCTGAAGGCTGCCGTACACCAGCAGATAGTAGGCCGTGATCGCGGGTAGCGACATCAGGTGGACATAACTGCCCAGAATCGACTGAATCGCCCGCAGCCAGCGGATGTCCAGCGGAGGAGCCTGCAGAATCGGAGCGGTCCAGGCAGGAGGGTTGGCCACCATTCCAGGGATCAGGGCCAGAACAGACACTCCAGTAGTTGCTACCAGGTAAGCCGACAGCAGCCGCCAGAAATGTTGATCGGTAAACTCCCAGCCGCGAATAAAGCTCAAAAGCGCGGAGTCTCCTTCCAGCAGCAACGGATAGCGAATAAAGAGAAGATGCAGATTCAGATAGGTTTGTGCTAGCCAGCCCAGCGGCAGCAGCAGGAAGAAGAGAAAGGGGATCTGCAGCATGGCCAGACCCAGAGATACCAGAGCTAGCCCCAGGTAAATGGGGATCGTGACTGAAAGGGAGAGCAGCGCTGTCCCCACCAAATCAGGGTAGGTGCGACGAATCTTGTCCCACACATCTGCAAAGGCGAAGGACTGTCCCTGCTGATGAGTATGCAGAAAGAGAAGCGCACAGGCCTCTACCACAGGTTTGACCAGGAGGTTGTAGATCCCTAACAGCCCCAACCCAATCCCGATCTTTTGCAGCAGGTTGAGGGCACCAGCAGAGGATCCCAACGCGGTATGAAGGTCCCACCAGGCCAGGAGGGGGAACTGAAATCGCGAAACGGGCACAACCGCCAGCATCCAGAGATTAAAGAGAAGATTAACAATGAACTCTGGCAGGAAGATCAGCAGCAGTGTGTTGAAAATCGGGTGGGTGAGGGCAAAAGCCTCCCGCAGCAGTCGAATAGGGTTTGCGGCTGTGGCCATAGGAGCAATCTAAAATCGATCCTCCCTACTATAGCCATTGCCCATGCTGTGATCCGTGACTCGATCTGCATCTGAGGTAACCCATCCAAGTCTGGCTGGATCCGCTGCGAGATGGCAAACTAGAGAGAGTTTGGCTTTGCTCCCATCAGGCCAGACTGCTTATGTCCACGAGTTAGGGGTCATCGTTAAATTATGGATATTCTCCTGCCAGCCATCCTGCAATTCGTTAACATCTACACGCTGCTGCTCCTGATCAGGGTTCTCCTGAGCTGGTTTCCCAACGTTAACTGGTACAACCCCGTGTTCTCCCTGCTCAGCCAGCTCACCGATCCTTACCTGAATCTTTTCCGCTCGATCATTCCGCCCATGGGTGGCATGGATTTCTCCCCGCTTTTGGCCCTGCTAACCCTCCAGTTCCTGGCCGGAGCCCTGGGTAGCCTGTTCTAGAGCTCATGTGACTCTAGTCAGCGGCGCACCGTTCCAGCGAACCCAGAAGCACGGAACTGCTCTAATTGCAAGGGCATAGGATTGGTTGTCGGGACGGAGATCCGAATCGAAAAGATGCTCTCTCCAGGGGGTACCTCCTCAATGGCTCCCAAACGGGTACGCTCTGGCCAGATATCATTACCATTGGCGTCATAAAGACGTCCAAAAACATCGGCGTTGTAGATCGGCTTCTTTGAGGGGTTGACCACAGTGCCCTGAATAAAGTAGCAATCCGCAGCTGCGGCACTGGAGCCACTACTGGTTACGAGGTTTTCAAATTCCGGTCGGTCTGGGCAAGGAACGGTTTTCAGATCCTTAAGCTCCATCTTGATACCACCAAAACCCAGGAGCAAGAGGCTGACTGCCAGTAGACAGATGATCAGGACTAAACGCCGGATCCAGACAACTTGAGCTTGATCAAACGTGTTGAATATCATAGGGGGGTTCTGCTACCGTAACGCTTTCTACAAACCAGTGTAGCGAGAGCCGGTTCACTGACGAACCCCCTGCACACCCTCCTCGGTCACCACCGTATGGACATCCTTATCCCAGGGATCGCGGGGTAACGGGGTTGTAGACCAGCAGACCCCAGGAACCGCAGCCATGGTCACTCCCTGATAAACCGAGAGAAAGCGGTCATAGAAGCCCCCTCCATACCCAAGACGCGCTCCCCAGCGATCACAGGCGAGAGCAGGTACCAGCACCAGATCAATCTGGGTTACCTTCACCTGGGGCAAGTGGGCGGCGGGTTCCGGAATGCCAAAGCGGTTGTACTCCCAGCCGTGACCTGAATGGGGTTGTAGCCGTGCGATATCCCCAGCACTAACCACATGCCAGCTCATGGTTCTCCCTGGCCGACAGCGGGGTAAGGCCCAGGTCTTTTCGGGCAAGCAGGACAGCAGAGACAGCAGATTGACCTCAGCTCGCACAGGCATGTAAAGGCAAATGATGTCGGGTTTTACCAACCTGGAATGCCTGGCCAGGTGATCACAGATGCGCTGACTGATCTGGGCCATATTTTGCTGCTGCCGCTGGGCCTGGAACCACTGACGGAGCTCCCCTTTTGTCGCCAGGGGGCAAGCACGCAGATCCTGGTTCGAGGGCGAATCAGCGGACATCCAGCAGTTCAACCTCAAACTCCAGCGTGGCATCCGGGGGAATCACACCTCCAGCGCCTCGCGTGCCGTAGGCCAGATCCGGAGGAATGAGCAGCTGTCGCTTTCCCCCCACCAGCATCGTAGCCACCCCTTCATCCCAGCCCTTGATCACCTGACCCACCCCCAGCACAAAACTGAAGGGTTGATTGCGTTCGTAGGAGCTGTCAAAAACGGTCCCATCCTGCAATCGGCCCACATATTGCACGACTACAGTGCTGCCAGAACTTGGACTCGCTCCGGTTCCCACCTCAATATCACGGTACTGCAGTCCAGAGTCCGTGGTGATCAACTCCCCCTTGACTCCATCTAACGCAGGATGATCTCCAGCGCGGGACATGGCCAGGGCAGGCACGCTCAGACTAACGAAGAGGCAAAGGCAAAGAAAGATGCTCAGCAGGGATTTAGTCATGGTGAACACGCAAGTAGGTGGGAATGGGCATCAGGCACTGACTTCAGCCATCTCAATGATCTGACCCTGAGGATCTCGGATCCAGAAACAGAGAGGCTTTTCGGTGCGCACGCTGTGGGGGATACGCCGCTTGACCACATACTTGAGCAGGGCCTTGATGGCATCGCGGTCAAAGCTAATGTGACGGCTGCGGTTTGGCATGGTGCTGGATCCACTGCTCCCCTGGTAACCACTGGCAGAACTGCTCCAGGTGCCTCCACCACGATAGCTGGCAGTTTCGGACTGACTGCTGCTGTCCAGAGGTTGGGTGTTACCCACAATGATGTGCAACTGCACATTATCGGAGAGCTGATACCAGAGACCCGAGGTGTCCGGCGCTGGAGCGGTGGCGGTGGTGGAGTAGGGGCGGTGACTGGGAGCGAACTCGCCAGGGAAATAAGCGGGATCAAAAGCTGATCCAGCCTCATAGCCACCATAGTAGTACTGCAAAGGTAATTCCGCCTCCGAGAGCTGCAGAACTCCCTCGTAGAACTTCTGGGCCTGATCCAGATCCGGCACGATGAGGGTGTGTACGCGAGGAGCACCACTTAAGAAGGTCCACATGGCTCCCCCATAGGCGGACAGGAGTAAAAACATCAGCCCCTTGGTGGAGAGGAGAATCTCAATCGGAATCAAGGGCAGAAGTAGGCCAAATGGGGTATGCATCGCCGATCGCTACCAGATGTGGTTCTACCTTTCCAGTATAGGAAGATCTTTCCCTGCGCCTGAAAAGCAAAGCCTGGATTGATTCACTTCCTCAGTTTTCTCAGCCGGGTTTATCCAGGCCCGGATCCTAGACTTGCAGCAGCAGACACCCTCTCTGGATCAAAACGAACTCCCCCGCTCACCCGTTGACATTGTTACGAAACATCACAATAATTGGAGGAGATATACAAATTGTTTTGGTGAATGTGAAATGGATAACTTGTTTCAACTCGGGCCGCTGGTGTGGGTCTATATTGCCCTTATTGGCACCATGATCTGGAGCATCTGGGGCCGCTCCGAAGACGACATCATGTTTTGAGCTGTCAACTGCCTGTCTCCTGTGCTTACCTTTATCCCTGAAGCCTTAAGTCTCATGCGTCTTTAATCCAAGACTGGGTAGAGTAGGAGTGCAGTTCACGGGAGAGGTCTGGCGTGACACAGCAGCTCTGGCAGCGCTATCTGGAATGGCTCTACCATCACCCCGATCTGGGGTTTTACGTTGACATCAGCCGCATTCGCCTGACTTCTGAGCTGGTTCAGCAACTAGAACCCGGATTTGCCAAGGCCTTTGCCGACATGGAGGCCCTGGAAGCGGGGGCTATCGCCAACCCGGATGAGCATCGGCAGGTGGGTCATTACTGGCTGCGGGCACCGGAACGGGCACCCCGCTCTGATCTCACTCGAGGCGATCCGCGCTGCTGTCGAGAAGATTGAGGTATTTGCTCGCGATGTCCATACTCGACAGATTCTGGCCCCCTCAGGGAAACCTTTCTCGCACCTTCTCTGGATCGGGATTGGGGGCTCAGCACTGGGACCGCAATTTGTAGCTGACGCGCTGGCTTCCCAATCTCCACCACTGCGGATTCATTTCATTGACAACACCGATCCCGATGGGATGGATCGGGTTTTCGCACAGTTGCAACCTGACTGGGAAGAGACATTGGTAGCGGTGGTCTCCAAGTCAGGGGGAACTCCGGAACCCAACAACATCATGGCGGAGGTCAAGATTGCTCTGGAGCAGGCCGGACTAACCCTTCCGCGGCAGGCGGTGGCGGTGACAGCTCCTGGCAGCCAGCTGGATCACCTCAGTCAGGAGGAGGGCTGGTTAGCCTCTTTCCCGATTTTTGATTGGGTGGGGGGACGCACCTCCGAGTTTTCCTCCGTTGGACTCCTGCCTGCAGCGCTCCAGGGAATCTCAATCCAGGAACTGCTGGCGGGGGCCGCGGAAATGGATGAGGCAACCCGCAACCCGCGATGGAAAGAGAATCCTGCTGCACTTCTGGCCCTGGCCTGGTATGCCACTGGAGAAGGGCACGGGCGTAAGGATATGGTGGTGCTTCCCTACAAAGATCGGTTGCTTTTGTTTAGCCGCTATCTACAACAACTGGTGATGGAATCCCTGGGGAAAGCTCAGGATCTGAAAGGAAATGTGGTCCATCAGGGCCTTGCGGTGTATGGCAACAAGGGTTCTACAGACCAGCATGCCTATGTGCAGCAGCTCCGCGATGGAGTCAATAACTTTTTTGTCACTTTTATTGAGGTGCTGGAGGATCGGGAAGGGCTGTCGGCGGAGATTGAGCCTGCAGTCACTTCTGGGGATTATCTCAGTGGTTTTCTGCAGGGAACCCGTCAGGCGCTCTCCGACAATGAACGAGATTCGATTACGGTCACGATTCCCCGCGTGGATCCCAGATCGGTGGGGGCGCTGATTGCCCTCTATGACCGGGCAGTGGGATTGTATGCCTCATTAATTCACATCAATGCCTATCACCAGCCAGGGGTAGAAGCGGGCAAAAAAGCCGCGGCTGCTGTTCTCACGCTGCAGAAGCAGGTGATTCAGAGGGTACAGGAGGCCTCAGACCCCTTACTCCTCAGGGAACTGGCTGCAAAGGTAGGGGATCCAGATCAGGTGGAAGTCATTTACAAAATTGCCCGTCATCTACATGCCAATCAGCGCTATCTGCAGCTACAGGGGGATTTTCATAACCCTTCCCAACTGCGGGTTTTAGCCCTGGATGGCGGGAAACAGCACACCTAACCCTGGACTAACACGCGATGTGGTGGAACCGGTTTATTCTGGAGCGCTATCTCCTGGGTCAGATGCTTATGCCTGTGCTGGCGGGTGTGGGTGGCGGGACACTGTTGCTGACAGCGGGAAAGTTGTTTCAGCTGGCAGATCGCCTGGTGGAGGATCGGGTGCCGCCCCTGGATGTGTTGAAGTTACTGTTGCTGGATATTCCCGCCACCATGGTTCTGGCCATGCCCATTGCCGCCATGTTTGCCACCATGCTGACGATGGGCAAGCTGAGTGGCAACAGTGAGCTCACGGCCCTGCGAGCTGTCGGGGTTCCGTTTCGCCGCCTCTTTGCCCCGATTCTCCTCATGGGCCTGATCCTGAGTCTGGTGTCCTTTGGGATCAGCAATGGCATGGTTCCCCCCAGCCGCCAGCAGATCCGTGAGATTGATCAGCGTTCGATTGTGGCCCAGGCTCAGCAGGAGCAGAATCAGGATGTTTTCTTTAAAACTGAGGACAATCTCTGGTTTTTTATTCGCTCTGTTAACCCCAAACTGAACACGATGGAAGAGGTGACCATCCTGGATGTCTTACCAGCAGCCCCGGGGGAGCCTCAGTTACTCAAACAGGTGATCCTGGCGGGACAGGCCAGTTGGGATGGAGAAGCCTGGATGCTCACGGAAGGGATCGTCCATTCCTATGCTCCGGATGGCACCAGTATTAGCGAAGCGCCTTTTGAGCGGCGGCGCCTGGAGGTATCTGATGATCTGGCCACATTGATGCTACCGCCGGTGGCTCCGGATCAACTGTCACTACCTGATTTACACCTGCGAATTCAAAACCTTGGCCGTTCCAACCTCAGCACCGAGGATCTGCAGACCGAATGGCACAGTCGCTTTTCCATTCCCCTGGCCAGCTTTTTTGCCGTCCTGATCTCCCTACCTCTGGCCACGCACACCGCCCGACAGGTGGGGCGCTATGGGGGGGTGGTCTTTGGCATCCTGCTGGTCTTTGTCTACTATGTGATTCTGAATGTTTCCCGCAGTCTGGGGGAGGCTGGTGCTGTGGAACCCTGGCTGGCGGCCTGGAGTCATAACATCCTCTTTGGGGGGGTGGGAGTACTTCTCCTCCTCCGTTTTATGCGCTGAGATCCCTGCCCTGATCCTCAAATGTAAGTCGAACTATGGTGGAGCAGAAGATCGGTGTCAAGGATCCAGAGCCTGAGATCCCACGCTTGGGAGGGCAGGTCTGGCACGGGTTTCGTTCCGGGGGCTGGCTCCAGGGGGCCCTGGCTTGTCTGCCGATTAACCTCCTGCCCAGCCTGGTCTTGATGCTGGGGGGAACCCTGAACTGGGTTGGTCAACGGGATAAACATTTGGATCGGCTGAGCTGGATGAGTCTGGCAGCTATAGGCTGGGTGGGGCTGGTAACAATTCTGGCCCCTGATCTGCAGACCAGCGTGCCCGGATCGTTTAATTACTGGCCTTTTCTGTTGTTCTTTCTCCCCTGCAGTCAGGTATTGCGCTCAGCATGGTTGCGCTTGCGCTTACTCCAGATCATTGGAGTGGGCAGCCTTCTGGTATCGGGGCTGGGTCTGGGGCAGGTGGTCTGGGGTTGGGAAGGGCGGCTGGAATGGGGGGTAATGGTGGTGGCTCTGCGCCAGAGTGATCGTCCGGTTTCTATTTTTACCTCTGCCAACACACTGGCCATTTATCTGGTGCTGGTTCTGGCCATCATGGGGGGCTTGTTCCTGGCAGGGCGTAGCCGTGGGCTGGCGCTGCTGGCTGGGGGAATGGGAATCCTGCTCCTGGCTTTGACCGCCTCCCGCAATGGCTGGGGGATCGCGTGGGTGGCCTTGCTCCTATTTCTGGTGTTACGGCGCTGGTGGTGGGGAATCGGAGGACTGTTAGGACTGAGCCTCATGCCCGTGGGGGCGGCGCTGGGGATACCAGGCCTGCGCTGGGTGGTGCCTCAGGCTCTCTGGCAGCGTCTGGCCGATACGATTGATCCGTCTGCAGCCTTCTACAGTTCTACCGCCAACCGGCTGCATGCCTGGTCCTTTGCTGTAGACATGATCCAGGAACGACCCTGGCAGGGATGGGGCTGGCAGAGTTTTGCCGAGCTTTACCGCATCCAGGATCCCCCTCCGGCGGAACTGCTGGGTCACTGTCATCAGCTGTATCTCACCCTAGCTGCTGAGGGGGGCATTCCTGTGCTATTGATCTTTCTTGGGATCTGGGGCTGGACTCTAATGCGGGGTTGGCAGGCCTGGTGGCAAGCTCCTGCAGCGGAAGAAGGGGTGTTGCTGGGGGTCAATCTGGCCCTAGTGAGCTATTTCATGTCAGGTTGGCTGGATGCGGTCTACTTTGATGGCCGGATTAACCTACTGGTGTGGGTCTTGCTAGCCTGGATCAATGGAGCCTGGCTGGATCAGCAGCGTTCTGCAGGCACTCCAGTTCTATCCAGTGAAGCAGAAACGGCCCTCAGAACCACCACTGCTTGACCGCGCTATGGTCAGGTGCTAGCATCCGCCCGAGATTGATGGAATTGCAATGGAACTCCTTCGCGCCTGGCACACTCCCAGGAGAACCCGTAACATCGACCCCATAGCTGGATCCACGCTTTATGTGCATGCTCAGTGCCCCCTAATGGTGCACGATCTGTTCCTAACTCGCTATCAAGTGGAAACAGGCGGAGCTCGTCTGCAGGTATTTCGCCTCATTGATCTGCCCTCCGGGACAAAAGTCGAAGACGCCCATATTCCAGTGCTGGAGATGTCCGCCCAAAAATTTTTGCAGCTAAGTGATATCGTCATTACTCCTAAAATTGGGCTAGTCCTGGAATTTGCAGATAATAGAGGCTATTTTTATGGCAGTCCTCATTCCCAGGAGAGTGATTTAAGCTTATCAGTTTCTTTTGAATCTCAGATCTGCCCTTTTTTCGAGGCAACCTATACCTACTTGGAGGAGGAAGAGCATTATGACACAGAAATACCTTAAACCGGGGGAACGTTTTATCCCTCCCGAGACAATTCCTGACACCTTAAAGGTTCCAGAAAATACGATCTATGTCATTCCCTATGATAATCTCTATCAAAATGTTGATTACATCCAGAAACCTGATCGAAAGCGAGCCTGGTTTACTCAGCATTTTTATTTCTGCCTGCCCCTAGTCTTTGGCAATCAACATGGATTTATTGTCAGAAGTCGCTATGATTTTGTGGTGCGCTGGACAGGCAGTCCGGCTATTGATGGTGTTATCATTCACCCTCTGGAAGATATTAAGCCATGCAACCTCATGGTGCTAGAATCTCATTTTGGTTCAGGGATCCTGACGATACAAACTACATTTATGCTTCGTACCCCTGAAAATATTAATTTAATGGTGAAGGAACCTCCAAACTATCCAATTGCTGGTTTTTCCTGGATGAATGCCATGGTGGAGGCAGATAACCTACGACGGGACTTTACCTTCAATATCAAAATCACCATTCCCCACCGCGATATTTACGTGAAGAAGGGGACACCTATTGGTTGTGTGGTTCCGTATCCCCGCTATTTTCATGATCCCTTTGAGCTGAAAGAATTGCGGGATCCTGAAGAATTGAACAAAGCTCAGAGCACCAGCCGCTACTTTGGAGTTGAGCGGGAAGAGTATGATCATGGACAGCCCGGCTTCCGCTACCTGCAGGGGGAAGATATTTACGGATTTAAGTTTGAGCACCATCAAAAGATGCTGGATGGGGGAGCCTGGTGGCGATCGGTGCGGGAAAAAATGCAGAAACGGCAGTCCTCGGATAGCAGCCATGGCATACAGGTGCAGGGTGACTTGACTGAGGACAAGGGAGAGTTCCCCGAGAAAGTATCGATTGAAACGGCAAAGACAGGGGCTCGAAATGGGCATCCCACCCAGGACACTTGGCTAGATCAGTTTTTTGAGGAACTTTGAGGGCATGGTCTAGCAGGTTGCGAGTCACCGCATAAAACGGATCTGCGGAGGCCATTCCGAGGATCGACAGCCAGCTATTGGCTGGAACATGGGCCACCACTTCAGGTGAACTGAAGCCAGGCACAGCCATGAAGTAGCGTTTCACCAGTTGCTGGCGAGAGCTATCGGTTCCATCCCGCCAGGCTTGAATCGCCTTCTGGAAAAACATCCGATTGGAAAAACTTACGATCACCTGTCCCCCAGGTTTGAGGACCCGATACAACTCCTGAAACACGGCTTCTGGATACTGCAGATACTGCACGGAAACCGAGATCAAAACCACATCAAAGGACTGATCTGGCAGAGGTAGATGCTGGTCACGGTTCAGATCCTGCACGAAGTAGTGATCCAGACGGGGATTGGCGGCCAGTTCCTCTTCATTCAAGCCATGCCCCTCCACATGGGCGTACTCTACATCCTCTGGTAGGTGGGAAACCCAACTGCTCATCAGATCTAGAATGCGACTCTGAGCAGGTAGCCGCTCCCGCAGCAGTTCTGTTAGCCGCGCAATGAAGTTCTCATCGACATGGGTCACGAAACGAGGATAGCTGTAGAACCAGACATCATCAGTCGGATCGAGCTTGGCCCGCTGGGTTTCCTGCAGCACATCTACCATAGGGATACGCAAACAACGCTAACCCTATTTTAAGACTTTTGACATTCTCCCCCCATTTAGAAGGTGGAGATTCTCCAAACATCACTAGTGGGGACAATCATGAGTGCGCGTAGACAAACTTGTCTTCAGTCGATGCCCACAATTTGAGCAATCCTGGCTGGTGAATACCGGATTAACTGCCACCACCACCTTGTTCCCGACTTTGCCATCGTAGTCCAGCCAGTGTGTGAACTGACTCCAACCAGCATCATGTATCGATTTGGCAAGATGATGATTTCTCACCATGTTGTTCACTTGCAAATCTTCGTAGACCACAAGGAGGAAGGGGCTTTACGGCGATTTTGGTAAAGATCGCTGGATCAGGAAGCGGTCAGGCCGCGCAGAGTTTGCAGCAGCTCCGGGTTTCCTCGGCGGGTGATCGGCAGCAGTTCCACATGCTTATAGCGAATGATCCCTTCCAGATCGACAATGAAATAAGCTCGTCGGGTTCCCAGCAAGCTGTCAACTTCGTAGAGACGACTGACAGACTTATCGGTATCACTCAGTAGAGGAAATTCCAGGCGCAGTTTTTCCGCAAAAGCTTGATGTTTTTCAATCGGATCGGCGCTGATTCCAAGAATCTCACAGCCGAGAGTCCGAAATTCCGTCCAGTCTTTGGCAAAGCTCTCCATTTCTGTAGTACAGACAGGAGAAAAGTCCGCCGGATAAAAGGCCAGCAGGACGTAAGTTTTGCCCCGGTAAGCACTGAGGGTAATTTCTGAGCGCTCTTTACGAGTCATACCCCCGACACTCGGCAGTGTAAAGTCTGGGGCAACAGATCCAACGTTGACTGACATGGGCGAAGAACGGCTCCTACAGACATGATCCTGTTTTCAGGCTAGAAGGATTTACCCTCATTCGCAATGGCAAAGTTGATCTGGGGTGACCATTTCTGCCCACAGCAGCAGGGGCAAGCGCGTGCTTGTAACCGATGGATAACCTGCCCGTCCCTGTCCGCAGTCAGCAGAACTGGATAGGCTGAGGAAGTCATGCTTCGGTGATGGTTATGCAGCGATTTTTCCCTCTGTTCCTGCCCTTACTGGTGAGTGGTGGACCTTTGCTTCTCTCTGGCTTCCCTGCCTTTGCTCAGGATCCTCCTGCAGAGACCTTTCAACCCGGTCCCTGGCAGCCCCAAGCACGAGTTAATCCAGAAATGCCGATCCAGGTCCGTCTAGTCAATTTCACCGGATTAGCGATGGAATATGGCCTGACCAGTATGGTGGAACCGTCTCAACAACTGGCTGCCGATGGGGTTGCCCTGTTCAATGTGGTGAATTTACCAGACTTTTTGACCATTAACACCCTGGAGCGGGCGGCCCTGCGATACGAGCTGCAGCCCCAGGAGGACCGTAATTTACTTGAGGTGAATATCCGCCGGATCGATGATGTCATGGGGGATCGGACAATCCAGTTCGACGATACGGGCGCGATCTACGTCTATTAAAGGCTCCCTGACCCCCAGAGGTGCCAGCGGATGGAAACCCTTCAAGCGGTGGATAGCTTGCACTATCATGACTTAGGGAAACTGTTGCTTTTGCTCTGAAGGAATAAGACTGTGATCGAACCGATTTTACTGGGTATCGTTCTGGGGATGGTGGTGATTACTCTGGCTGGCCTGTTTGTGGCGGCCTATGTGCAATATCAGCGCACCGACAAGTATGGCCTTTAACCCTGGATCGGCAGCGTAGGGAGGCAGGCGGCAGGCGTTCATGTTCAGCATCTATCTCCCTGGGAGAAGCAGCGATGCAGTTGGTTCAAACCCTGGCTGACCTTCGCAACCTCCTTGCACCTTTACCGGATCAAACTCTGGGGTTGGTGCCCACCATGGGGGCTCTGCACGAAGGACACATGAGCTTAATTCGCCGCTGCCGACAGGAGTGCGATTACGCAGTGGTCAGCATTTTTGTGAATCCGCTGCAGTTTGGTCCTCAGGAGGATTATTCTCGCTACCCTCGCAATCTAGAAAAGGACAGTCAGCTTTGTCAGGAGGCGGAGGTTGATCTGGTGTTTGCCCCAGCCGCTGAGGAGGTAATCCCAGGTCTTGCCACTGCATCAACGCGCGTGCTTCCCCCCCAGCCACTGCTCCAGCATCTCTGTGCTCCCTATCGGCCTGATCACTTTGCTGGGGTAGCTACGATCGTCACCCAGCTTTTCCATCTAGTCCAACCTCAGCGGGCTTACTTTGGCCAAAAAGATATCCAGCAGCTGGTGATCATTCGACAGTTAGTTCAGGATCTGCATGTTCCGGTGAAGATCATTGGCTGCGCCACAGTACGGGAGGCGGATGGTCTGGCCCTGAGTTCCCGGAATCGCTACTTGTCTACGCGAGAACGGCAGGCGGCCACCAGCCTATACCGGAGTTTGCAAAAGGCTCAGTCCAGGGTGATGGCGGGCAAGACAAGTGCAGCCTCGATCCTGACTGCAGCTCACAAGATCCTGGCTGCTGAGCCTCAGGTACAGGTGCAGTATCTGGAACTGGCGGATCCCCAGACTTTGCAACCTCTGGAGGAGCTGAAAACAGAGGGGATCCTGGCGGTTGCTGCCTATGTTGGCAATACCCGGCTGATTGACAACGTCTTGCTGGTTCATCCTCAACAACCCTCTGGAACGCAGGCAGAAGATCACAGCTTCAGATCTCCCCTGATTGCTATTGACGGTCCGGCAGGAGCGGGCAAGTCTACGGTGGCGCGACGGGTGGCAGCCGAACTGGATCTGCTCTATCTGGACACAGGTGCCATGTACCGGGCAATCACCTGGCTGGCTCTAGAAGAGGGCATTCCTCTCCAGGATGAAGCCCAGCTGGCTCAACTGGCCGCTGATATGGATCTGCGTTTGGAAACCCGTGCACTGCAGTCGCTGGATCAACCCACCCGTGTCTGGGTCAATGGGCAGGAAGTAACCGAACAGATCCGCAGTCAACGGGTGACTGAGAATGTCTCAAGGGTTTCGGCCCTAGCTGGCGTGCGGCAGGCGCTGGTAGAGCAGCAACGGGCTCTAGGGCAAGAGGGAGGCGTGGTGCTGGAAGGTCGAGACATCGGCACCCAGGTGTTTCCAGATGCAGAGCTGAAGATCTTTCTCACTGCCTCCTCTAGTAAACGAGCAGAGCGGCGACAACAAGAACTGGCCGAGCGAGGGGAATTGATCAGCCTGGAGGTTCTGGAGGAACAGATCAAAGCCCGGGATCGCTATGACAGCGAGCGGCCAATCTCACCGCTACAGCAGGCAACTGACGCCATTGTGATTAACACTGACAATCTCACCCGGATGGAAGTGCAGGCGCAAATTGTGGAGCTTTACCGCCGCCTCCCCTTATCTGATCGCGGCAGAGTGGCCACACAGACTACCAACTCTCCGCCCGAACCGCAGTAGAATTAAGGCATCTTCTCGTTCAGGAGGGGCTGATGTTCAAAGCAGTGCGGGCCTTCTGGCAGAAACTGGTCAAAGGGAACCCGATTCCATCCCAGGTACCGATCTCAACCGCTAGATCCGTTCCCCCTCGGACTCCGGTTGCCGCTCCTCCTGTCAAGACTGCCAAAACTTCCTCAGATGCTTTGCCTCCAACCCTGTGGACCTTTCCGAAAAAGGGTGCAGCCCCAACAACCTCAACCGTTTCTGCAGGTCAACCGCATGGCGCGATCAGCAAACTGCCTGCCTCTCACCACGGTGGAGCCCGCGTTGGCTCCATTCATCGACGGCTCAGCGCCCAAATCCGAGTGAATGCCCTCCCCAAGGGATCTCACCTCCGCCCCCAACCCTGATGAACGGCTTTCCAGTCTGTTCTTTTTCTACCTAGCTATGGCTACTCCTCTCCTTTACGACCGTGAGGTGCTGGAATCCCGTCTGCGGGAACTGCCTCCTGATCCAGGGGTGTATTTGATGAAGGATCAGGCGGATCAAATTCTCTACGTGGGTAAATCCAAACGGTTACGCTCGCGGGTGCGTTCCTACTTTCGCTTCACTTCTGATCTGTCACCACGGATTCAACGCATGGTGGCCCAGGTGTGTGAAATTGAGTTTATTGTCACCGACACCGAGGCGGAAGCCCTGGCTCTGGAAGACAACCTGATCAAAACCCAGCAGCCCCCCTACAATGTTCTGCTCAAGGACGACAAGAAATATCCTTACCTCTGCATTACCTGGGCAGAAGCCTATCCCCAGATCTTTATTACTCGCCACCGCCGCCTGGATACCCCCCACAACAAGTACTACGGCCCCTACACCGATGTGGGTCTACTGCGCTATACCCTGGGGTTAGTGAAGCGGATCTTTCCCCTGCGGCAACGCTGGAAACCTCTCTATAAAGACCGGACCTGCCTGAACTATGACATTGGTCGCTGTCCTGGGGTCTGTCAGGGCCTGATCACTCCTGAAGACTACCGTCAGATAGTCCAGCAGGTGGCGATGGTGTTTCAGGGTCGAACGGAAGAATTGGTGGCCGATCTACAACAACGCATGCAAGCCGCCGCCACTCAGGAAAATTATGAAGCTGCTGCCCGCTTTCGCGATCAGATCCGCGGGTTAGAACAGCTGGGAGAATCTCAGAAAGTTTCCTTGCCCAATTCCACCGCCTCTCGCGATGCCCTGGCCCTGGCCATGAATGATTCGCGGGCCTGTATTCAACTGTTTCAGGTGCGGGCAGGAAAGCTGGTGGGACGACTCGGCTTCATGGCCATGAACCAGGGAGATGATCCAGCCCTGATCCTGCAGCGGGTTCTTCAGGAACACTACCAGCACTGCGAAGCGGTCGAAATCCCCACCGAGATCTTGACCCAGTACGAGTTGCCCGAGGCTGAACTCCTGGAAGATTGGCTGAGCCAGAAAAAAGGACGGAAGGTCAGTCTGCTCTCGCCCCTGCGCCAGATGAAGGCGGAACTGATTGATCTGGTCGTGCGCAATGCCGAGCTGGAACTGGCCCGCACCCAACGCCTGGCGGATCGGGACGCTCAAGCCCTGCAACACCTGGCGGATGTCCTGGATTTAGCGGCTTCTCCCCAACGCATGGAAGCCTATGACATTTCCCATATTCAGGGAGCAGATGCCGTCGGCAGTCAGGTGGTTTTTATTGCCGGACTTCCCGCTAAGCAACACTACCGCCGTTACAAAATTCGCAATCCGGAGGTCCAGGCAGGCCACTCCGATGATTTTGCCAGCCATGCAGAGGTAGCACGGCGGCGGTTTAGTCGCATGACCGCAGCTGATCAACCGGATCTGATCCTGATTGATGGTGGCCAAGGGCAGCTGACAGCGGTCTGTCGGGTACTGGCGGAGCTGGGGTTGGATCATCTGCCCATTATCGGTCTGGCGAAGCGAGAGGAGGCCATCTTTCTGCCAGGGAAATCCGAGCCCCTGAAACTGCCACCTCAGGATCCGGCCCGCCTGCTATTACAACGATTGCGGGATGAGGCTCATCGCTTTGCCATCACCTTTCACCGTCAGCAACGGCAGGTGCGGCAACATGCTTCGGTCCTGGCGGAGATCCCTGGACTGGGTCAACATCGCCAGAAATTGCTGCTGGAGGAATTCCGGTCCATCGGTCGCATCCAGACAGCTCAGCCGGAGCAACTAGCTCAGGTTCCTGGCATCGGCACCAAACTGGCGGAACAGATCTACCGTTACTTTCATCCTCAAAGCTAGGCGGAACCCAGGGATCGAGAATATTGTTTTGCCAACCAACCCTGGGGCTCCAAGCCAGAGATCCCCTGAAGGGAGTGAAATTCTCAGAGCCTTTCCAATTCGAGTTAGCCTAGATCCTATCGGTTGTAGACCACCAGGGAGGATAGCAGTCTGGGGACGTTAAGAAAATCTAGCCATTTCTTAACCCGGATCAGGTTTTGCGGCATCAACAGACTCAGCAATACTGAATCACATCCTCTGGGTCGATAGGTGCCTCTCCTATCATTCTCTTCCGGCTCCTGACGTCTTGACCAGATCCTATCTTGAGGCCATAGCAATGAGGCAGGCTGAGCTACAGCTGCAGATCAAGCGGCTCCAACAGGATGTTCTCCGTATGGGTGCCTTGACGGAATCCTCAGTTGTCATGGCTCATCAAGCCCTGTTTGAGCATAATCTGGCTGCGGTTGAGAAGATCACGCTTCAAGACAAGCAGATTGATCGCTTTTACCGTCAGATTGAGCAGGACTGCATCAGTGTGATTGCGCTGCGGTCTCCGGTGGCCCGAGATTTGCGCTTGATCAGTACCTTAATGCAGTTGACCCGAGACTTAGAGCGCATTGGCGATTATGCTAAAGATCTGGCAGAGGTTGCGGTACGTTTGATGATGTACCCCCCTCCACCTGAGCTTGGGCGGATTCAAGTGATGATGCAACGGTGTCAGGTTATGCTGAGCCACAGCCTGGCAGCTTTGACCGATCTGGATGCAGATCTGGGGTTACGGATCAAGGGAGAGGATGATGCAGTCGATAATGACTACACTCACCTCTACCAAACTCTGGCCCAACGGTCAGATCTGAAGGGTCCTGTTGAACCTATCCTGCTGATGGTGCTGATCATCCGTTATCTGGAGCGCCTGGCTGATCACACCACCAACATTGGTCAGCGGGTTGCCTACATCGTGACCGGCCATCGTCCCTAGCCGTAGTTTCCTGATGACCGCTCCTGACCACCTATTGAACCACTGAGTTTGAGACTTCCATGGAATTTTCTGTTCCCCAACTGTTCGACCATCTGCTGTCGAGTTCCCTGGATAACCCCTTATCGTTAACAACCTTGCAGGAGCAACTGCTGGTTTCAACTCCAGAGCAGGAGGCTGAGCTACTCATTGCCCTGCAGGCTCTGGAGCGCCTGGGGTTTCTTGCCGCCATAGGCGATCCTCCCCACTATTACCGTAAAGCAGATGACACGCTGGTCGTGGGGCGGTTGCGGTGCAATAGCAAAGGGTATGGGTTTGCGATTCGTGATGAACCCGGTGTTGAAGACATCTATATTCACGGAACCAACTTAAACGGAGCCTGGAACGGGGATCAGGTGTTAGCTCGCATCACAAAAGATGCCTACCGCAAAAAGAGTCCTGAAGGAGAAGTGGCAGCGGTGATTGAGCGGGCTAATCCAACGCTGGTGGCTCGCTTGAAGCAGGTTGAAGATGGCTTCCGAGCTCAGCCCCTGGATGATCGTCTTCTGTTTGAAATGGTGATCCAATCAGCGGTTGAGGTAACAGAAGCACCGTTTGTAGCCACGGATGAGCGGGGCAGTCCTCTGGAAAATGGTAAATCGGCTTACATTGAGGTTCTGCGTTATCCTTTGGCAGATCACCTGCCGATTGGCCGCGTGCGTAAAGTCTTGGGCAGCGGGCAGGATGCTTCCATTGATATTGATCTGGTTTGTTGTAAGTATGATCTGCCCCAGACCTTTCCTCAGGTCATGCTGGAGGGCACAGCTCTTCCCAATAAAATCTCCAAGTCAGAACTGAAAAAACGCCAGGATTTTCGTGATTGGCTAACCCTTACCATTGAACCTCTAGATCTGCACCACCCCCATAGCATGGAGCCAAACGTGGCCCTGTCTCTGGGCGCTGCCGATGACAATGGCTGGCAACTGGGGGTGCATGTGGCGGATATAGCCCACTGGATTGCTCCAGAATCTCCTCTGGATGCAGAGGCAGAAAAACGAGCTGTTGCGGTCTATCTGGATACCTGTGTTTTGCCCCTGTTTCCCCCACATGTGAACCAGCATTGTGCTCTGCTTCCAGAACAGGAGCGCCTCACCCTCTCGATCCTGCTTGATCTCAGTGCTGAGGGAGAACTGCTCTCTTTTGAAATCCATCCTGGGGTAATCCAGCCACGGGCCCACCTCAGTTATGGTCAGGTCCAGGCCCTACTGATGAATGCGGAAGAGACATCTGCTCAGGGGGAGGATACTCCAGAACTGCTCGCCTTGTTGAAAAACTTACAAAAGGTGAGTGGTATCCTGCGCCACCGCCGCCATCAGAATCATGGCTTTGAGATGACCATGTCAGAGTTGGTTACCCCAACATCAACAACTGAGAGCCGTTCAGGAGCCCTGATCATGAGCTCTCATCAGATGGCCCATGCCTTGCTGCATGAGTTTATGCTAGTGGCAAATCAAGCCATGGGTACCCATCTACAACAGCTGGGGGTTCCCCATCTCAGCCGCGTGCAACCTGCCCCTTCTGCTGAGTCTTTGCAGGGCTTCCTCCGCTTGGCAGGAAATATGCATCTGGATCTGGCATTGACGGATCCTAACCAGGTTGAACAGTCAGACTGGCAGCAGTTTGTCCAGCGGATTCAAAAGCCCGATGTGGTGGAATTGGGGGCCAATCCAGCCCTGGAGGAACAACTTCTTTCTATCCTGCCCCCAGCCGTCTATTGGGTAAAACCTGCTCTTGAGGAGGAAAAACCAGGAATCCATTTTGGTCTGGGCCTCTCTCAACCCTATTGTCATGCCACCGCCCCTTTGCACCGCTATGCCGATCTGCTCAACCAACGCATTCTTCACCTGATCTTTGATAAGGGTCGGGATCGCCGCTCTACTCGCGTGAAAAAGGGGTAGATCTACACAGCAGTAGTTGCCATGGTCAGATCAATTGGAGTGTGTTGCCACCAAAAGTTGATGATGAGTATCTCAACCTCTTACACACCAAAGTGGAACCCCTGAACCAGCAACATCAAGTGGCTCAACAGGCTGAACGAGAATTGATCGGGTTGAAGAAATCCGAGTTCATGCAAAAACACCTGGGTGAGACTTTCCCTGGCTTGATCATTGGTGTTCAGAAATATGGCTTCTTTGTGGCAGTTGACCCAATTCAGGCGGAAGGTCTGGTACATGTCAGTTCCCTGAAAAATGACTGGTTTGAGTACCGCAGCCGCCAGCAGGCCCTCGTCGGTCGCAAGAGCCGCAAGCAATTTCAGCTGGGTGATCGTGTAGAGGTTCGAATTAAAAATGTCGATTACTACCGCCAACAAATTGATCTGGAAGTCGTGGGGGAAGGACGGGAGTCGGACGAAGAAGAGGATAGATTCTAGCGACATCCGACTCTCTGGTCAGCTAGGCGTCACTCATTGACCCAGATTGATCACAGCAATTCTCTCACTGGAACCCTCTGGATTAAAGAGAAACTGCAGTTCAGATTCGCTCTCTGCAGAGACTTCAAACACGAGACCCACACTCAGGGAGCGGTTGGGTTCAACACTCGTTGCAACGGATTCTACCCGAGGTGGATTGGACAGAGTCGCGGTAGCATCGCTTGCGCTATAGCTCTGGGCGTCATCTCTGATACTAAATTCATTGAGGCTCAAAGACTGAGCACCATCACCAACGTTTTGGGCGTTGAGAGTCACCAGGAGTGCTTTTCGATCCTCAGGGAGAGCATCCTCAACCTGATTCGTAACATCCCGAACACCGGCAACGACGAGGGTCCAGTTCGCCAGCTGAACCGCTTGTCCAGCCCTGGGAACCTCATCCATAATCTGTTGGCGATAACGCAGCAGATCGGGACGGGGTTGAGGTTGAGCCGCTATCAAACCGTCAACCAGTTGCAGCGCCTGGTACCAGTTCCGTTGTTGCAGGGCCGTTTCAATCTCCGCCAGCTGGCTCAACTGGCTGCGGCGACTTTGCAAGGCTGCTGCTTGATCCGAATAACGCTCTGAGAAAGCATCAATCAGGTCGATAGCCTCCTGCCAGTTTCTAGCAGCAACCGCCTGGTCAATGGCTGCTCGTTGTGCATATTCCTCCCGGCGTGGCTGAAGGTCGGGGGTCCGGCCCGGATCCTCCTCCAGGATCTGATCAATGAGGGTGACAGCCTCCTGCCAGTTCCCCTGACGGATAGCCTCCAAAAGAAGTTCACTTAATCCCTGGGCGACGGTCATGGAGACGCAAAGGAGCAGCATGACCAGAGAAAGCACGGATGTGGTTAAGATGCGTAAGCTTGCAGTGAGCATAAAAAAGAGGGGTGGAGAACAGGGTCATCATTCATTCTCATTTAGTATCCCAATAATGCTGCTCTGGCTATCCTGAAGGGCAATTTTCTTGAGCCGATCCCCTGTAGAGCTCAGCTTATGCTGGAAGCAAAAGTCCTTGCGCACTCTTGCCAGAGGGATTCAAATTGGATGGAGAACTATGTCAGTTAAAGCTGCCTCGACATCGCGACGCTACCGGGTTCCTGGGTATACTCGCATCGGTAAAATTTTCTCGGGGATCACCCTCCTGGTGAGCGTGGCAGCCTTCAACACGGGCAACAACCCCCTCTACCTCCTGTTCGGTATGATGCTGAGTTTTATTATTCTCAGTGCCCTGATCTCCGAAGTGATTTTACGAGATCTGGAGATACAACGGCGGGTACCGGAGCGAGTTTTTGCTGAACAACCTGCTCTGATCCGTCTGAATATCCAGAATCACAAGCGCCGTATCCCCAGCATCTCGGTCGCCATTACGGATCGGGTGGCAGGCTTAGAACCAAGAGACTGGCCCTCTTTATACATGCTGCGCCTTGATCCTGAAAGCGACACCACGGTGAGTTATCACTACAGGTTTCCAACCCGAGGCATCTGGCGCTGGGAAGGATTTCTGCTGTCATCTTCTTTCCCCTTCGAACTGTTTCAAAAACGGATGGCCATCGATCAAGAGGTTGAGATTCTGGTTTTCCCGCTGCCCTTGCCTCCTGCTTCTCTGCCTTTCCTGTCAATCGGTTCTCAGGGGGATCAGGCACAACCACTTCCCGGTTCAGAAGGAGATGTCTTTGCCCTGCGAGAATACCGTCCCCGCGATGATCTGCGACGTGTGCACTGGAAGCTCTCGGCCAAAAAAGAACAGATGATTATCCGAGAGTTAGAGCGCCAGGATGCTCAACGGATCACCCTCTGCTTTTACAACCACTGGACACCAGTCGGGTCTTACCACCCCTATCAGCCACAAAATCAAGAGGGATATCGTCAGGTGCTGGAGCGGGGGGTTTCACAAGTGGCAGGTCTGGCCCAGTATCTGATCAGCAGAGGCCATCCTGTGGCTTTGGTCACGCTCCAGGAGCGTACTCCTTATGGCAGTAGTCCGCAACACCTGGATTTGATTTTGGGGACTCTGGCTCGATTGCATTTTGAGGGGGATCCAGCCCTGACCGAGATTGAGGCTGAAAGCAGACACTTTCACCTGCTGCCTCAGGATCGCTGTGTGGTGATGGCCTACGGATCTCAGTTTCCCAGCTTGGGGCAGGCTCGTGTTCTGGGACGGATATCGATTGTTTAGTGGTCCTTCAAGATGTTTGACAATATCTGTCGTTTTCTGGCTGAGAAGTATTCCACCGATTTTGCCGCCTGGTTACTGGGAGAACCCATCCAGTTCACGGAACTCCAACCCTCAGAGTTGTTGCTGGATCCCATCCGCACTGACTCGCTGGTTCTATTACAGTCTGAACCCTTACTGCTCCATCTGGAATTTCAAACGGATCCAGACCCCAAGATCCCATTTCGGATGACCGACTATCGTATCCGTAGCTATCGTCGCTATCCGCACAAAGCCATGCGGCAGGTGGTCATTTATTTGCGACCCACAGAATCACCGTTGGTTTATCAGACAGAGTTTTCTACAGGTCGTCTACACCATGGCTATGATGTGATCCGTCTTTGGGAGCAACCCACAAACATCTTTTTACAGAGTCCTGGGCTGTTGCCTTTTGCCGTACTCAGTCAGGCTGATGACCAAGCTTCTGTACTGCAAGAGGTGGCTCAATCTGCCAACAACCTTTCTGAGTCATCCCGTCAGGATATTACTGCTTCGGCGGCTATTCTGGCCGGGTTAGTATTAGAGAAAGAAGTGATTCATCGTATCTTGAGGGCGAAGAGTATGCGGGAATCTGTGATTTATCAAGAAATTAGAGCTGAAGCAATTGCTGAGGGACGAGCTGAGGGACGAGCTGAGGGACGAGCTGAGGTTGCTTTAAACCTGCTTCGAGCTGGAATGACCTTGGAGCAGGTTGCTCAATTGACTGGCTTGACGCTTGATCAGGTACAGCAGCTACAGAAGCATTAAACGAAATCGCTGCCTCTGAGTTGGGCTCATCACAAATTTGCCTGTACTATTTGCCTGGGATCAGCTTCAAGAGGCTTCTGGTAAACTGACCATGCAAAAGTGAGGGAAAGGGCCTATCCTAAGCATGGGTAGAATGAGCCTGTTTGGCCTGTTGCCGTTCCAGGAGCTGCCATGGTATCCGGTGAAGATGCTGTTCGGGCTGCTAAAGACGCCTACAAACAGGGGCGATACTCTGAAGCCATTCAACTGCTGGAATCCCTGTCTTCGGAGAGCTTACCTGATCCGCAGGCTTATTTTCAGGCTCAGGTGGGATTGGTCAAAGCCTATCAATCAGCAGGATTCCTTAGTAAAGCCGCACGATTGACACAGAAACTGGCTCAAAGTCCGGATTTACACCTGCAGGAATGGGCTCGGAAAAAGCTAGAGCATTTGGCCTATCTGGGCGCTGAGATCCCGTCAATCGATCACGTGATTCCAGAGCAACCTGAACCGATCAGTGCTTCCACCCCAGAAACCTTGGAGGACCTTGAGCTGGAAGCTTCTACAGCCTCAGACTCTCTCGATAAACTTGCGTTAGAGTCCACTCCAGCTCCTGCATCTATTTCTCAACCCAGCTCAGTCTCTCCATCTGCCACTTCCGGATCACCGCGATCTGCCCAGCATCCGGTCAAAGTCTCTCTCTCCAGTACGGTCGGGCGTCTGGATCTGGGGATTTGGATTACGGTCGGTGTCTTTCTCCTGCTCTTGGTGTGGCTCCTCTTACCTGAAAATGCTTTCAATGTCCGCTTGAGTCTTAATCTGCGCTCTTTAACAAACTTTATTCGTACTTTTACGCGCCACTTTTTTTATTGTCCTCAGCCTGGTCATTAACCTCAGTGCTGCCAGTTATTTCCTGAGTGATCGGCTACAGGACTTTATGCAAAGGTGGCTGTACGGAACCCACTGGATTTCTATAACAGATCTGGCATCCCAGAGCATGGAAGCCTCAAGAGTTATTGAACAGGTCTGCACGCGCTACAACCTTAAATTTCCCCGTCTCGGTGTAATTGCCGATCCACACCCGGTGGCCTTTGCTTACGGAACTGCCCCTGATCAGTCTCGTCTGGTGTTGAGTCAGGGGCTGCTCTCTTTGCTCAGCGAGGATGAAATTGCTGCCGTTTGTGCCTATGGACTGGGGCGGATTCAGCTTCGCACCGCCTCAGTTCTCAGTTTGATCGCTGCTCCCCTACAGGTGCTTTTCCTGGCCTACGCCTACACAGCGCTCATGGGGGAAGGGCGAGGCAAGTCAGGTCGCAAGGATCTGATTGGTCATCTCTCTCCGCTCCTATATTTGATATACAACGCGGGAGCGTATCCCCTCTTCTGGCTCTCCCGTTTAGCAACCTACCATGCCGATCATTTTGCGGTGGAGCAGACAGGCAACCCCAACGGCCTGGCCAGAGCTCTGACTAAAACCGCGCACGGGATTGTGCAGGCTGGGAAGCGCCGTGCCCGCCCCAGTTTCCTGCTGGATGGATCCCGCCTATTCGGACTCCTGGATCTGAAGACCGTGACTGCAGCCAGCACCGCCGAGCAGGTTCAGAACCAACCCCAGCAGTGTCGACGTATTTTTCTGTGGGATCTGGCGAATCCCTGGGCTCGCTGGATGCAGGTGAACTCCTCTCACCCCCTGCTGGGGCAACGGATCCGGATTTTGGGATTGTACGCGGATCGGCTGCGTTTGCCGATTGCCTTAGGCATGGGTCAGATCAATACAGAAATCAATCAGCTGGATCAGCACAGGCTCAAGCACCGTTTCTGGTGGAATTTGAGTTTCTACGGAGCAGAGGTGGTGGGGCTGGTGGTGGCCTGGGTCGTGGGGCTGGTGGTGCTATTTGTCCTGCGGGGCGTGCAGGGTCACGATATTGCGGGTATGGCCATCGTCGGGTTTGGCCTGGGGATGATCAGTAAAGCTTTCTTCCTATATCCACGCACCCGTGATCCGGACTTGACCAATGTTGTGTCGGCCATGGCGATCCCTATGCCAGCCCTGTCAGCAGTCAGACGGTACGTTTGCAGGGAGAACTGTTTGGTCGCGGACGGGTGGGCTATCAGTTAGGAGCAGAATTAAAGATTCAAGATGGGAGTGGCACTCTACCTGTGCGATATACCTCCCGCTTTGGTCCTGTGGGTAACCTGTTTACGGGGATGTCATCGCTACAACCCCTGGTGGGTGCTCAGGTGGAAGTCACGGGCTGGTTGCGTCGGGGCATCTCTCCCTGGCTGGATCTGCTGCACCTGAAGGGAAATGGACGCACGGTCCAGAGTCATCCCCGCATCTGGCTGATCCTCTTTGGTAGCACAGTGATCCTCCTGGGAGTCCTGGTCATGCTTTACTACCCTCAGATTTCACCCTTCTTCAGTCTGCGCTACTGGATTCGCCGTTACGAATGGTTGGCTCCGGTTCTACGCCCTTTCCTGTAACTGTTCTCCCCGCCGCTGCCGGAAGGGGAAAAGGTTAGACTCGAGTAAGGCTCATTGTCCTGGCTGTTTAGTAGCTACCTATGAATATTGCCGAGAACATCACGCAATTGATCGGTCGAACCCCACTTGTGCAGCTGAACCGTATTCCCCCAGCGGAAGGGTGCCTGGCACGGATTGTCGTGAAACTGGAAAGTTTTAATCCTGCGGCCTCTGTCAAGGACCGGATCGCCGTCAGCATGATTGAGTCAGCCGAAAAAGCAGGGCTGATCACCCCTGGCAAAACCGTTCTGGTGGAACCGACTTCAGGCAATACTGGCATTGGCCTGGCAATGGCGGCGGCAGCAAAGGGCTACAAACTGATCATCACCATGCCCGAGACCATGAGTGTAGAGCGGCGGCTGTTGTTAAAAGCCTATGGCGCTGAGGTGCATCTGGCCAGTGGTTGTGGGGGAATGGGAGAGGCCATCTGGAAGGCGGAAGAGATCGTGCGCAAGACCCCCAACGCCTTTATGCTGGGTCAGTTTAACAATCCAGCGAATCCCAAGATTCACCGTGAGACCACCGGACCCGAGATCTGGTCAGACACAGAAGGAACGATAGATATTTTCATTTCGGGGGTGGGAACTGGGGGCACCATCACTGGGGTGGGGGATTACCTGAAAAGTCGCAAACCAGAGGTCAAGATCGTTGCCGTCGAGCCTCGCAACAGCCAGGTACTGCAAGGAGGACGCCCCGGCGCACACCGCATTGAAGGGATGGGAGCGGGTTTCATTCCGGATGTCCTGGAACGGGATCTTCTCGATGAAGTGATCTCGGTCGATGACGAAACCAGTATGCGCTATAGCCGTCGCCTAGCCAATGAGGAAGGGATTCTTTCCGGGATCTCCACGGGTGCGATCCTGGCCGCAGCGATTCAGGTGGGGCGACAACCCCAAAATCGGGGCAAGCTGATCGTCATGATGCAACCCAGCTTTGGGGAGCGCTACCTCAGCACCCCCCTGTTCAGAGATCTGGAGCTGGATATGGCCCAGGTGGGTTAGCGGATGTCCTCGAACTGTAGATACCCTCGCTCTGGATCATAAAGATGGCACTGACTGGTGATGGATCGGATCAGATCCCAGCCAAATTTGCGTTCCACTAATTGAGGTCCCCATTCCTGGCGCAGGTGCTGGTGAGCCTGACGAAGATTGTAGGAAGGGATCGCCGTAGAAACATGGTGGGGAATATGGACATTGATGTCATGGCAGAGAATTTCTACCCAGCGGGGATAAGTGCAGTGGACTGTACCAAAAAGTTGGGCGCTGGCTTCATTCCAGCTTGCTGTGGGGGAAAAATGAATATCGGGATTGGTGTGATGCACCAGAGTAAAGGTACTCATCCAGAAGTGGTAACCCAGCCAGGGCATTAACCAGAACTTAACGATCCCCCACCAGCCGACAGTGATCCACAGCAGGGGGAAGCCAATCGCAGCGGTGATCGCCACCAGTGCGACTGAGATCTGCATATTGCGACGACGTTTGCCTTGCAACTGTTGCCAGTTGAAATGTAGAGCCCCCCAGTGAACAATCGAGGCCAGCCACCAGAATTCCTGGCGTAAACGCCGATAGCCCCAGCGCAATGCTGGGTTGAACTTCTGGTAATCCTCAACGAGAAATGGATCCCAGGCATTGTCTTCGCTCAGCTTATTGGTGTGCTTGTGGTGGTGATCGTGCAAATACTTCCAGCTAAAGAAGGGATAAAGCAGGGGCAGAAACAGCAGATGCCCCACCCAGTTGTTGACCCATTTCCGCTGGGCAAAGGAGCGGTGGCCACAGTCATGACCAATGATAAAAAACCCGGTCAGCGCGGTGCCGGTGATGAACCAGAGCACGGGAAGGCCATACCAGGGAGTTACCGCCAGTCCCCAGTAACAGAGGCCAACGACTGAGACACTGATCAAGACTCTCAACCAGGCTTTGCGCCAGTCTTTCTGAAAGACCTCTTTGGGCAGTGTAGCCAGGATATGGCCTAGACGGAATGATGGAGTCTCCTCGGAAGGATGGATCGATTCGGATGCAACTGCAAAGGCTGTCATGAATAACTCTATAGGAATAGGATATGGGTATAACACATCAATCAGTTTACAGCTCGGTGTCCAAGATCACTGAGCATTTTTGCCTTTCACTGAGCATCTCAGGGTAGCAAGGTCATCAATTGAAGTTAAACAGATCAAGGAATTTTTCATTGATCAGCTGGGCTCTGTATCTAGAACACCTATTCAAACTCCGCAATTAGGGTTGCCTGTCCTGTCGGAGCGATCCGCAGAACGCTGTTATAGATATGGGTAGCAGCATAGAGATTGCCCTCCACCTCCAGAGCAAAATCATCAAGATTGGTGTTCTCCACAAAGACAGAAATCTCCCCGGGTTTGCCTGTTTCCAGGATAGGGATCTGCAGGAGTAAATTTTTGAAGGATGCCATCCGGTGCAACCGCCAAGTTCTCCAAAAATGTCGGGGCCGGACAGGTAGTGATGATTTGTTGGGGCACCAACTCCACGGGAGTATTGGCGTAGATGGGAGGCAATCCGCTTGAGTCTGTCATCGGTCACAAAGCTCCTGAAAAAGATGACTGATCCGCAAGAGACATTTAGTACACAACCTCCACATCCGGACTGTCGGCACTGTAGAGCTTCCAGTATTCCTCGGCAATGGTGTCTGGGTTGTATTTGGGATCGGCTGGATCCACGGTGCCGCAGATGGTGACGGTACCCACACGAATCCCCTTGTCCTGAAGCGCTGCTGCCAGGGTAAAGGCCAGACTACGGATCCCTGCTTTGCCAATCGCCAGAGACGCAAAATCAGGATGAGGATAAAGGGCAAAACCACCTCCGGTGATCAGGATCGTTCCCTGTCCTTCCTCTTGCATATAGGGCACCACGGTCTGGGCAGCCACCAGGGCTCCAGCTACATTCGCCTGAAAATCCAAAATTAGATCTTCATAGTGGGTGGTAAGCACATTCTCCATACGGGGAACAGCCGCGTTGTACACGAGCACCTCCGGCCCCTCCAGCTGCCTATGAATAGCCTGCAAAGCTGACTCAACGGCATGCTTGTCACCAGCATCTGCCACAAACGCATGAGCCGAGAGATCCTCAGAAGAAAGGGTTGCAACATACCCCTCCAGCTTGGCCTGATTTCGAGCCAGCATCGCGATCGTGAACCCTGCTTGACCGAAGCGGCGAGCAATAGCCATACCGTTACCCTCTCCCATACCCACAATCGCCAGAACCTTAGTCATCCGATCCCTCCTTACCAACAATGAGCAACACCACGGCAACCACCTTTAGTTGAGAATCATGGGGGTTAGAACTGGGGCCATCAGCATCTCAAACTCCAAATTCGTAGCACTGACGATATTTTCAACAATCTTGTCCGCCCGCAGACGCATGATATGGGCTTCCTGAAAAGAGATCTCCCGGTTTGTGGCGGCCACCCCGAAGAACTCTTTGGTATGCTTCTGCAAAGATTTAAACCGCACCACCACCCGATCTCCCGATGCAAAGATATCTTCAATCACCAGATCGGCCACAGGGGGGAAGGCATCAAAAAAGCTGCTGAAGACCTGCTGATACTCCTCAATGCCATCAATAGGGCCTGTCGGCTTCAATCCCGTGATCACCTGTACTTTTTCATCCAGAACTTCAGCTGCAATGCTCATGTCGCCCTGCCCCAAAAACTGTTCGACAAAGCGACGGGCAATCGTCAGATTTTTCGCCTCGATCTCAGTCATGATGAACGCAATCCTTATGCAATGAATTTCAAATATAGATCCCCATGAACAAGGTTTACAGATTGTTACTGGGCACCTGTCTTAAGCATAGGGGGAGGAGATAAAATTAATCAAATCAATATTGAACATACATCTCATCAATACCGTTAATGAATCTAGCTGCCATTGATCTGAACCTGTTGGTGGTGTTTGAGGCCATCTACCGCGAGCAGAGTGTAACGGCTGCTGCTCACCATCTACATCTGGGCCAGCCAGCAGTGAGTGCGGCTCTGGGGCGACTGCGACAGGTGTTCAATGATGAATTATTTATCCGGATTGGACGATCCATCCAGCCGACAGCCAAGGCCCATGAGCTTGCCCCTGGCATTAGCGCTGCTCTGCAGCAGATCCGCTTTACCCTGGAATCCAGCCAAACTTTTGATCCGGCCACCACTCAACAGTCCTTTGCTATCGGGAGCTCCGACTACACCAGTGCCGTGATTGGGGCTGCCCTATTGCACTATTGTGATCAGCATGCACCTGCGATTGATTTCCGCACAATCAGTTATGAAAAAGATCAGGTGAATGCCTTATTGGAACAACAGCAGATTGTCATCGCCCTGGGTACGTTTCAAGATCTGCCTCGCCAGACGTTGCATTGCCCACTGATGCAGGAGCATTTTGTCGGGATCGCCCGCAAGCACCACCCCGCCCTTCGAGAGGGGAGCATGTCTCTGGAGGCCTTTGTGGAGTATCCTCATGCCCTCTTTACGCTGCGGCGGGATCAGGTGGGGGCCATCGACAGGATCTTGTCCCGCTTACAGCTGCAACGCCGGATTGTCTTCACCACTCCGTATTTATTGGTCCTCCCCTCCATCATTGCCAGAAGTGATACGGTAGCCGCCGTTCCTTTTCGCCTAGCCCAGCAGTTTGCCGATCAGGGGTTGGTGGATCTGTTTGAATTACCTGTGGAGGTGAAACCCTGGATGATTTCCATGATCTGGAGCAAGTTGACGGATCAAGATCGGGGCTGTCGCTGGTTACGGGAGACGATCCAGGAGATCTGTACTTCGCTGTTATTGATTTTATGAGTGCGACAGAATTCAGCAGAGGTTTTCTCGCCGGACAGGAGTTGAAGAACCAGCTTAGCTTTGAACTCAGGCGAGTCTTGCCGACGGTGGATAGATAGGTGCCCTTTCCTCTAGACCAGGATACGACTCTTAGCCCTGTGTCAGAAATCAGGGGTGCATTACAGTAAAGGAGAATGCCCCGATCAATGGCTGTATAGGGAAGGGATCGCTACTAGGCTCCAGCCAGGGCCTGAACACAGCGTTCACATAACTCTGGATGTTCCTCTGATTCCCCGATCCGCGTGGAGTAATTCCAGCAGCGCACACATTTTTCTCCCGCAGCTTCCTCGATCCGGATCTTGAGCGGATCTTCACCCGCCTGCAGCGCCACCTCTGAAGTGATGAACAGATAGCGCAGCTCTGGGGAATAAGATTCTAGAATAGCGCGTAGATCAGGATCGCCCACCTCCAGCACTACTTTGGCCTCCAGTGAAGCCCCGATCAGCTTCTGAGAACGAGCCTCCTCCAGGGACTTATTCACTTCAAAGCGCACCCGTCTTAACTGATCCCACCGTGCACCCAGGGATGGATCCAACCACTCCTGCGGCAACTGCATCCAGCCCGCTTCAAAAATGGACTCTGTGGGTCGGGCGTAGGGAATATTGCTCCAGATCTCCTCAGCCATGTGGGAGAGAACGGGCGCAATCCCTCTAGCAATATTGTCCAGTAGCAACGCCATTACCGACTGGGCCTGACGGCGACGAGGGGCAGTTTGATGACTGATGTAAAGCCGATCCTTACAAATATCTAGATAAAAGTTAGACAGATCCACCACACAGAAGTTCTGGATCGCCTGGAAGAACCGAAAGAATTGGTAGCTTTCATAAGCTTCCGTCACCTCCCGGCCCACCTCATACATCCGGTGGAGAATGTAGCGATCCATTTCTGGCAGCTCTGCCAAAGGGATGGCCTGATCCGCTTGAAAGTCGTAGAGATTGCTGATCAAAAAGCGAGCTGTGTTGCGGATCTTGCGGTAGATATCCGCCATCTGCCCCAGAATGGTTTTGCCCAGGGGCACATCATTGCTGTAGTCCACACTGGCTACCCAGAGACGGATCACATCCGCCCCGTAGGCAGGATCCTTCTGCAGATTGCTGCCCCCATTCACCAGCACCATTGGATCCACCACATTCCCCAGGGACTTGCTCATCTTCTGTCCCTTTTCATCCAGGACAAACCCGTGGGTCAGCACTGCCTTGTAGGGAGCCTGGCCGTGCACTGCCACCGAAGTGAGTAGTGAAGACTGAAACCACCCCCGATGTTGATCTGATCCTTCTAGATAAAGATCCACGGGATACCCCAACTCACGCTCCTCACACACCGCCGCCCAGGAAGATCCCGAGTCAAACCAGACATCCATGATGTCCATGCCTTTGCGGTAGCGTTTGCCATTCTGCACATATTGAGGCGGCAGCAGATCCTCCACCGAGCGCTGCCACCAGACATTCGATCCCTCCTTGCGGAAGAGAGATTCAATATGGGCAATCGTCTCAGCAGTCAACAGCGGTTCATCCGTTTCCTCGTCATAAAACACCGGGATCGGCACCCCCCAAACCCGCTGGCGGGAAATACACCAGTCACTGCGCTCCTGCACCATCGGGGTGATCCGGTTCCGACCAATCGCCGGGATCCAGGTTACCGAAGCAATTGCTCCAGAGCCGCCTCCCGAAACCCAGCCACAGAGGCAAACCACTGGGTGGTGGCCCGAAAGATCGTGGGTTTTTTGGTGCGCCAGTCATAGGGATATTTGTGTACGTATGCCGATTCCAGTAGCAGGGCACCCACCTTCTCCAGAGCGCGGATCACCGCTTCATTGCCACTCTTCTCCGATTCTTTAGCCAGCACATTTAGACCGACAAATTCAGATCCGGCTTCCTCAGTAAAGTTTCCTACTTCATCCACCGGACTGAGAATCGGCAGTTGATATTTTTGTCCAGTTTTGAAGTCATCTTCCCCATGTCCCGGAGCCGTGTGTACAATTCCAGTTCCCGATTCTGTGGTGACATAATCTCCCATCACACAGAGACTGTCGCGATCATAGAGGGGATGGCGGGCCACCGAATGCTCCAGACTTTTGCCAGGCAGGGTGGTGATCACTTCAAATTGTGTATGCAAAATCTCCTGTAACTGTTCCCGCAGATCAGCGGCAATCAGAAGGAACCCAAACTGATTCGAGCGGACCACTGCGTAGGTAAGATCGGGATTGAAGCAGAGGGCCAGGTTAGCGGGGATCGTCCAGGGGGTGGTGGTCCAGATGGCCACTTTTAGATCAGGGACATAGTCTTGTAGCAACGGTTGGGCTGAAGCGCTGAGTGACTTCAAAGGAAAAGCCACGTAGATACTGCGGGAGGTATGCCCCTCGGGATACTCCAGTTCTGCTTCTGCCAGAGCCGTGCGTGAACTAGGGCTCCAGTGGACTGCCTTCAAACCACGGTAGATATACCCCTTCATGGCCATGTCGCCAAACACCCGGATCTGGGCGGCCTCATACTCAGGATTGAGGGTGAGATAGGGGTGCTGCCAGTCTCCCCACACCCCCAGCCGCTGAAAACTCTGCTTCTGGCGGGCAATGGCATCGTGGGCAAAGGCTTCCGCTTTGTGGCGAAGATCCAGTGAGGTCAGGTGTTGCCGTTCCTCTGCAGACATGCCCTGCAGTACCTTCAGCTCGATCGGCAGACCGTGGCAATCCCAGCCCGGCACATAGCGCACCTGTCGGCCCCGTAACATCTGGTATTTGTTGATGATGTCCTTAAGAATTTTGTTGAGGGTGGTCCCCATGTGAATATCGCCATTGGCATAGGGAGGGCCATCATGCAGGGTAAAAGGGGTGCCGGAACTCTGCTGGGAAAGACGCTCGTAGATCTGCTGATCCTGCCAGAACGTCTGGATCGCGGATTCCCGTTTGGCCGCATCCGCCCGCATAGGAAATTCAGTTTGGGGCAGGTTTAAGGTGCTTTTATAATCCACAGCAATCTCAATTCTGAACAACTTACCCGGCAGTCTTTCTATCTTACGTTGCTGTGCCCAGGATCAACCGTGGGTCTCGGGCTGGCTTTACTGGCGCAGACCTTCACGCCGCTGATCTAACCACCCCTGCAGGATCACGGCTGCCGCCTGCTGATCAATCAGACCTTTCTGCTGGTAGCTACGGATGCCCGCCTGTTGTAGATCCCATTCCGCCTGCACCGTGGTCAGACGCTCATCCCTATACTCGATGGCAATTGGGATCTGTTTCTCCACTGCCTGCACAAATCGTTGTACCCGCTTCGCTTGCGATCCGATGCTGCCATCTGCCAGCAAGGGTAATCCCACCACCAGGATCTGAGCTTGCCGTTCATCGATCCATCCCTGCAGGGCCTCAATATCCTGGCGCAGCGACTGACGTCGGATCACCCCCAACCCCGTGGCCAGCAAACCCGTACCATCACAGCCCGCCACTCCAATGCGACGGTTACCCACGTCCAGACCCAGGGCTGAGATCCTTTCTGGCATGATGCTTGTATTAGGCAGTCTGCACTTCATTTTTGAGTTGGCGTATGAGTTGCAAGTGATCAGACCCTACTGATCCTGAACGTAATGATTCCCAGTTCGGATTGCTGTTGCTGCTTTTTGTAGTTCAATTCCCAGATACGCAGCATGATCTGGTGCAAGGGCAGGATTAGCAGCACAAATCTGGCGGATCAGTCGCAGCGGATGCCGACCACGATAGGTTTGCACAGGTTCGCCACTGCCTGGAGTGGTGTGGGTGATCAGGATCTCTTTCCCTTCCACTTCAATCAGAAAGTTGCCACAAGGATCGGCGTAGTCCTGCTGCTGGCTGAGGGCTTCGTACTGCGTGGAAATCAACTGATCCGCATTTTCCCAACAGTCATCGTAGATATGGGCACTTTGACTCAGGGTGATTAAGGGACCCAGCTTCAGGGTATAAGTAGAGCGAGCTGCGATCTGATCCCGAATGTGTTTCTGCAAGGCTCTTAAACCCATCGCATTAGCAGGCCAGGCGGAAAACATATCATTGCTGCGAAAGATCGCCGTCAGAGAAAGCTCACCTTCCACCACCCGCACCCAGAGATGGTTTAAGCAAGGACTACCTCCCTGCTCATGATCCTGCACATCCCACGAGAGACATGACCCCACTAGCGGCATCAATCTCACGGATCAGTTTCTCGATCACCTGTGCAATTTGATCCCGTCCAAACCAGGAGCGCAGCCGTTGGCCATAGGTGTACTTGACCCCTTCCTGATAGGGAGCATCCTCCAGGATCTGGGCAATATAGTTCTCGATAAAGGGGCGATCACAGGGTAAGTAGTTCGGTTCTGGAAAGTAAAAGTCTTCGGGTTCCTCGGTAACCACGGCCAGCAGATCGATCAGCTCCTGCCACTGACCGTCATAACCTGTGGGCCGGATCGTGCCCGTGGATTTAATGCGTTGAATGATCTGCACCCAGGTTTCTGCAACTGTGCGGCCTTCGATGCGGTGACCGTAGCGCGGTCCCGGGACTACCGTGGGGATCAGCTCCTGCATAGGAAAGATCTGTGGTTCTCC
>JAAUUJ010000145.1 GCA_012030715.1 Synechococcaceae cyanobacterium SM2_3_1 | reverse complement strand
AAACCTCACATAAGGGATCTCTCACCTTGTAAAACTTGAAGTGCGTATGCTGCTCCAGGAATACGATCTTGATAGTTTGGTTCGATGAGTGCATCAATCCAAGAACAAAGTCCATCAGACAAGTTGGCTGAGTGCCTGAAATCTACCTTCATGCGGTGATGAGGCAGATCAGCTGGATGCTTTGCTGTTAACAGATAAACAAGTGTCGTTCCTAAACCATAGAGATCTGTAGATAGGAATGCTTGACCTCGATATTGCTCTGGAGCAATGTATCCAAATGTTCCTACTACTGTGCTTCCCAATGTGGCATCATGTAATTTCTCCTGGACAGCACCAAAATCCACTAAATAAATGATGCCTTTATCTCCTTGATCTGAAGTATTAGGAAAATAAATAATATTCTCAGGTTTGATATCTCGATGGATCACGGGTGGAATCAGGCTCTGTAAGTATGAAAGGATTTCTAAGACTTGAGCAGCGATCTGCTTCACAGTTCTCTCCCCAGGTCTCCATCCTTGAGAAATCCATTCTGAAAGTGACTTACCTGGAACTAATTCCTGAGAAATAGCAAAAAATGTACGTCCCTGACACTGAAAGGAAGCACAGCCCAGATATTTTGGAATACCAGGATGATCCAGAGCTTTAAGTGTACGAATTTCCCGCTCAAATAATTCTACTTTTTTCCAATCCTTAATTCGAGAGGGATTAAAGATCTTAAGCGCAATATGAGCATGAGTTTTTTTATCTAGTGCTGCATAGGTTAACCCGCTTCCTCCTTTCCCTAATGGGTAGAGTAATTGATATTGATCAGCAACGATAGCGCCTGGGTGAAATAGTGAATTCATTTGTTGAAGCCTGTAAATTCATTAGGTTGCTTTGATCGAATTAAGTTTCAAGGAGCTGTGTATGAGTATCCTGTGTCTGTCCAACGAAACTAACCTTGTGCGCCACTCTTATTCAAAAACTCAGCTATACTAAGATGACCGTTTTCTACTGCTTCAGACAAAGGGGTATCTCCTTGAGAGTCACTCAGGTTCACATCTGCTCCTTTCTCTACTAGAATTTTCACTATCTCAGTTAGTCCATGATCCGCAGCATATAGTAGAGCATGATTACCATTCTTATCCTGATAATTGATATTATCTGTAAGTTCTATAAGTAGTTTGATCACTTCAATGCCACTTCTTGTTTTGTAAAGCCTATTTTGTGAAAGTGCATTTAACAGAGGGGTTGCATGATAATAACTTGAGTGATTGACATCTGCGCCATGCTTAATGAGAAACTCCGCAACCCTGGGATATCCAGATTTGATTGCCCATGACAAAGCATTCCTGCCTCTACTTATTTGATTAACATCTGCGCCATGCTCTACTAGCATCTGAACAATTCTTAGTGGCTCACTTCCTGGATTTGTCATTCGGTTCTGAACAGAATACTGTTCAGGAATTCGATATTGTGATCGTCTTCGCTCTTCGTCATAAGAGGGATTTCCATTAATTGAGCTAAAGGTCCTAGAATCTAAACTTGCAATCAAAGGTGTTGGTCCATCAAGAGTAGGATACTGAAAATCAACGTCTGCTCCTTCAGAGAGCATTTTCTCAACAATGTGATCCACATGCCAAAAACTTGCCCAGTAAAGACACTCATCAGGCTTTCGTGTAGTGCCTCCTTGCCCAAAAAAAATGATTGTCTGATCCAGATCTTTTGGGGTGCACAACTCCACAGGCTTTAAGCCCAATTGACTCAAGATCCCCCACTTATATTGCCCAAAAAGAGTGTTGCTACCTAGTACCACAAAGATCAGCGCAATACTAGAGGCAACGAGAGGTTGCAAGTAGAAGTTAACCTTTGGCTTAGTTGTGACAACAGCCTGTTGATGCAGTGATTCTAAAGCGGCTTTGGCTGAAGTAAAACGATCTTCCAGATCAGGCTCTAGCATCTTCTGTAGCCAGTTCACCCAGTTCTCCGAGATCTGTAGACAAGATCGCAGATCAATTCTTAATCCTTCATGGGGCATCTCAGAGGGTGAACGGCGCAGCATCAGGTAAAGCAATGTGGCTCCTACACCATAGAGATCGGTTTTTGCTTCGGCGTATCCCCTAAACTGTTCAGGAGCCATGTAGCCAAACGTTCCCACAACAGTGCTGCCTCTAGCCATCGTGGTGTAGTACCGCTGTCTCACCGATCCAAAGTCCACCAATCGGATCTGACCCTTGTCATCGCGAATAATGTTGTGGGGCTTAATATCTCGATGAATGACAGGGGGATCCTGACTGTGTAAGTAAGACAAGATCTGGAGAAGTTGGGTAGCAATATCCTTCAGCTCTGTCTCACTCGTGCGCCACCCCTCATCAACGCAGGATTGCAGCGACTTTCCAGGGGCGAGTTCCTGTAACAGGTAGAAGATGGATCCTTGATCTGTCTCCTCATGAAAGAAATTTAGGTAGCGAGGGATTGCAGGGTGATCTAGTTTGGACAAAACCTCTGCTTCTCGCTCAAAGAGTTGTAGGATTTTCCAGTCCTGCAGGAGACCGAACTCAATGGCTTTGACTGCAATGACGTTCTGAGTGGTGAGATCTAGTGCCTTGTAAGTCGTCCCCATTCCCCCCTGACCCAAAACATCAAGGAGCTGATAGTGTTGAGCAATGATTACGGGATCAGACCCAGTTGAATCTGACATACTGAAATCCATGACAAAAGTACTTGCACCGTAATCTTTTCCTGACCTGGCCTCCCGTTTTCAACAGGATGTGCCAGAAAATAAAGTGGCTCAGAAGAGCATACACCTACTGAAGCAAAAAGATTAATTCGATACAAATCCACATCAATTCCACTGATCGATAACCCCACAGCTGGGTTGAGGATCAATCCAATATTGATCCCAGGATCATCCCTACAAGTAAAATAAACCCCTGGGCCACATTGCACTGGAAGATAAAAGGATAGAGGGAACGGGGATGATTGACGTCATGGAGTCTCCAGGTTTGCCAGATCCAGCCCCCCACAGCCAGGGCAAGAGCTAGGTAATACGTGAAATGCAAGCCCAGACTTAAACCTGTGCAGAGGAAGAAGATCGCAGTCCCCCCAAAAAATAGACCGGCTGCAGTAGGGGTTAACTGCCCAAAGAAACGCGCACTCGAATGGATGCCCGCCCGTTCATCATCCTCTCGATCCGAAAGAGCATAAACCGTGTCAAACCCTAGAGTCCAGAGGATCGTGGCCGCCCAGAGAAACCAGGTGGCGGGTTCCCAAATCGGTCGGCTCGGATCCTGTCCAGTCACGGCGGTCCAACTGATCAAAACTGCAAATCCCCAGGCCAGGGCTAGTACAAGTTGGGGAACTGGGAAAACTCGCTTGGCTCCGGGGTAAAGAAGGATCAGAGGCACCGCTGCGACACAGAGATAAAAGGTGATGGGATTCAAGAAGGTGGTCAGGATCAGGGCACATATCAGTCCCATCAGTAAGAGAACCACACCCACGATCACCGAAAGTTCCCGTGAAGCCAGGGGCCGAGTTCGAGTCCGCTCCACCAACGGATCTAGATCCCGATCCCAGAGATCATTCACCACACATCCCGCTCCACTGGTGGCCACTGTTCCCAGGATCATCACCAGCACCAGACTCCAGGGCGGCGTCCCCTCTCCGGCCAGAAACACCCCCCAGAGGGCAGGGATCATCAGAATCAATCGGCCCGTGGGCTTGTGCCAGCGCAACAGACGGACAATGGCCCAGGTGGTGGGGATCACCTTTTGGTTCCAGGTGGTGGTCATGAGGCTGTCCTCTGCGATCTGAGACCCAATCCCATCCTATCGACAAGGATCGGGTGAGCCAGAGAATTCAAGCTAGGGTATGAGCGGCGGCGGAATGGATTTCTGTACCAGCAGGATCCCCATCAATCCCCCAGTAAGGGGGTAGTAATGAGACTGATCAAATCCGACAGTGGTGGCCAGTGCGAGTTGTTCAGCTGCCGTGGGAAAAGTTTCCAGACTCGGATAGATATATTCATACTCATCGCCTACACCTAAACGTGCGGCAGCAGGGACCACAATTCTTTCTAAATAAAGTTCCTGAAACCAGCTCACCCCCCAGTAAGGAGAGCGATGAAAATCTAGAACTGCGGCCCGAGATCCAGGTTTTAAGACTCGGTGGATCTCCTGAAGCGCCTGAGGAATATCGATCACATTTCGGAGGCCATAGCCCATGGTAATCGCGGTGAACTGATCCGCTGCAAAGGGCAACCTAAGCGCGTCCCCCAGAATCCAATCAAAAGTATGTCCAGGAAAGGTCAATCTGGACCGACGGCGAGCGATCTGCAGTAAATGCTCTGAGAAATCTAAACCCACCACCGTTCCCTGCCGCCCCACCTGCTGAGCCAACAACAAGGCCAGATCTCCCGATCCACAACAGATATCCAGAACCTGCGAACCCCGAGGCGGGCAAGCCATTTGCACGGTGATCCCTTTCCAAATCCGATGTAACCCCAGACTCAATCGCTGATTCAGCTCGTCATAGCTGGGAGCAATCCGGTCAAACAAAGACTGTACCTGGGCGGGAGACTGGATCTGGGATGTGGGCATGGCTAGCTCAGTTTTGGCTGCTGCTGGTGCCAGTCGGTGGCCTGTTCATAGGCATAGGCGGCCCGCAACACCTGGCGTTCCTGCAAAATATTACCAATGATCTGTAACCCCACAGGGAGCCCATTCACAAACCCACAGGGAAGGCTCAACCCGGGCAGACCTGCCAGATTTACCGGAATCGTCATCAGATCCGACAGATACATGCTCAACGGATCCGAGCGGTCTCCCGCCTTAAACGCCGGAGAGGGGCTGGTGGGACTGATCAGCACATCCGCCTGCGCAAAGGCCTGGGTAAAATCCTGCTTGATCAGCGTGCGCACCTTCTGGGCCTTCAGGTAGTAGGCATCGTAGTAGCCAGAGGAGAGGGCATAGGTGCCGATCATGATCCGCCGTTTCACCTCAGGGCCAAAGCCATGATCCCGTGTCTTTGCGTACATGGGCACCAGACCTTCGGCTTCCTCTCGCAGGCCATATTTAACACCGTCATAGCGGGCCAGATTTGCCGAGGCCTCAGAAGGAGCAATGATGTAATAGGTGGCCAGACCATAGCGGAAAGAGGGACAGGACACGTCTACAATCGAGGCCCCCAGAGATTTCATCACCGCCACAGCCGCATGCACCGACTCCGCCACCTCGGGACTACAGCCCTCTCCCAGTAGATCTTGAATCACTCCCACCCGAAACCCCTTCAGATCCGGTTGCAGGGCCTGGGTGTAGTCAGGGAGGTCCAGATTCAAGCTGGTGGAGTCTAAAGGATCATGGCCCGCAATCCCCTGGAGGACGAGGGCAACATCCTCCACCGTGCGACCAAAGGGTCCAATCTGATCCAGAGAAGAGGCAAAGGCCACCAGGCCATAGCGGGAGACCAGTCCGTAGGTGGGTTTCATGCCCACGACCCCACAGAAGGAGGCAGGCTGTCGAATCGAACCGCCCGTATCCGATCCCAGCGATACCACCGCCTGATTCGCTGCCACGGCTGCCGCCGACCCTCCTGAAGATCCACCCGGTACACACTCCAGATCCCAGGGATTGGCTGTGCGTTGAAAGGCGGAGTTCTCGGTAGAGCTGCCCATGGCAAACTCATCCAAATTGGTTTTGCCCAGCATGACCATGCCCGCTGCCTGTAGCCGGGCCGTGACTGTGGACTCGTAGGGAGGTATGTAATGCTCCAGAATGCGTGAAGCACAGGTGGTGCGGATCCCCTGCGTGCACATATTGTCCTTGATGGCGATGGGAATCCCAGCCAGGGGGTTGAGGGACTCTCCTTTGGCCAGCCGCTGATCCACCCGTGCTGCCTGCTCCAGTGCCAGGTCCGGCGTCAGGGTCAGAAAACTGTGCAGCTGAGCCTCAAGTTGTTGAGCCCGGTTCAGATACTCCTGGGCAATGTCAACAGCAGTGCGCTCCCGGTTGATCAGTTGGGTATGCAGAGCTCGAATCAAAGACATGATCTGGCTGACAGATGTGGCAAAGGTGCACCTTATCCTACCGCAGTTAAGCGACCGCCTGAGTGGTGGACTTCGCTGCAGGGGGCCGGACTCGGGTTATGACTGCTATGCTGATCCCGTAAGATTGAGCAGTCCGTCCGTGATCAGCTTGCAATTGGCCTCGGCCACGTCCTCTGCCTGGCTTGAACAGTCCCTCAACCATCTGGATCAGATCCTGGTGGATCATGCCAATTGTGAGAAAAAGGCAGCAGGCAATGCCCTCAGCATTCTTTTCCGGTACCCGAGCCACACCGAACTGGTGGAAGCTCTTTCCCCCTTAGCCCGCGAAGAACTGCTGCACTTTGAGAAGGTTTATCGCCATATCGAACGGCTCCAGATCAAGGTACGTCCCCTGTCTGCAGCTCCTTATGCCAGCCAATTGAACAAACAGATCCGTCATCAGGAACCCTTCTATCTGCTGGACACCCTGCTGGTGGCGGCCATTATCGAAGCTCGCAGTCATGAGCGACTGGCCCTGCTAGCTGAACACTGCCCCGATCCACTGCTGGCTGAGTTTTACTGCTGGTTGACCGCTGCCGAAGAGCGTCATCTGCATCTGTATCTAGATCTGGCGCTGCAACGGTTCCCAACTTCAGAGGTTGAACCCCGCCTAAATGCCCTTCTAGAGGGAGAAGCAGCGATCCTTTCCACCCTGCACCCCAAACCACGGATGCACAGCTAATGGGGACACACATCCCTTAACTGAGAGCTGGCTCCCCAAGAGCAGTAGGATAGAGGTAGCTTTGCGGAGCAGTTATAGAAGTTCTACACAGTCGGGGTGCCATGAGACCTCAAGCGGTGGCGCGGATCCTGGATGCCAATCTTGATCGGGCCCGAGAAGGGCTGCGAGTTCTGGAGGAATGGTTTCGCTTTGGTCTGGAAGAAGCAGACTGGGCGAGTGAATGTAAGGGGATGCGCCAAGCGCTGGCTCAGTGGCATGCCGATCCCCTGCGTTTAGCCCGTGACACCGCCCATGATCTAGGAGGAGAAGACAGCTATCCCGATACCACCCATCGCCGTGATCTGAAAGAGGTATTGCAGGCTAACTGTGGTCGCGTGCAGGAGGCCCTGCGAGTGCTGGAGGAATATTCCAAGCTGGGGGCCGAGCATCTGCTGGTGCATGCCGAAATGGCCGTGATCTGTAAAAAAATGCGCTACCGCCTCTACGAAATTGAAACGCATCTGCTAGGAGGATCTCGTCAGCACACTCTCCATCACAGTCGCCTCTACCTGGTCACTCAACCTGTTGCGGGGTGGTTGACTGTGGTAGAACAGGCGCTCCAGGGTGGGGTTTCCATTGTCCAATACCGTCACAAACAGGCAGAGAGCCGCGAGATCATCTCGGATCTGCAGCAGTTACAACCCTTATGCCACCGCTATCGTGCCCTGATGCTGGTGAACGATCGCGTTGATCTGGCGCTGGCAGTGAATGCAGACGGTGTTCATCTCGGCCAGACGGACTTACCTATAGAGGCCGCCCGTCATCTTTTAGGACCTCACAAGCTTATTGGCATGTCCACCACCAATCCAGAAGAAGTGGCCCTGGCTTTGTCAACTCCTGTAGATTATCTGGGGATCGGGCCTGTGTATGCCACACCCACAAAGGCGGATAAACCTGCTGTCGGACTGGACTTTGTCCGCTATGCACGGGATCACGTCTCGCTGCCCTGGTTTGCGATTGGCGGTATTGATCTGACCAATGTAGCTGAGGTGCAGGCTGCAGGTGCTGAACGCGTAGCCGTGGTGCGGGCCTTGATGCAGTCTTCCGATCCCTACGTGACGGCCCGACAATTCTTGACGCAGTTGTCCTCGAGACAGCCCTTCCATAACCCGATGTTGCTAAGATAAGAGCCGCTTGATTCCTTCCCCACTCCCCCCCTATGACCCTCCGCAAATCCAAGCACCTGACCATGGATACCCCTGAGCTGATGCGCCGCGTCGAAGCCTTGATCGATGCTTCCAGTAACCGCTACCGGATCACTGTACAGGTGGCCAATCGTGCCAAGCGTCGCCGCTACGAAGAAATGGATGAAATAGACGAGGGCTGGATGAAACCGATCCGGCGGGCGGTGATTGAGATGTCTGATGAGTTAACGGAACCAGAGATCATCGGGGACGAGTAACTTGCGCTATAGTGCCACAGGAAGGTTTGTGTGGTGCTCAGATGACCGCAACCGTGAGCTCAAAGATCCGACCCCTCTCCCGTATCGTGAATGGGCTACTCGCGATTAAGCCCCTCGCCCTTTGGGCCAAACATCAGGCCCGCTCTATGATGATCAAACGCTCGGCCATGATCGGGGTCGACTGGCATCAGCGGGTTGCAGATCTCAAGGCCCAGAACCTGGAGAAAGAGCTGACTCAGGTGCAAAATCCTGACCTGGTGTATCCCGACTATTACCTGCGATCTTTCCATGCCTATGAGGAAGGCAATCTGGGCTGGGAGCCTGCAACCGAAGTGGAGGTGGCAGCCTATGCCGTTCACTCGCGGATCTGGTCTGGCACCGATCCCCGTGGAGATGCACGCCTACGACAAAGTTATCACGAGGTCTTGCTAGCACAGCTCCCTACCCACCCTGCACGGATCCTGGATATTGGCTGTAGTGTGGGTATGAGTACCCTGGCCCTGCAGGAAACCTTTCCCCAGGCCCAGATCACCGGACTGGATCTCTCTCCCTATTTCTTAGCTGTGGCCCGCGGTCGGTCTGGAGAAGGCTCGGCCTCCATTACTTGGAAACACGCCCCTGCTGAATCCACCGAGCTGCCGGATGCCAGCGTTGATCTGGTCTCGGCCTGCCTGCTTTTCCACGAACTGCCACAACAGGCTGCCCGCCAGGTTTTTCAGGAGGCCCACCGTTTATTACGCCCTGGAGGAAGCATGGCCCTCATGGATATGAATCCCCACTCCGAGGTTTATGCCGCTATGCCCCCCTACATTCTCACCCTGCTCAAAAGTACCGAGCCCTATCTAGATCAGTACTTCAGCCTGGATCTGGAGGATGCCTTCCGTGCAGCGGGTTTTCAACCTCCTCGGATCACCTGCAATAGCCCACGGCATCGGGTGGTGCTGGCCCAAGTGGCCTGAGGTATGTGCATTTCCATGATCGAGTTTTCCACCCTTGCCCCTCTAGCTCTCCTTGGGATGGAGACCACGGATACCGTCATGGTCGGAACTGGGGCAGCGCTGTTGCTCTTAACTCTCCTGCTGGGATGGCGGATCCGGAGAGCAACTCCCCAGGCAGAAGTCAAGGCCCCAGAAACTCCGGTAGTCCCTCCAGAAACAGATCGGCGACGGGAAGCCCATCAATATTTTCATCAGGCCGTAGAATTTGAACAACAGCAGGATTTACGGTCAGCATTGGATAGCTACGAGAAAGCGATTCAAGCGGATCCTGTCTTTATCGAAGCGCTCAATAATCAGGCCCTAATCCTGGAAGATATGGGGCGTTATCAGGAAGCTTTACGGAATTACGACCGTGTTCTGCAGCTACAACCGGACTTTTTCTTCAGTCGCTTCAACCAGGCCAACTGTCTGCGTCTCTTGGATCGGTTGGAAGAAGCCCTGCGCAATTATGATCGGGCCCTGGCAACTCAACCGGATCACCCCACGGCCTGGTTCTGTCGAGGCTTAACCCTGGCCAGATTGGGTCGTTGGGAATCGGCTGTCACCAGCTACGACAAAGCCTTGGCCTACAATCCCACCGATCCGCAGGTGTGGACCCACCGGGCTCTGGCCCTGACTCGACTGGAAAAGCTGACAGAAGCTCTGAGCAGCTATAACAAAGCCCTGGAACTGCAACCTCAGGCAGCGGATCTCTGGGCCAATCAGGGGACGGTCCTCTACCGACTGGGGGAAACCATGGAGGCGGTGAATAGTTTTGATCGCGCTTTGGAACTGAAACCGGATCTGGCGTTGATCTGGAATACCCGTGGCCTGGCTATGGCCGATCTGGGATTCACAGCCCTGGCCCTCCAAAGTCATGACCGTGCCCTGGCCCTGGATCCCAACAATGCCGAAGCCTACTTTCACAAGGCCACCTGTTATGCCCTGCAGGGGGATGGCGAGTCAGCATTAAACCATCTGCGGCAGGCCGTGCTGCTCGATCCGGTCGCTTTGATCCCGCGCTTGCACAACCCCTGTTTTCAATTTTTACAGGAGGATCCTCGCTTTCAGGAACTTTCTGTCTCCTCAGTTAGTGGAGGTGAGCCATCGTGAGATCTTCAGCGGGCGGTTCTTTGGGGATCAATTTTTCAGGAACCGTTTTGATGCCCTGCCGATTTTGCTGTTGGGGGGCATGCTTTTGACGTTTCGCTGGCAGCAGCAACTGGTGCTC
>JAAUUJ010000144.1 GCA_012030715.1 Synechococcaceae cyanobacterium SM2_3_1 | reverse complement strand
TTGGATCTGAGCAGTTGCCAGCTGTGAATGTCCAGGCTGGGGATCCTGGGGTGGTGGTGAGTTTAGGAGGATCCCAGGATCCCGTGGTAGTACAGCCTACACCAGTGCCAACGCCGGATCCCACAGTAGACTCATCTTTAGCTATAGAGAGTGAGGAGAGCGTAGAAGATCCTCTTGAGGAGGTTTCTGAAGCTCCGGTTTTGGAATTAGATGAGATCGTTGTTACTGCAACCCGTTCCGAGCAGGATATCCTGGACATCCCTCGCACAGTTACGGTTATTACGAGAGAAGAAATCGAATCACAATCATCAATCACCCGCAATCTCTTTGAAATTTTGGGAAATACAGTTCCAGGGTTCGGTCCTCCTAATCAGAGTGATCGTAACAATGCTCAGCTATTTCGTGGCCGAGAGGCATTAGTCCTGATCGATGGAGTTCCACAAAACTCAAATTTCTATGGCTCTATTGGGCTACGGGGATTTGATCCGAATATTGTGGAGCGAATCGAGGTAGTCAGCGGTCCCACAGGACTTTATGGGGCTGGAGCAGCTGGTGGCTTAATCAATATCATTACTCGTCAGGCCAGTGAGCAAACCATCTCAAGATTGCAGATCGGAACAGCTACCGATTTAGGAGAACTAGAAAGTGGGGGTTTTTCATACTCACTGAGCTATAACCTTTCAGGAAAATCTGATCCAGTCAATTACGTTTTAAACCTCTCTGGGCAGTTGACTAATCAGTTTCGGGATGCAGAAGGAGATATTATTCCTCAAGATAACCCAACACTAGCCGGAGCAACGATTGTCGGGTTCCTGGGCAAGCTTGGGGTTGAGCTTAATGAGGAACAAAGGTTGGAGTTATCTGCTAATTTTGCCAATGATGTCCGTGATGTAGATTTCATCGTAGATCTCAGCACACTTGATATTCCAGGACGTCAAAAAGCTAGGGCACTACAGGCTAATCAACAGTACATAAATCTAAAGAACCCAGGCAATCAAACACTCAGCTTTAATCTAAGCTACACACATGACAATCTACTAAATAGCCGATTTAGCGCTCAGGCTTACTATTGGAGGAATGAAGATCGTGCTTTTCCTTTTGATGATCGTGGCGAGAACAGTTTTTATGATGCAATTACAGTTTTTAGTCCATTTATAGCTGATGCGGTAGGAGGGAGAGCTCAGTTTGATACTTCACTGCTTGAAAATATACAGCTTGTTTGGGGGATAGATTACCGTAACGAACGAAATGAATTGATTCTGGAAATTATTGATCCTGTGGAATTTGATCGCAGTGGCGGCACAATTATTCGATCAATTGATGAACAGAATTTATTGCCTCCTTATTCAATTGATCAGCTTGGATTGTTTGCCCAGGGAGAATGGAATCTCAGTGACCAGTTGATTTTGAGTGGAGGAATTCGCCAGGAGTTTGTTGAGCTGAGCGTGGATGACTACACGACATTCTTTGGAGATGACATTGTCGGAGGAACTCCTGACTTTGATGCTACAGTATTTAATGTTGGCAGTGTCTATAAGCTTACTGAGGATCTTAGTACTTACCTTAGTTTTTCCCAGGGATTCTCTGTTCCTCTTCTCTTCAGTCTGGCTACAGCTCCAGCAGGCACTTCGATCGAACGGGGCTTCAGTTTTTTAGAACCCCAGACGGTTGATAACTATGAGATCGGATTCAGAGGACTATGGCCTGATCTACAAGCAACGCTATCAGTTTATTACAGCTATTCAGAGTTAGGCACGTTCTTTTCATTCAATCCAGAGGATACTGTGGGCATATTAACTCGCGCCCCCCAAAGAAATTATGGTGTGGAAGCAACAGTTGACTGGCAAACCTCAGATCGATGGCAACTCGGAGGATCTCTAACCTGGCATGAAGGAGAAGCTGATTCTGATGAGGATGGAGAGTTCACAGCACTTAGTTCTTTTGATGTTCAACCCACCAAGATCACGGCTTATGTTGAGCATCAAACTCTACCCAGCTGGAATAATCGCCTGCAGTTTCTATACTCAGGAAATCGTATACGTGGTTTTGAAGATGTAGCTGATGGTGTTAGCATCGAATCTTATGTCACTCTAGATTACATTAGTGATATTCTTCTGGGTGATGGTGTTCTATCACTGGGGATTGAGAACTTACTCGATAATCAGTACTTTCCTGTTTTCTCACAAGTCTTATCAGGATTTAATGAGGTTACCTATAGAGCAGCAAGAGGTAGACGTTTAAACTTGACTTATACGATCAACTGGTAATTAAATGAGAATTAATCAAACAGTGGGTTATCGAGGAATAAAGCGCTTTTTTCCTATAACGCTTTGGGCGATTTTAAGCTTTGCTTTAGTCGTCGCATGTAGCAATAACTCATTTAAGAGCAATAGTGCTAACGATGCTGCTCTGGTAGGGTCTGCTGCCTCAAGTAATGTTCGCATGGTAACCCACCTGATGGGAGAAACTCAGGTTCCTGCCCAGCCCCAAAGGGTGGTAACGCTTGATACATCACATCTAGCCAATGCCCTAGCTTTGGGAGTTCAGCCCATCGCATCTACTATCTGGTATGACACTAGAGAAAAAACAGGTTTAGAACCCGTTGAGCCCTATCTTCACGATCGCACTCAAGATCTCGTCATTTTAGGACATGGGTTCACAGCAGATCAGGTGAACTTGGAAAAAGTGCTCAGTCTTCAGCCTGATTTAATTATGGGGAGCCAAGACTACAAGCCTATTTACGAGCAGTTATCACGCATGGCTCCTACTGTTCTTTATGCCTATGCCAATGAAAAAGATGGATGGAAAACTTTTGTGCGCTCCTCTGCCGACGCTTTAGGGAAACAGCAGGAAGCCGAACAGTTACTAGAAAACTATAATCAACGGGTTCAAGATCTACAGCGACAACTAGGTGCTCGCCTCTCTACTCAGGTCTCCGTCATTCATCCCTTAAGAGAAGGAATTCGTCTGATGTACCTGAACTTCTTCGGTGGACAAATTTTGCAGGACGTAGGCCTTAAACGCCCTCCTGAGCAGAATAAAGCAGGTCCAAACTCTCAGCCTGTTTCCTTTGAATGGATTCCTGAGATGGGTGGCGATATCATCTTTGTTATCTCCTTCATGGATCAGGAAAGTCTAGGTCTTGTTGAGCAACTCAAAAACCATCCACTCTGGTCTCTATTAGACGCTGTGAAGCAAAACAAGATCTACCTGGTAGATGCCTCACACTGGTACGGCGACGACATTATTCGAGCAAATCTCATCCTAGATGATCTGTTCAAATACCTCGTTGACGAACGGGATCCCTGATGACTAAAACCATCCTTACCATCTGCACATCCTGCAACTTGGGCGATCACAAAAAGCAAAAACCCAACCAGGGATCCTTTTGTTTTTACCAAAGGGGATAGTTTAGCTTTGGCAGCTCGTTCTACATCATTCCTGCCTGCAATACTTGCTTTGCCGTCAATTCTAGAGTGGGAAAGACTTGAGAAATCAAGCGATCCTCTCCCTGAAAAGAGCTTTCTTCATAAAATCCATCCACCAGAGATAATATCGTCACCTGAGCCTGCATCGTATCAATGATCCAATACTCAAGGATCCCTCTGGCACCATATTCTGAGCGCTTGTAGCGGTAATCTCGATCTTGATTATCTTTGCCTGGTGACACGATTTCTACAGCTAAAAGAGGGGGAGGCATATCCATCATCACAATGCTCCGGTCTGCCCCTGCTAGAGCAGCGGATAATTCCTCAGACAACACCACTAAATCAGGCACCCGCACCGTCGCCCGACCCCCGCTAACCACAACCTCTGTCCCTCGCCGCAGCAACAGTACTGGCAAAATTTGAATAATGACCCCAATCAGATACATGGCAATCGCGTTATTCAAGTCACTCTCGGCAGGCATTTCCACTAGCTCTCCATTCACCAACTCATATCGCCGATCGGATCCGTCGTCGTAAGCCAGATACTCCGCTAGCGTAAATCTTTGAGTCGCTGCAACCATCTGCTTTTCTCTCAATATAAGATGATTTCTAGCCCTAAGAATCTGGATTAAGCCTTTGAACAAGAGCTTGATGCTCCTGAGATTGGATCCCTTGCTGGAGAACACTCAAAACTTTTGACATATCATCCTGAAGAAGGGCATTAACATCTAACCATAACCCAAGAAAAATGCTGCTATCAAGGATCCCATTTCCATCTGGAACCTGCTCAATATACGCATCTTCAATGAGCTTGAACCAGGTGATTTTTTGATCCATAACTTGCCAGACGATATATTCCTGAACTCCATTGCGACGATAAGCGGTCTTTTTTGCGTGTAAATCATGGGATGCACTACTCGCCGCCACCTCCACCACCAGTTCTGGCGCACCTTCGATATAGCCCTCGGTATTGATACGCGATTGTCCGCCTGAAGCGATAAATAAAACAGCATCTGGTTGCGGCTCATTATCCAAATCAAGCTGTACTGTTGGATTATCGCCAACTTCTACGCCTGTGGTACTCGCGGCATAAGTTCCTAACCAGGTCATGATCTGAGCATGGGGTTTGGCGTGAGGGTGGAAGCGTAGGGGTGAAGCCACAAAAACAACTCCCTCAATCAGTTCTGCTTTTTTGAGGTGGGGCATGGCGTGATAGCGGCGCTCAAACTCTCTGCGCGACAGATGATCCCCGCTTTCGAGAGGTGGAATGGTGGTCGAAGTCAGCATCTGAGTCATCGGGATCCCCGTCGTGACAGATGGATTTAGCCTAGCATTTGCCCTCTAACTTCAAAAATCCCTCCAGGGCTAAAAAAAGTCCGTTTCAGGCGTCTATTGAAGGTTGAGTTGAGTTAATGTCAACCATGGCTCTGGGAGTATGGGTGACTTGTGGATCTGCCTGTTGATGGGATCAGTGGCCAGGGGTATCAACAACACTTGCGCTTCTTGGCAAGGTATCTCTGGCCTCAAAGGAAATGGGTGGCGGCATTGGCCCTGGTGTTGCTAAGCCACATCACGCTGCAGCTGGTCAATCCTCAGATCCTGGGTTATTTCATGGATACTCTCGCTAGTGGCGAAACACCGGATCTGCTTCTCTGGGCTGGGATCCTGTTCTTGGGCGTTGCTCTGCTTACCCAGGGGCTTATGGTGGGTGTTGCCTATCTGAGTGAGATCGTAGCTTGGACCGCCACCAATGCTCTGCGAGTCGATCTGGTGGAGCACTGCCTCAAGTTAGATCTGTCATTTCACAAATCCCGTACTCCTGGGGAATGGTTGGAGCGGGTGGATGGGGATGTCACGGTTCTCGCTCGTTTCTTTTCACAGTTTGTGATTCATCTCCTGGGAAACTGCCTTCTTCTTCTAGGGATCCTGGCTGTGTTGTGGCGAGAGAATCTCTGGGCTGGGCTGGGTTTGTCTCTGTTTACCTGCGCCGCATTGCTGGTGCTGGTGAGGTTGCGCGGAATGGGTGTGGCTGCCTGGGGGGCCTATCGCCAGATCAGTGCAGAGTTTTTTGGGTTTATTGGCGAAAAGGTTGCTGCCCTGGAAGACCTAAAAGCCAATGGAGCAACGCAGTATGTCAAGCAAAAATTTTACCAGTATCTGCGAAAGTGGATTCGGATCTGGCAAAAGGCTCGCTACACCAGTACGATTCTTTGGGCCAGTTCGGTGGGGTTGTTCACAGTTGCCAATGCGATTGCTCTGGCGATTGGTGCCTATCTTTGGTCCGAGCAGGCAGTCAGTATCGGCAGTATTTACCTGATTTTCCATTACACCAACTTGCTGGTAGAACCAATCGAGCGGATCCGAGAAGAGCTAGAGCAATTTCAAGAAGCCGAGGCCAGCATCACTCGCATTCAGGAGTTGCTCCAGATGAAGTCCCACATCCACCTGGGAGGTTCACAGCCTCTCACAAATGGATCACTTTCGATTCAGTTTGAGGATGTTTGGTTTCAGTACCCTGACAGCGAACAGCAGGAATGGGTCTTGCAAGGAATCTCTTTTTCCCTGCCTCCAGGACAGGTGCTGGGGTTATTAGGCCGGACAGGGAGTGGGAAATCCTCGCTTTCAAGGTTACTGATGCGCCTGTACGATCCTCAGCACGGCACAATATATCTGGGTGGGATCCCGCTTCCCCAAACCCCCCTAGGTGAAATCTCGCAACATTTGAGTTTGGTGACCCAGGATGTGCAACTATTTCAAGCAACGATCCGCAATAACCTGAGTCTGTTTAATCCTCAGATTAAGGATGAACAGATTCTCTCGGTGCTGGATCTCCTGGGATTGAGTGAATGGCTGCATACTTTTCCCCAAGGACTTGACAGCATTCTCGGATCTCAAAATAGTGGCCTATCGGCTGGGCAAGCCCAGTTACTGGCCTTGGCTCGTGCTTTTCTCAAAGATCCAGGAGTAGTGATTTTGGATGAAGCAACATCGCGGCTGGATCCCGTGACCGAGAGATTGGTTGAGCGTGCAACTCAGAAGCTATTGCAGGGCCGCACTGGTGTGATCATCGCCCATCGACTCCAAACGGTAGAGCGAGCTGATCAGATCATGATTCTGGAACAGGGCCGAATTCTTGAATATGGATCGGATCGCGCCTGCTTCTAGCAAGTCGTAAAAGTTCTCGCTATTATGAACTCAGTTTGCTCAACGGCGGTAAAGCAGATAGAGAAAAAATGGCGCCCCCAGCAAAGACGTGATCAAACCACAGGGGATCTCAATCGGAGCAAACAGAGATCGCCCTACCCAATCCGAGAGCATCACCAGCACTCCCCCAATTAAAGCAGCAACAGGGATCAGTCCCTCGTGGGCAGGTCCCACCATGCGCCTGGCCAGATGAGGGGCCATCAACCCCACAAACCCAACCGTTCCTGCTGTGGCTACCGCCGATCCTGCCAGAGAAGCACTGGCCAGTAACAACCAGCTACGCCGCCATTCAATCGCCACCCCTAACCCCCTCGCCACCTCTTCACCAAGATTCATACTGTTCAGATCGCGCGCCAGTAGCCAGCTCAGTAGTCCAAACCCCAGTAACCAGGGAAGCAAAGGCCAGAGATGCTCCCAGCTACGTCCATAGACACTTCCGGTCAACCAGATCAAGGCCTGACTGACACTGTTGATCTCCCCAAAGGTGACCAGCACAGTGGTGAAGGCTGTTACTATCGCCCCCAATCCAATGCCCATGAGGATCAGTCGCATGGGTGCGTGCCCCTGCCGCCATGACAATAGGTAAATGCTGATGGCTACAGCCATGGCTCCTAGAAAGGCTGATACAGGTAATAAGACAGTGGGGACCCAGGGAAATAAGACGATCACCGATACTGCCGCCAGACTGGCCCCAGCATTGATCCCGAGAATCCCAGGATCAGCAAGTGGATTTTGGGTCAGCCCTTGCAAAATCGCTCCCGAGACCGCCAGCCCTATCCCCACGGCCAATGCCACCAGAGCTCTGGGTAGGCGTAGGGTATTGATCACAAAGTCGTGATCGGGGTTGTGGGTTGGGATTCTTAGAAGGGTCTTCAGCACATCCAGGGCTGAAATCGGATAGTCTCCCTGGCCAACACTGAAGATCAGGGTGATCAGGGCCAAGCCCAGTAGCAAAGCCATGCAGAGGGGAACTCGCGCCTGTAAGCGAAATGAGAACGGTATCCGTTGGGAGCGGATCGTCAGCCAGTGATTCACTAGTGAGAACCTGTTGCAATTACTTTGGCCATTTGTTAAAGTCACACTCAGGATATTTAATTAGAATATATCGCAATAATTAATCCCTTGCTTGTCGATGCCCTGATTCCAATTAACCGGATGAAGCATGAAATCAATGGGCCGCAACACCTGCGGCTTGACATCCCTCGCTGGCAATACCACCCGATCCGACAACGGCTAGAGGAACTGTCTATTCACGACTGGCGTGACCAAGATGGCGATTTACTGGTAGAGATCCATGATGACCTGCAAGCCATTTAGCTCCAGAGCGTGGTGCATCAGTTTGGATCCCCCCGCCCCAGGCTGGTGGAACAACTGCAAAAGTGCTGGTCGCTTTCCACGGTTGGGTGCGGCCAGAATGTCTAACCAGCAAGAACCTTTGCCTGTGGATCGTGATCAGCACAATGGCTGGGTTGATTTCTATCTGGGCCAAGCTCGTCACCAACCCAACCGCCGCTGTAGCATGATGGACTCCCACTTCAAAGTTGGGATCCATTACTTGATGGAAGATGCAAAGAGGATCCGCAGGCAGGCTTTACCTGAGGAGATCCCCCCACAGATCTGGCAGCAGTTGCATAAGAAGTTATCGCGTCAGCCCTAAGCTCGACCGTTCCAGCTCACCAGGGTGTCATGGGCCAGGAAGTGACCGATGTGGTAGGCGCGTTCTTCCGTTTTCAGCAGGATCTGTTCCAGGAGATAACGAGTGGCCCGATCCCCAAGGCTCTCAGCTTGTCCGGCTTGCGAACGCAACACACCCAGAATTGCCTGCTCAGCAGCTAAATCATGCTCCAACATCGTGCGGCAGGAGAAGGCCCCATCTTCCTCAGGCGTGAAGCAGCACAACTCGGCCAACTTGGTAAAGCTTGCCGCCGGTACACCCCCCCAGGCCATCCAGGCGCTCCCCGATCTGATGCACATGATCCTGGGCCTCTTCGTAGTTTTCCTGGAAAAACTCGTGCAGCATGTAAAACTCTGCGCCATCAACCACAAAATGATGCTTCTGGTACTGCAGATACAGAGCCTGGAAGCTAGCCAGAAGAATATTAAGACCATTACAGACTGGAGTGGTGACACTCTCATCCAGAAGCACCACGTTGCTGCTGATCTGGTTAAAGGGGCGTAGTAAGACTTGAGCCATCGGTAGTTCCTGAATTCATATTCTCAAGTATGACATCTTATTGAGAATTCAACTAATTTCTTACACCGAATTTGGCTCTCACTGGTGAGTTAGCAATAAAAATCAGCATGACTTAGCCATATTTTATACAAACGAGTACTCCCTAGATCAATGGCTAGTTGCAATCAGTTTTTATAGGACTCTGGACTAAATTCTCTATTAATGAGAATCTATCCTGGTAGATACTTGTTAATCTTTTCATTAAGCCTCCCCACTCCATTGCCCTCCAATGTTTAGCTCAGCTCAGAAAACGAAGCCGGATCCATCTGGTAAAAGATGGCCCACCTCTGCCCTCAGGCCAGATTACCAGCTTCAAATCTTATGGCTGGCTTGGGAACAGGTTTGCACAGGACTCACCCTTCTCTATCTGGATCTGGCAGTCGCTGCCCTCGACAAACCCCATCTCACCGGATCGATCGTGGATCACAGTCTTGCAGCCGCGGAGAAACTCTGGAGTTGCAGTTATACCTGCCGCGCCTGCTGGTATTCACTCTGGTCCCTGCATCTCCCCAGCCCAATCTCCAGCCGCACCCTATCGCCAAAACCCTGGGTAATAACACAGAAAATCCCCATTGATCTCTTGATCCAGCAGCAGAGACAAAATTCAGTGCGCAGCCTCTGGTTACGGCTTGGGCTGTTGGGATCCTTGCTTGTGCATGGATTGATCTTCTGGATCGCGATGCGACTTTTCCAAACGGTAGAACCTCCAACTCTGGCAGAGGAGATGATCCGGTTTGAAATGATGGAGCTACCATCCGAGCTACCCCCTCAACCCCCTGCCCAACCTCAACCGATTGCAGAACTTCCGCCACCCCCACCTGCACCGCCACCACCCCCACCTGAACCTGTGATTTCAGAGCCAGAAGTTAGTTTAGCTACTCCCCCTCCTCAGCCCACTTCAATTCCGACTCCGCCACTTACACCAATTCCGACTGCACCACCCACTTCTGTGCCAACTCCGCTGCTACCAGTCCCCTCTCCAGTGCCATCCCCACCTTCTCAGCCTGCTAGCCCAGCCCCTGTTCAACAAGTGCCACAAACTCGCTTTACTCCTTTGATCAATGCTTTCCAGTCCTCAGTTCCCAATTCATCACCCCTACCTTTAGCATCTTCTGTACTAGAACCTGTAGCCCCCTCAACTCCCAGTTGCAGAACCCGTTGAAACCCCCTCAACCCCAGATCCCACTCCACTGCCACAGACTCCAGAGGACACAACACCCGATGTCCTGGCTCGTCCTCTGCCTGAAAATCTGAGAGAGCCTCAATATCCAGAAAGAGCTCGGCGGATGAATCAGGAGGGTTCTACACTCCTCAAAGCCAGGGTTGATCAGAATGGTCAAGTGGTCCAGGTTCAGATTGTGGCCTCTAGTGGATATCCGGTGCTGGATGAGGCTGCCCAACAAGCTGTTCAAACCTGGAGATTTGCTCCTGCTCAGAAAAATGGCGAAGCTATTCCCTCTTGGGTCAGTGTACCGATCAATTTCTCCCTACGCTGAGGCTCTTTCTTCTAAGACTTTTAACTGACATTTCGATACTCTTAATTTTCCTTTTCCCTCTAAAGGCAACACAGCACTTGTTGCGCTAACTGCAAGGTACAGCATTTCCCAGTCACCTTTGGACTCTCCTGAATTCTTGGTTCGTTAAAGCTATCAAACAATCTATGTCGGGCAAATATAT
>JAAUUJ010000143.1 GCA_012030715.1 Synechococcaceae cyanobacterium SM2_3_1 | reverse complement strand
GGAGTCATCTCCTGCCAGCGCCCCAGATCCCCCACCAGCACCTGAGGTTGAAACACAGGAGCCCAGCTGCTGGATTTCCCTGTTGGCTCCACGATCAGATTGCTGCCGGTATTGTTAACAAAACCAGACTGCGACGATTCTCCACAGCCCGAAAGACGGCGAGGGCAGCATGCAAGCGAGGCCAATAGCTGTTGCCAAAGCTACTGTCATCCGCAATCACCACCAGCACCTCTGCTCCCCGTTGGACAAGGGCTCGGCTGGGGTGAGGAAGCACACTTTCCAAACAGATCAGCACCCCCAATCGCCCCAGAGATGAACTCTGAAGGGGCTGGTATCCTCCAGGGGCAGGGCTAAAGCGTTTTGCTTCGAAGAAAGGAAAGATCCACTGTTTGCCATACCAGGCTTCAAGTTCACCATGGGCATTAAACAGGAGGGCTGTATTATAGTTTCTTCTCGTGGCAGTCTCTCCGGAAATAAAGTCAGGATCAGGTTCAGCTGACCCTGTAATCAATCCTCCCTGAGCAGGCAATGCTTGAGTTACAGGATGAATTAGATAGGGTTCCAGATCCGTGCCTAACAGACGAGCCCGCAAAGCCCCCTCCGGCCAGATAATCAGCGTGGCCCCCTCTCGGATGCCCTGCAGGGATAGATCCAGCAACACCTGATACTGCTGTTCACGGTAGAGCCAGCTGCGATCTCGCTCTAACCATCCCACAGGTTGCAGGGCCGCGACCCTCAGGTCAGATGGCAAAGGGAGCCAGGTCGCCAATTGCTGCAAACGCAGGTGGCTATAGCTGCCAACCCCAACCAGCAACACCACAGTCCCCAGCATCAGGGGGCGCAAATGAGGGCGTGGCCCTTCCTGAATCAGCAAAGCAATCAGGCCATTCACGTAAACGATCAGCCATGTCACCCCCCAGATCCCGACCAGATCGGCAATCTGTATACCTGGAGGCCAATCATAGAGAGTGACTCCCCAGTGAAGCGGGATGGGGCAGCGGCAGACCCCCAGCAGGAGATCACAACTCACCCAGGCCGAAGCCAGGCAAAAGGGACGGAACCCTGGGGGAACCCCACGGCTAACCCACAAACTGATCCAGGAGATCAAGACCAGTCCGAAAGGAAGCAAAAGAAGAATCATCCACCCCACTGCGATCTCCAGCCAGCTCAGCCACTGCACTGCAAGAAAGTCGGGCCAGAAAATCAAGACCGAGGCCGGACCCCAGATCCCCAAGAGTATCTTGATCTGACTCTGAAAGGACCCTCGTCCCCAACAGAGCAGCAGGAGAGGAACCAGAGCAATCCAGGCAGCTCCGTGCCAGTGCAGCCAGCGATTGGGTGCCGCCCAGCTGATCAGGAGTACAGAACATCCTGAGAGAAGCAGAGGAGAACTCCAGCTGCAGCAGGGCCTGGTCAGGATGGATTCCACGAGCGATGTCACCAGAGGGGATGGTGGACTTATCGGGATCCTGAGAAGGTCACATTGATCGTGCCAACCTGGGAGCCACAGAAGGTAGAGCCGCTGCCAGAGAGATTATTGCCATTCAGGGTAGCCGTACCACTGAAGTTGCCACAGGGAGCCTGACCTGGGAGAGAGAAGCTCAAGGTATTTCGAGAGGCTGTGCCATTGATGGCTCCAGACAGTGTGAAGGGATCAGCCCCAGGGAAAATGAAGGTGATATTGCCGCTACCGGTGACGGTTGTTCCTGATTGGGTAAGGGCAAGCATCCCTGATCCATTTGCAGAACCAAACTGCGAGATAGCAGTGGCAGAAATCATGAAGGTTCCAGAGAAGTCCGGATCCTCAGAGGGAGTGGGCGTCGGGGAAGGAGCAGGGGTGGGAGATGGTTCCTCGGTGGGAGAAGCAGTGGGGGTCGGGGAAGGAGCAGGGGTCGGGGAAGGAGTAGGGGCGGGGGGCGTTGGTTCTCCAGTGGGCGTTGGCGAAGGAGATGCTGTAGGCGTGGGCTGTCCAGTGGGCGTCGGGGCTGGAGATACCGGGGTCGTGGGGGTGGCTGTGGGAGAAGGAGAAGCGTCGGGAGGCGGTGTAATGATAATAATGGGTATACCGTCCCCTCCAAAGGGGGTGTCATCCTTTGTAAAGGCAATCCAGTCCTGCGGGATCAGTGAGGGGTCCAGTGATCGTGGAACGACCTGCTGAGATAGCACCTGTTTTCCTAGCCCCCAGACCGATAGTACGACTAGTGCCAGGATTGATTGCCGTTGCCAGCCTTGCATTCTTGTCGTCTCCTTCCATGTGATTGACAAGCAAACCCAACAAAGTATGACAGGCCTGAGGTCAGGTGCCAATCGCTCATGCGCAGAGTCAGCCGATTTCTGGCCATTTGTGCTTCAGCACCACCCCAAGATTCTGATCCATGCTTAGGAGATGTTGTGCCTGGCTGGCAGGGCCTTTAGAGTCTCAAGTCCCCTCAAAAGCTGGAGCCTGCAGGGCAGGAAGCTCACTGAGAATCGGATCCTGTGGCACCGCCAGGGCCGTAGAAGCGGGCAGCAGTTGCTGTCGAATCACCGCCACCAGAGCATTGGTAGTGGGTTCATAGATCTGCGTCATCAGTCTGGGATAAATTCCGATCCCAATGATGGGTATCAGCAGACAGGCAATGATAAACACCTCCCGCGGTTCGGCATCCACCAGCTCCTCATGCGCGGTCAGCTCCTGGTTCTCTGGACCAAAGAAGATCTGACGCAGCATCGAAAGGAGATAAATCGGCGTCAGGATCACCCCCACCGCCGCCAGGAAAACCATCAGCACCTTGAAAGGTCCAGCAAAGACATCCGAGGTGGATAAACCCAGGAACACCATAATTTCGGCCACAAATCCACTCATTCCCGGCAAAGCCAAACTGGCGAGGGAGCAGATGGTGAACATCGAGAAAATCTTGGGCATTTTTTGTCCCACCCCTCCCATCTCTTCCAGGACAAGCGTGTGGGTGCGATCGTAGGTGGCTCCCACTAAAAAGAAGAGACTGGCCCCAATCAATCCATGGGAAATCATCTGCAACATGGCACCACTCATCCCTAACTCGGTAAAGGATCCCAGACCAATGAGCACAAACCCCATGTGGCTAATGGAGGAGTAGGCGATTTTGCGTTTCAGGTTGCGTTGGCCGAAGGACGTCAGGGCAGTGTAGATGATGTTGACCACCCCCAGCACGATCAGGACTGGCGCAAAGTAAAGATGGGCTTGAGGTAACATGCCAACATTCATGCGCATCAGCGCATATCCCCCCATCTTCAGCAGAATTCCAGCCAGCAGCATATGGACCGGAGCTGTGGCCTCACCGTGAGCATCGGGCAGCCAGGTGTGGAGAGGGAAAATGGGTAGCTTGACCCCATAGGCGATCAGGAAAGCGCCATAGAGAAGCAGCTGGAATACTAAGGGATAAGACTTGCCTGCCAGTGCCTGCATATCGAAAGTCACAGTATCCCCATAAAATGCCATCGCCAGGCCAGCCAGGAGGATAAAGAGAGAGCTGAGAGCCGTGTAGAGAATAAATTTCGTGGCTGCATAGAGGCGCTTGTATCCACCCCAGACTGCCAGGAGCAGATAAACAGGGATCAGCTCCAGCTCCCACATCAGGAAAAACAGAAGCATATCCTGAACAGCAAAGACCCCAATCTGCCCGCCATACATCGCCAATATCAAAAAGTAGAACAGCCGAGGTTTCAGGGTCACTGGCCAGGCTGCCAGAATCGCTAGGGTGGTGACAAAGCCCGTCAGCAGAATCAAGGGCATCGAGAGACCATCCGCCCCCAATGACCAGCGCAAGCCCACCTGAGGCACCCAGTTGTATCGCTCCACCAGCTGCAGACCCGCCACCGTTGGATCGTAATTAAGCACAAACCCCACCACCAGCAAGATCAGATTGGTGACTCCAATCAAGAGGGCAAACCAGCGGATCCGTTGAGCTAGACGCAGCTCAAATTTTTCCCCTGGCGCCGGATCGGGGATTAAGGGAATGAACAGGCTCGCCACAATCGGATAGAGAATGACAGTAGAGAGCCAAGGAAAATCGGAGGGGGCAATCGGCAGATCCATGGGATTGAGCTCAAGATTTGTGGGCAAGAATCAGACCAGGTGGGCCTGAGGCAGGAACACAGGCTTCATTGTAAACAGTCAAGATGGATTTGGTAAGCAACTCCCTCACATCCTGGAAAAAGATCGGGGAAGCCGGGGAGCCGTTCGGGAGATCAGAATGAGGATCGGAGGCAATCGCCGCATCAAGAGTTTGCCAGGGCAATCCACCCGTCCCACCAGTGGACGAGTCAGAGAAGCGCTTTTCAATATTCTCCAGGGGCAGGTGGCGGACTCCCGCTGGTTAGATATCTGCTGTGGAGCAGGCTCTATCGGCGCTGAGGCCCTTGTGCGGGGTGCTGCAGAGGTTGTGGGCATTGACAACTATCCTGCAGCCTGTCAAATCACTCGGCAAAACTGGCAGCAGCTGGCTAAGGATGAGCAAAAAATTCGGGTGATCCAGGCAGATGCGGTGCGAGTCCTGCGTCAGACGATCGATCTTGGCCCCTTCAACTTTATCTATCTTGATCCTCCGTACGAATCGGACCTATATTTGCACTTGTGGCCGCTACTGGCAAGCCACCTGGCTGCCGCGGGCAGGATCATCGTTGAACATCGGCACAACCGCTGCCTGGCTGATGGGAAGCAAGAATTTAATCTGATCGATCAGCGATTCTATGGAGAAAGCTGTTTGAGTTTCTATCAGATACCGCAGGAGGAGGATGACAACCCATAAAAAAAGTGTGAGGCAAGACCATCGACTCACCTCACAGCTCAATATCCAACTTGAATAGCGCATATCCAGACATCCCACCCTGGTGAGATGCAGATGGAGAATGAATTACTGGTTCAGCATCAGGGGCTTGAGGTAACGACCATCACCAGTCTGGACAAGCACGGTTCTGACTTCATCACCGCGGCGGAAAGTGAGAGGTAATTCCTGGCCAACCCGAGTGCGGCTAATCAGTTGCTGCACCTGCTGGACACCGCGGACCAGCTCACCGTTGACACCGAGAAGAACATCCCCTTCCCGCAGACCCGTCAGATCAGCAGGGCCATTCTCTAAAGTCTGGATCACCAGCACCCCTTCAACTTCAGGCACAGCCTTCTCGGAAGAAAAGAGATTGGCAAAGAAGCCACGCTCTTGGTTCATCTCTTGAGCTCGCTCCGGAGACAGAGGTTCAATGGCCACACCGATAAAGCCAAAAGGTTCGGCTTGGGTGTCAAAGGAAACCGGAAGCAGCTGGTAGTTGGAACCATGGCGCACCATCACGGTGGTGGTGTTACGCCCAGCAGAGCTGGCAGATGTAGAGCGAAATGGGCAGGCCAGAGAGGCTTCCGCGATCAGGAACGTCGCTGGAAGTAAGCAGGCCAGCTTAACCAGGTTAGTTGACATCTTCATAAAACGACCCTAGGGATTTGCTAGAGGACTGTTGCGCCTACTGTAGCCTCTCCACCTGAGAAGTGAGAAAAGGCTGGCAGAAAAAAAGTCTTTAATCCTTGATAGTCGCAATTGCTGCCCCTGTCCAGAGTGATCACCTTAGGATTGCCTGAGCAAAAGCAAGTCCCACATCAGCTAAACGGCTCCCAGGCGGGTTAGGCCCAGGATCACACCTGCAGCAATCAAATGGCCAAAACTACCAGCAGCCAGTAGCTCTGGCAGAGTCAGGGGCATCCCCGGCAAGTTAAAAGTGTAAACCGAATTTCCGTCTGGCACCGCGAAGCTAGCGCGAGATTCGTACCCCAGAGCTCCTAACCAGGCATTGATCAGAGCAGGCATAACTTTCCACAGGAAGATCGCTACCGCGTTGCACACAATCATGATCAGAGCAACGGTGGGAGACCAGGAAGGAGTCGCGGGAACGGCAGCCAAAAAAGTCGTCATCATGAGGTCAACCTTTTTCAAAGAGTTAGCAGTGAGACAAAAAATGATGCTGAAGAGGGCATTGACTGCATCAGGGCAAAGACGTTTTCCACTCCTATTCCTCATACTTAGGAATCTCGGGATCTGCCTGCACCTGAAGGTCAACCTTCCCTGCGGATCAGAATGAATCCTGCCGTCAACAACACGGCGGAACCGTAGTAACTCTTTACGGTGGAGTCAAAGTCTGTATCGTTAAGTTGCTATCAGTGAACAATGCTTAACCTCCCGAGGGAGGCTGGGGCCACTGGTTCAGGAACTGCTGCAGCAGTCTTTCCAACTGAATTGCTCGTGCTGCCTTAAACAGAATCCGATCTCCGGGTTGAACCTGGGCAAGAAGCAGCTGGACCAGGGCCGTCCCATCCCTAAATACACGCACCTTTGTGGGGGGCAGGGCCGCTGCCAGGGGCTGCAGTTCTCCCTCAGGATCCAGGAGCAACACACGGTGTAAATCCTGATAGGCAGCAGTCTTGCCTACCTCCGCATAGAGAGAAGCCGCAAAGTCACCCAGTTCTCGCATCGGCCCCAGAATCGCCCAATGCCGCCGTCCGGGCGTGTCCTTCAGCTGGACCAAAGCCGCCTTCATCGCTTCAGGAGCCGCATTGTAGGTTTCATCCAGGATGACAAGATCAGGAGACAACGACAGAATCCGGTTCCTGCCCTCTGGATCCGCAGGCACATGGAGCGGTGCTTGTAACCCCTGCAGATCGAGCGAGAGGGACTGTATCAGGGCGATCACTCCCATCCAATTCAGGGCCTGATGCCGACCGGGGTAGGGTACGGGTAGGGACTGATCGCGATAGATCACCCGCTGGTCAGAGTTCAGCCATTGACCCTGCACATGCCCCTGAGTCAGCCCGTAGGTGAGGGTAAGGCCGGACCAGACCTTCGCAGCCGTCTTCAGCAGCAGTGGATCTTCTGCATTCAGGATCGCGGTCTGGAGGGAGTCGATCTCTAACAGCTCACACTTGGCCTGGGCAATGGCAGTGATTGATCCGAGACGACCGATATGGGCAGTGCCCACATTGGTGATCAGCGCATGGGTGGGCTGAGCAGTGCGGGCCAGTCTGGCAATTTCACCGTGCCCTCGCATGGCCATTTCCACGACCACAAAGCGATGCTCTGAACGGATCTGTAGGAGGGTCTGGGTTAGCCCAATATCGTTGTTGTGGTTCGCTGCGCTTTTCAGGACGGGTCCATAGCGGCTCAGGGCCGCAGCTGCCATATCCTTGGTGCTGGTTTTGCCGGTCGATCCGGTAATGGCGATGATCGGAATCGAGAACTGCGAACGCCACCACCGCCCCAATTGCTGGTAGGCCGCCAGGGTATCGGGCACACGCCAGTGGGGAACAGACTCCTCCCGCTCCGAGATCACGGCGACGGCTCCTTTCTCCATGGCAGCGGGGATAAACGCGTGACCATCAAAGTGCTCACCGCGCAATGCCACAAAGATCATGCCGGGCTGCAGCGTCCGGGAGTCGGTACTAATTCCCCTGAAACACAGGGTGGAAGAGATGTCTTCTGGAGACACCTGCAGTAGTCTAGTAATGGTTGCAACATAACCGTGGGCCATGAATGTTTGAAAGTTGACCTAGCATGACTGGGCTAGTATGACGCATGAACCGCTGGCAAGCAGCAATTTTAAAACGCTTGCTCAAGATCAGGAGTTTACCTCCTCTACTGAAATGGAGAGGCAATTTCCTCATCCCATTCTGGTCTGGTACAAAGGCGGATCCCCCTGTAAACGATTTGAACTGCATCAGGAGGCCACTGTCATCGGTCGCCACCAGGATGCCGTTGATATCTGGATCAATGAGCCCAGTGTTTCTCGACAGCACTGCCGTCTGGAGCAACAGGAGATCGGGTATGTTGTCACCGATCTGGGAAGTTCCAATAGCACTTACGTTAACACCCTGCGCATTCGTACTCCCCATCAGCTACGGCATGGAGATACCCTGCGACTAGGCCTGGTGCGACTTCGTTATTACGAGCGCGGCACCAGCGATCAGCTGTTATTCGAAGTGGTCTACTCAATGGCAGTCCAGGATTCCAGCTGGGAGTTTATCGCAAAGAGTACCTTCTGGAAAAGCTGGCGGATGAGGTCACCATTGCGCATCAGAATCAAGTCCCCTTAGCAGTCCTGCTGCTGGATATTGATGCCTTTAAATCCGTTAACGACACTTATGGCCACGATGCTGGAGATCATGTTCTGCAACAGCTCTGTCAACGGATCATGCCCCTGCTGCGAGCCACAGACACCTTTGCCCGCTACGGGGGAGAAGAGTTCTGCATCCTACTCGAAGATATGAACCAGAAACAGGCGATTCAGCTTGCGGAGCAGGTGCGGAAAAAAGTCGCGGCTACACCGATCCCATGGAAGGGGCAAACCCTGTCGGTCACCCTCAGTATTGGGGTCAGCATTCTTACCACTGGCCTGGCCACTCCCGAGGATCTGCTGACTGAGGCAGACCAGATGCTCTACTATGCAAAGCGGGCTGGCCGGAATCAGGTATCGGCGCTGGGATATGGTGCTGCATCAGCATCCGGAGCTGGGGCCCAATGTTGATGGGGAGAGGGAACCAAGTTCCTACTGCAGAGACCTACTGGAGAGATGCATCACTATGGTTCGATCACGTTTACAACCGGAAGCAACCGATGACCGGATCCATGTCTGCGTTGTCTTGGAGCCTGAGGGGGAGCGGGCCTATGCCCTGGAGGCCGCCATGTATTCAATTGGCCGCGATCAGACCAACAGTATTGTTCTTAACGATGACGCCGTATCTCGCCAGCATGCGATCTTCATGCGGGTGCCGACCGAGAAAGGCTTCAGCTACCGCCTCATGGACGGCAACAAGATGGGTGAACCCAGCACCAATGGAGTCCAGGTCAATGGCCAACGATGTGTGGCCCACGATCTTAAGGATGGTGATGAACTGCTGTTTGCAGGCAGTGTGAAAGCCCTCTACTACCACCGCTCTATGCAGGACAGCAATATTCAGAAACTCTCGCTTAAAAGCATCCCCTCTCAACCCATTGATCAGGAATCCACCACCTACCGTGGGCTCGACTAAATTCCGATCTCAGAGTGCGTGTGGCGAGGAGGTCACTGTTGAGCCAGGATGCCAGGCAATGGCTTCGATTTCGACGCGGGCATTTTTGGGTAGACGGGCCACCTGCACACAGGAACGAGCTGGAGGAGCCCCCATCTGGAAGAACTCAGCGTAGACCTGGTTGACCATGGCAAAATCATCCATATCCGCCAGAAACACAGTCGTTTTCACCACATGGTCCAAGGCCGTCCCACCAGCTTCTAGAACTGCGGCCAGGTTACGCAGCGCCTGTCGGGTCTGGCCACTCACCTCCTGGTCCACCATCTCTCCGGACTCGGGATCGACGCCAATCTGACCGGAAGCAAAGACAAAGGCCCCCTGGGCTGCGATTCCCTGACTGTAGGGACCAATCGGTGCAGGCGCTTGGGGGCTCTCTACCATGCAGCGACCGGAAATGGAAATGAGAGTCATGGCATTTACCTGCAACACCCACTGTGGCCATACCCTATCACAATCAGCCTCTGAAATTATGGGTGGCCAGGTTCCTGAATTTCCCTCTTGGGTTCATAGTGTTTCTGGCACTAACCTGCTGTAATGGAGGGTGAGTGTCCTATTCGCAACAGACACGGAGAGCCATGGCAGACAATCGTGCGGGTGCATTTTGGGGGGGATTACTGCTCGGCACTGCTGTGGGCACAGTGGTGGGGCTCTTGATCGCTCCTCGCAGTGGGCAGGAGACACGGCGGTTTTTGCGCAAGTCCGCGAAGGCCCTACCGGAAGTGGCTGAAGACATGTCCAGCAATCTCCACACACAAACCGAGCGACTTCTGGATAGCGCCCAAAAAAACCTGGATGAAACCCTGGCTCGTTTGCAGGAAGCTATCGCCACAGGAAAAGCAGCCATGGCCCAGAAGCGTTACGATCTCACCCAGCAGCGGCTCCGGGCAGAAGATCAAGCAGTTCAGCATTCAGATGAGTCTCCACTTACCCTTACAGAAGCATCCCGTTCTGCTACGGTGACCTCAACCGATCAACTTTCAGTAACCACGGAGACCTGAACACCTAACCAGATGCCTTTGGAGATAACACCTGATGAATGATCCTGTTTTCTGGCTAGGTCTTTCGGTGGGGCTGGTTGCTGCCGGACTCTTTGCGGTCGTGATTACGCTCTTGCCTGCCGTGATTCAACTGGGACGGGCCGCCAAAAGTGTTGAGCGCTTCTTCGATACCCTCTTGCAAGAGCTTCCACCCACACTGGAGGCCCTGCGACTAACCACATTAGAGGTGAGTGAAATTGCCGACAGTGTGGATGATGGGGTCAAAGGTGCAGGCCAGGTTTTAAAACAGGTCAATCGCTCTCTGGACTCTGCCCGCCTCCAGGCTCAAGGAGCCCAAACCAACGCCCAGAGTGTGTGGGCTGGCGTCAGGGCCGCCTGGCAATCATTGCGTAGTGATCCTGCAGCTGCGCCAATCTCGACCCCTATGCCTGCAGAACGTAATCGCCCCCTCCCCCAACAATCTCTTCGTCAGGATTCGCTTACCGGAAGGGTGTCTTCCTCAGGGAATTCAGGACAAGCATCATGAACGAGGTGACTTTGATCAACTTGTTCATTCAGAGGAAATGATAGTCTGGTTAATAACAAGTGGGCTTTT
>JAAUUJ010000018.1 GCA_012030715.1 Synechococcaceae cyanobacterium SM2_3_1 | reverse complement strand
GTCGGGGTTGGAAACGGGGTGTCTACTTTGCCAAGGTTGACCCTAATGGCACAAGTCAAACTTGCCCTGATTGTGGAGCGCACACTGGTAAAAAGAAACTGAGTGAACGAGTGCATCATTGCGATGAATGTGGATATGTAACTGATCGAGATGTTGCTGCTGCTCAAGTCGTGGAACAGCGAGGTCTTGTAGCCGTTGGACAGACGGTGATCCTGCCTGTGGAGGATGGTTGCCTGGGAACCCCGATGAAGCAGGAAGCCTCAAGAGCGATCTTGGGAATCCACTACCGTACCCGCTAGGGTCGGTGTCTGGAGGATGTCACAATAGGTGGTTGTGCAATCCCAGCACTATGACCCTAGCCTCAGATCAGAAAACTATTGAGTCAGATCCTGCCCTGGTCAGCCTTTTTCCGCCTGGTGATCTCTACAGTGATGAACCGCCCTTGGAAACAGAACAGCACCTGCGGCAATTGATCCTGTTGATCCAGTGTCTGGAGTGGTGGTGGCGGGATCGCCAGGATTTTTATGCCTGTGGCAACCTCACGGTTTATTACAGTCCGCGGCAGCGCAAGTCAGAATTCTTTCGGGGCCCCGACTTTTTTGTCGTGCTGGGAACCGAGCGCAAGCCCCGTAAAAGCTGGGTGGTGTGGGAAGAAGAGGGGCGTTATCCCAATGTGGTGATCGAGGTTCTCTCAGAATCGACTGCAAATACGGATCGAGGTCTCAAAAAACAGATTTACCAGGATATCTGGCGCACCCCCGATTATTTCTGGTTTGATCCCGAGCCCCCCCATGAATTGCAGGGATTTCACCTGGTGGATGGTCTGTATCAATCTCTGGAGGCCAATGAACGGGGCCATCTCTGGAGTCAGCAGCTGGGCCTTTATTTAGGGGTCTACAACCAGCAACTGCGCTTCTTCACCCCTGAAAGTCAGTTGATCCCCACCCCCGTGGAAGCCGCAGAACAGGAAGAGCAGAAAGCAGCACAGGAACGACAAAGGGCTGACCAGGAACGACTAAAAGCGGAGAAACTAGCTGCTAAATTACTAGAACTGGGCATTGATCCAGCCGATCTGTAAAATTTCCTAGCCCTTAAAGTTTGAGTAAAAATTGCTCCATCTGCAGCGGATCAAACATTTGCCAGTCCTGGGGATGGCTTAGGTTGTACACCCAAAATTGACTGCAGTCCTCACGAAACAACACAATGTAGGCGGATACCCCCAGAGCTGTGGCCACCTTTCTCGCCGCCTTGGCCTGCATATCCCGAGTTTCAAACCGCGCAATGATCGCCTGCAGGTAAGCCGAATTGACGGTTTTCCCCCGATCCACACGGGTGACTTCAATCACCGCCACAGCCACCAGCTCTCCCTGGCGATAGCGCCATTCGATAAAATCCACATCCGTCATCAACAGCCGCCGATCCAGGGTACGGTGCCAGTCGGAATAAGGTTTGCTACGCCATTCCTGATCCTGACGCTGGTAGGCTTTGACTCCCGTCTCCGTCTGTTTTTTCTGCATGGATAGCCTGGAGATCTATCTACCAGAGTTCCCCTTCGGCAATGGCGCGCATCAATACCATGAAGTAATACACCAGGGGAGCAGTAAAGACATAGCTATCTCCCCGATCCAGAATCCCCCCCATGTCCGGGAATCAGATGACCCGAATCCTTAACCCCAGCATCCCGCTTCATCAAACGACTCCGTCAGATCCCCCAACAGGCTGGTGATCCCGATCAGCACGCCAATAATCCCCCCCCAGAACCACCAGCGGGGCCACTGTAAATAAAAGGCTCCGGTCATGGCAAGGGAGGTGCTGAGGAGAATGCCAGCTACAGCTCCTTCCACGGTTTTCCGCGGACTGATGATCGAGAGGCTGGTTTTGCCGATCGCCCGTCCCATCCCATAAGCCCCCACATCCGCAGCAATAATGCAGGTGTAGGCCAGCAGCGTTACCACCAGTCCTTCCCCACTCTGATCTGCAAACGGCAACGACCGCACCAGGATCCAGAAACTGGGCAGATAGGCACAGTAGAAAAATCCCAGGACCGAGGTCGCAACATCGGCAATCGTGGCCACCTCTGGCTTGAACAACAGGTAAAAGCAGATCACGGAACCACAGACGGTGAACACAGGACCCACCCAGTCGGGTTGTAGGTGTTGAAAGAGAACTACCACCTGACTGAGAACCATGGTGGTCCGCCGTGCCGGAGCGGTTCCTTTGGCCTCCACCAGACTGAAATATTCCAGCTGCCCCAGCAGAATGATCAGACCAATGGCCACCGTAAAGGCCCAGCCACCCGACCAGGTGACCCCCAGGGCAAAAATAATCGCAACGATCCCACTAATCAGGCGTGACGGCAGCATTGACATACATCAGTGGAATCAGTGGGATCGCGAGTCAAAGGAAGTCCGAAAGCCCTCAAGGATGACGCAGGTACCCAACATTGTGATACTTTGAGATGCTAGCAAATAATGCATCCCCTGTTGCGTTGAAACGATCAGACGTTAGCGTTTATACATCGTTCCGACGGTAGGCAGCTACTCGCTTGGCCATTCTCGTAGAGGCACTTCCCCATGGTTCAGGACAAGGTGATATCGGCACCCCCTGCGCTCGACCATAGTCGAGAAGAGGTGCTGCTGCTCTACCATGACATGACTCTGGGCCGATTGTTTGAGGACAAATGCGCAGAGATGTACTACCGCGGCAAGATGTTTGGGTTTGTGCATCTCTACAACGGTCAGGAAGCTGTGTCTACCGGGGTGATTAAAAGTCTGCGCCCCGATGACTATGTCTGCAGTACCTACCGCGATCACGTGCATGCCCTGAGTGCAGGGGTGCCCGCCCGTTCCGTGATGGCGGAGTTGTTTGGCAAAGCCACGGGCTGCAGCAAAGGTCGCGGGGGATCGATGCACCTGTTTTCTGCCGAGCACAATTTTCTGGGGGGGTTTGCCTTTGTGGCGGAAGGCATTCCTGTGGCCACCGGAGCTGCCTACGCGGCCAAGTATCGGGGCACAGATCAGGTGACCGCCTGCTTCTTCGGAGATGGGGCCTGCAATAATGGCCAGTTCTATGAATGCCTGAATATGGCAGCCCTCTGGGATCTGCCCATTCTTTATGTGGTGGAAAACAACTTCTGGGCGATTGGCATGGCTCATGAGCGGGCCACCTCCAAAAAAGAGATCTTTGAAAAGGCTGCTGCTTTTGGCATGCCCGGCTACCAGCTGGATGGCATGGATGTTCTGGCGGTCAGACAGGCAGCTCAGGAGGCCGTTGCCCGTGCTCGCCGTGGAGAAGGCCCCACGTTGCTGGAATGCATTACCTACCGTTTCCGGGGGCATTCCCTGGCGGATCCCGATGAGCTGCGCCAGCCGGAGGATAAGGAGTTCTGGCGGCAACGAGATCCCCTCAAATCCCTGGAGCGGTATGCACTGGAACATGCGCTGGTCAGTGAAGCCGAGTTCCAGCACATTCAAAAGGAGCTCCAGGCCGAAATTGAAGATGCCGTTGCCTTTGCGCTGGATAGTCCAGAACCGACGGTGGATGAGCTTTACCGTTTTGTCTTCGCCGAAGACGAATAATCTACCGTTCCTATCCCCCTGAGGGTGGGGTTGTAGGACCTGCGGAGATCACACAGCATGGATTCAAGTCATCCTCCCCCTTCCTGATGGAGTTGAAGGTCAGATGTCCTTCCCACTTTCACCTGATCCCTGGACGGGGTTGCTGCTGGCTGACCGCTACTGCCTGGAAGGATTGCTGGGGGTGGGGGGCATGGGCAGGGTCTATCGTGCGGTCGATCTGCAGCTCTCAACAGCGACCGGACAGCGGTATGTGGCGATTAAAATCATGCTGGCGTCCCTAATCCAGGATCCTGAGGCTTGTAGCCGCTTTGAACGAGAGGTTGAAGTTGCTCTCCATCTTCAGGATCAGTGGGTGGTGCGGGTGCTGGATCACGGGTTGACTCCCATCCACTGGGGCCCCCCTCCCCCGGCTGCTCACGAATCTGCTGAGGTTGTACTAACGGAGGGCTGGCAGGGGAGTCCGTTTCTGGTGATGGAGTATGTGGAGGCCCCAACCCTGGAGCGGATCCTGGCGGAGCAGGGACGTCTGTCGGTCTCCCGCACGCTGCGATTGGCCCGTCATATCGGTGTCGCTCTGCGGGCGGCCCACACAGGTGTAATGCTGGAGGGGCAGGTGGTGCAGGTGGTGCACCGCGATCTCAACCCCAGCAATATTTTTGTCCTGGAGGGATCCCGAGGACGAGAAACCGTGAAGCTAGGCGATTTTGGCCTGGCCAAATTTGTGGGAGAGATTGACACCGGCGGGCTGGTCACCCGTGGCCTTCTCTGGGGTACCCTCACCTACGCTTCGCCGGAACAGTTTCGGGGAGGGGAACGGATCGATGGCCGCTCTGATATCTACAGTTTGGGTGGGATTCTATACGAGATGCTGGTGGGAACCAATTGTTTTGGGCTGCCGGAAGATACGCCGACCGAGCAATGGTTACACGCCCACCTTACCCGTCCCCCTGATCCTTTCCCTGAATCTCTCAAAATTCCTGAGTTTGTCCAGCAGATCATATTGAAGTGTCTGCAAAAAGACTCAGACCAGCGCTATGCCTCCATTACTGATCTGGATCTGGATCTGCAACGGGCTCAACAGCGCTTATCCACACACCGATACACGTATCCCGGATCTTTAACAGCAACCGGATAGGTCTTGGTCAGATGGCAGACTGAAATGATGGGCATGCCAAAGAGTCGTGATGTTCTCAGATCAGACTAGCCTTATCCGTGCCACGAGTCAGTGGGCTGATCATCCCTGCAATGACTATCCCGTAGCGGGAGAGCTCAGGATCACCAACGCTAGCCCTGGAGATTCAGTGGATCTCACCTTTAGTTCTCCGTGGCTGGTGGCTGCCGCAAGAGATTTTCGAGAAGCATTTCTAGCCGCTCCACAATTTGTTCCTGCCTCTGGAGCCGTTCCTCATGTTCCGAGAAGCGTTGAGATGAAACATCAATGAAGCGCTCCACGATCCTCGACAAACGATCTAGCCTGACATCCCCTTCAGCCTGAGTTGAACGGAGATCACTAACCAGCCGACGTTCCTCCTCAATCGATCTAAATATCTGCTCATTAACCTGGAGCTGTGCAGCAAATGCAGCTTGGATCTCTTCTGGTGTCATCCGTGATCTCTTTTTCGCGGAATACCCCGTCCGCCTATGCGGTGGGAAGTGTCAAGATATCTGCTGGTTAATCCTCAAAGTAGCAATTGAGACTCAAAGCTCTTTGTATCTGTGTATCTATATCATTTTCAGAAAGTTCTGCTTCGTTTAGATAAGCAGCAATAGCATCTTTAAACTCAGCTAAAGTTCTGTCTCACTTAATGCTTCTATAAGCATTTTTCTGGCTCTTTTCCTATCATCAAGATGGCTTGCAAAAAACAAACTCGCCATTCCAAAGCATCCTGATATTCTCTCTTTAAATGGCATATGCTTCCACCCCTAATATGCTTGTTTTCATCTGATTTTACCATCTGCCATGATTAACCGTTTCAACTTCTTGATCTGTCTTAGCCAGGGGCAATTTGGGGTGGATCGGCCAGAGTATAGATGCTCTCTTCAGCAGCCAGCGCGGTGCGAATCGGCTTGGGGGTTTGCAGTAATCCCAGCAGGGTGACGCCATCGATGAATCTTAGAGTTCCCTGGGTTTGGGTGGCCAGCACCTGATCCACCTGCACTGGATCGGGACGGGTGGGAATCGCCTGCGAGGAGGCCAGCGCTAGCCCCAGAGGCACCCCATAGGTGGGAGCCCAGGTAACATAGGAGAGCACATGGGCAAAGACAGATGCCAGCGTCTTCAGGGTCCGTGCATGCATATCGATCTCAGGAGGAGCCACAGAGCCCGCCTGCAGGACAAAATATCCCTGGGGTGACAGCACCTGGAAAACCCGTTGGTAAAACTCCTGGGTGAAGAGGGGAAAGGCCGGACCCGACTCCACAGGATCGCTGAGATCAGCGATGATTACATCCCACTCCGTTGTGGTGTTACTCAGATACTCCTGAGCATCCACGGTCACCACCTCGGTGCGCGGATCGGCAAAGGCGCCCTGATGCATTTCCGGTAGATGCTGGCGGCACTGTTGCACCACTTCCGCATCGATATCCACCATCACCACCTGTTCTACAGTGGTCCAGCGCAACACTTCCCGCACACTGGCTCCCTCGGCTCCACCCAGAACCAGGACACGACGGGGAGAACCATGACAGATCAGGGCCGGATGCACAAGCGCTTCATGGTAAAGGTACTCATCCCCCAGGGAAGACTGCCAGCGGCCATCCAGGATCAGACCTTTGCCGTAAACTGGGGTTTCGATGATGAGCATCTCCTGCCAGGCAGTGCGAGTTTGGGCCAGGATCCGGCTCACCCCATGCAGATATTGATCCCCATCGGTATGTCGCTCCCGCAGCCAGAGGAACGGTTCTGAGCTCTCGGCCATGCCTAGCTGCCTCTGCCAATCATCATGGGTTCCCCTTCTGCATCAGCAGTTGTCACCGATGGAGTCGAGTCTGCAGATTCAGCAGCTGATCCCTCCGGGCGACGCGGCAGGCTGTAGAGACAGTGGTGTTCCGCCTGAAAGGCCGTAATCATAAAGACACAGGCAGTTTCTGGCTGAGTGTGGGTGCCACAGGTAAATACATCGGCAGCCACATACCCTAGCTCGGGCCAGGTGTGCACAGAAATATGGGACTCCGCCAACAGCGCCAGGGCTGTAACCCCATGGGGGTTGAACTGGTGAGCGACTTCCCCCAGTAACGTTGAACAGGCTTTTTCAGCAGCGGTGCGCAACGTTTGCTGAATATATTCCAGATCGTTAAGGAGGTTGGCCGGGCAGTCGTATAGCTCAAGAATGCAGTGCATTCCCACCGGAGCTAATGACCTATCCCCTAATTGGCCAGATAGTGACGCATGCATCATCTTCCTATCCCCTAATTGGCCAGATAGATGCGCAGCACTAAGGCAGCACAAGAGCTTCTCATTATGTCACAAACCTATCTTTTTCGGAAATGGCTAAAGTTCAACATCCTGGCGGGTCAGGACCAGGGTGCCCCAGGTATCAATTTTCCCCTGCCACTGGGTATCGATCACCACGGTCGCCTCCTGCATGAGGATGATGACAGGACCCTTGACCGACATCCCGACCGACATCCCCCTGCGATCCAGCACCGACACCGGACGGAACTCATCTTTGATCCAGACCTGTCGTTCACCCCACCAGGGATCTCCATGCACTTCAGGAACGGGCCAGGGAAGATCCGGCTGGGCTTGCTGTGCCTGGAGCCGCAGGTGAATCACCTCAATCCCTCGCGAGGGATCGGACCAGCCATAGCGCTGCTGATGCAGGCCCTGAAATCGCTCCTGGACCGCAGCGATAGACTCCTCCCCGTCGAGAGGCAGGTTCAGTTCAAAAGACTGGCCCAGATAGCGCAGATCGAGACTGGCGGAGAGGACTGGGGAATTCAGATCCGCTTGGGCCTGCTGCACCAGAGGCGCCAGTAAAGAATTCCAGCTTTCTACCAGAGCGGTCAGAGGACGGAGGAGAGCCCGCCGATAATCCCGCCGCCGTTCCGAGACCGCGATCCCCAGAGCCGATAAGACCCCAGAGGCAGCTGGAATCAAGATCTCCTGCATTCCCAGGGCCATGGCCAGATCACAGGCGTGCATCGGCCCTGCTCCCCCAAAGGCCATGAGACTGAAGTGGGCTGGATCCAGGCCGCGCTCGACACTGATCACCCGCAGCGCCTGCACCATGTGGAGATTTGCCAGGGTTCGGATCCCCACCGCCGTTTCCTGATAGCTGAGGCCCAGGGGAAGAGCCACACGCGCAATCGCTGCTTCCGCCAGATCCCGACGCAAACGCACGTCCTGCCCCAGCAGCCCTCCATCCGGCAGATATCCCAACCAGAGATTGGCATCGGTGACCGTGGGAGCGGTTCCCCCCCGCCCATAACAGGCCGGACCCGGATCAGAACCAGCACTGGTCGGACCCACCTCTAAACCCCCACCTGCCACCAGACGGGCCAGGGATCCTCCGCCAGCACTGACGGTGTGAATATCAATTTGGGGCTGGAGAATCGGAAATCCGCACACCTCCGCCTGAGCTGTGACCTGGGGCTGCCCCTCCTGGATCAGGGCCACATCGGTACTAGTGCCTCCCATATCCAGGGTGAGCAGATTCAGGCACCCACACCGCCGCCCCAGCGCCGAGGCTCCATACACCCCACCCGCAGGACCAGACAGGAGCAGCATCGAGGCATGAGCCGCCGCCGTTTCCACAGGGGTTACCCCACCGGAGGATTGCATGATCTGAGGAACCGGGATCTGGCGCTGTTGGCACCCCTGGGCTAGCCGCTGCAAATAAACCGCAACTCTGGGGCTGAGGTAAGCATCGATCGCTGTGGTCGTGATGCGCTCATATTCCCGCAATTCTGGAGCCACTTGCGAGGAAAGAGAGACATGCAGATCGGGAAAACGGGAGCGCAGGGCCGATCCCATCTGCTGCTCATGCTGAGGATAGAGAAAGGCAAACAAAAAACCAACAGCCACCGCCTGAATGTCTGCTGTGTATCGATATCTGGTCACCTCCTGCACCACCCGCTCCACCTCTACCTCGGTCAGGGGTTCCAGGATCCCCTGGGGACCACAGCGTTCTTTAACTCCCAGACAGTGGCTGCCAGGGATGACGGGATCGGGTTTGGGTTGACTCAGAGCATAAAGAGCCGGACGGTTTTGGCGTCCAATGGCCAGTAGATCCCGAAAGCCCGCCGTGATCAGCAGCAGAGTTGGCACGCCTTTGCGTTCCAGAAGGGCATTGGTAGCCACCGTCATCCCATGATTAAATGCGGACACCGCGTCATCCTGAATCCGCACCTGCTCCAGGGCCGTAAAGACCCCTTCATCGGGCAAACGCGTGGACAGGACCTTGGCGGTGAGCAGGCGTTGTCCCTGCAACACCACCAGATCGGTAAACGTCCCCCCTATATCCACCCCCAGAAGGGTTGGCAGATCATCCGGTGGATTCATGGCCACCCCCAGAATTGCTCAGAAAAACAATGCACACAGGCGATTTCTGGTTACGCTTGGGTCATGCTCAACGTTAGTCATCTTACCTATCATCCTGCGGCCAGCCCTCATCCGATTCTGGAGGATATTTATCTGCAACTGGGACCTCAGCAACTGGGGCTGATTGTCGGGGCCAGTGGGGCGGGCAAAAGTACTTTACTGGAACTGATGGCTGGGCTGGCAACCCCCACCCGTGGCCAGATCTGCTGGAATGGCTCTCCCCTACAGCCCTCCCGTTTACGGGCCATGGCTGGCCTGGTCTTTCAGTTTCCGGAACGGCATTTCTGTGGCCTGACGGTCCTGGAAGAATTACGATTTGGGCATCCGGAGCTGCACCAGCAAGAGATTGAACAGGCACTGCAACAGGTGGGATTGCAAAAGATCGCCCTCAATCAATCCCCCACCCAGTTGAGTGGTGGTCAACAGCGGCGACTGGCCCTGGCGGTGCAACTGATCCGCAGCCCCTTTCTCCTGCTTTTAGATGAACCGACAGCGGGACTGGACTGGTCGGTGCGGCGTCAGATCATTCGGCTTCTGCAGGAATTAAAGCAAAGCTGGTCGATTCTGGTGGTCACCCACGATCCGGCGGAACTGGTGGATCTGGCGGATGTGCAGTGGTCCCTAAAACAGGGTCGTCTCACCACTCAAGCCCTCCCCCCCCCACAGGACACGCCTCTGCAGTCAGAAATTTAGCGAGAAGCCTGAGAAAGCGCGCAATTCAATCCCTCAGGAAAAGGCATACAATCGGCCCGAAGCAATGCATTGCCGCAGGAGGATCTGATGACCTTATCCCACTCCACCGGAGTTCCCCCCTTAAGTCGACGGGGCTTTTTGCAAACCGCAGCCCTGGCCACTGGGTTTGCCCTGGCCGCCTACCCCCTCGCCGCCAGTCAGATCAGCACCGATAGCGAGGGTCTGGTGGCAGGAGCCGTGATGATTCCTGTAGGGGAAGAAGAGATTCCGGCCTACCGCGCCATGCCCTTGGGAGCCGGTCCCTTCCCGCTGGTGCTGGTGGTGCAGGAGATCTTTGGCGTGCATGAACACATTCAGGACATCTGCCGCCGCTTTGCCAAGCTGGGCTATGTGGCCGTGGCCCCTGAACTGTTTGTGCGCCAGGGGGATGTCTCCAGCCTTACGGATATTCAACAGATCATCGGTGAAGTGGTCTCCAAAGTACCAGATCAACAGGTGATGACCGATCTGGATGCCACAGTGGCCTGGGCCACGGCGGAGGGGGTTGCCGATCCGGAACGGCTGGGGATCACAGGATTTTGCTGGGGAGGACGGATCACCTGGCTCTATGCAGCCCACAATCCGGCGGTGCAGGCAGGGGTGGCCTGGTATGGTCGCCTGGTGGGAGAGTCCACCGAAAGAACACCTGCGCATCCTGTAGATCTGGCGGCGGAACTGAATGCTCCGGTGTTGGGGCTTTACGGCGGTGAGGATCAGGGGATCCCGCTCTCAACCGTGGAAGCCATGCGAACCGCGATCGCAGCCGCCGCAGGAGACTCCGAGATCGTGGTCTATCCGGATGCCCCCATGCCTTTTTTGCCGACTACCGCCCCAGCTACCGCCAGGAGGCTGCTGAGGATGGCTGGCAACGGCTACAGGCCTGGTTTGAAACCCACGGTGTTGCCTGAGCCTAAAGCGCTCCCGCTGCGGTGCAGTCCAGGATCCCGCCTTCCATGTGACTGGTGATATTCATGGCCCGCAGCACCGGCTCGCCCTACTTGCCCTCCGGATAATCAATCACGGTGAGGGCTCCATTCCCCTGCTTAAAACACCAGAAAGAAGCCGGATCCAGATCAAACACCTGACAGATCGCAGCTTTATTGATGGCATCATGGGCCGCCACCAGCCCGATCAGATCGGATCCTAAAGTCTCCATCGTGTCCAGAACACGGATCCAGCCCTGACGAGTGCGATCCCACACCTGGTTCAAATTCTCTCCTTTCGGCATTTGTACCGTTTCTGGAGCGGTCTGCCAGGCTGCCAGTTGCCCTACAAATTCCCTCTCGATCTCCGATTGCAGCTTACCTTCCCAAAGCCCGTGGCAGATCTCCTGCAGTTCGGGAATGGGCTTGAGATCCAGGTTGGGGTGGGCTGCCTGTCCTGCGATTTGATAAGCACAGATGGTTTCAGCGGTTGCCCAGGATCGCTTTAGGGGACTGGAAAAGGCAATATCCAGGGGTTGCGAGGCCAGAAAGGCGGCCACCTGCTGGGCCTGATCCTCTCCTTTTTCATTAAGGGGGATATCTCGTTTGCCCTGGAAGCGCTGCTCTCGATTCCACTGGGTTTCGCCGTGCCGAACCAGGAGTAGCCGCAACCCTCCTTTAGATTTGGGCAGGGCAGCCCCGAGATGGGCTGTGAGATTCAGGGATTCCAGTTGAGGAGGATGATTCAGCCCTTTCGGGAAATTGAGTACGCTGATACAGCAGTTGTCCTGCCCGATCCGCTGGTAGAAGCGAGGCTGAATCCTCAGGGCGGTGCTGATCAGGGCGCGATTGATGCCACTGTGCCCCACCACCAGAAAGGTGCTCACGTCATCACTGGGTTGATGCTCCAGACAATCGGGGTGATCCTGCCCGAGAAAAGCCCAAAACTCCCTGGCCTGCTGCCACAGATCCTGGACAGGATAACGACCAGACATGGCAATTTGATCCGGGGTTTCGCGCCAGCAACGGTAACCCTCGGGATAGGTGGTTTCTACCTCTGTAAAAGTCATACCAGCCCAGGCAGAAAGATCGATCTCTTGAAGAAGAGGCGAGGAAATTAAGGGGGTAGAATTGGTGGCCGTAATCTGCGCAGCGGTGTCGTAGGCGCGTTGCAGGGGGCTGGTGTAGGCCTGGCGAAATTCCATCTCGGCCAGGATGGTCTGGACACAGATCGCCTGTTGGCGGCCCCGTTCGGTCAGCAAAGATTCATCTGTGCGGCCTTGAATCCGTTTTGTGAGATTAAAGGTGCTTTCTCCATGGCGGACGAGCACAATCCGTACAGTCAAGGTCGTTCCCCCAGCCACAACACCCTCTAGCCTACCCCTAAAGGTGCCTTTCTCCTGTCCTCTCGGTTACCCCTGCTGAGGAAGTGCTGCAGATCGGGAACTGAGTCATAAAGGTTGACAAGCTACTGGGGGGTTTTAGATAATGAGATCCGCGCAGTTTTTGCCAGCCTTTTTGGCCGATGCGGGGCTTTAGCTCAGTTGGTAGAGCGCTTCAATGGCATTGAAGAAGTCAGCGGTTCGAATCCGCTAAGCTCCATGAATTTCCGATGTTAGTCCACCATCACCTGCCCAGTTTCTTTGCCTTCACGATCCGTGGAGCGCCAGTTCTGGAGCAGGATCCCTTCTCAACAGGAATCGGGTGAGCTAAAGGCATTGTTATCTCTTTTTCGCGGAATACCCGATCCGCCTATGCGCTGGGGATGGATCGCGACGGCTCGATAGTGCCAATCTCTAAAATATCAACGCAGAAAGAACATCAACTCATCTTATGCTGAACGTGTTAGCACAAGTTCATCGTGATTCGGTCGAAATCATGCTCGTTTTAGAATTCAAGGCTTGCGCCAAAGCGAGCCAATATCGCGCCATTGACGAGGCGATACGCACTGGGCAATTCCATCCAGAACAAATGTCTGCGGTACTGGAGGGATAACGGTGGTGTGTCGAAATACGACCTCAACAAATACTGCGCAGTGCTGGCCTTCGAGTTCCCCTTTGCCAATGAGTTGAACAGGATGGAGCGCGATTTCACGCTTTCACGACAACTGCAAGCAGAAGTTTTTGGGCAAGAAGGGCTATCCCAAATTCAAGAAGCATTGCCGCTCGGTTGAGTACAAGTCCAGTGGGTATAAGTTTTCAAAGAACCGCAAGAGCATCACCTTCACCGATGGTAATCATATCGGCACCCTGAAACTCAAGGGGACGCGAGATCTTAATTTCTATGACCTGAAGGATGTCAAGCGAGTTCGACTCCTCAAAAGAGCCGATGGATACTATGGACAGTGCTGCATTAGGGTTGATCTAGTGATTGACGTGGAACCAACCGGAAAGATTGTAGGGTTGGATCTCGGTCTCAAGTATTTCATTAGGGACTGCGTACCGTAGGGCATACGGGAACGTATATGCTTGGGGAGTCTGACCCTCTAGCCTCGTTGGAGCAAGCCTGCGGGGTTACGGTTAGGCAGTGAACCAAGAATTCCCATCCGCCTATGCGGTGGGAAGTGTCAAGATAGCGATCATTCCTGAGTGCTATTAGCGAGTGAATAGCTATGGCGAATCTGCTGCCGGTTAGTGACTTGGTAGTGTCGCAGCCGATGACTTTGGAGGCGTTCCTTGAATTTGATGATGGAACGGATGCCTTCTATGAGCTTGAGGACGGGGAGTTACGGCTGATGCCCACAGAAAGTGAGATCAATGTCCTGATCGCTTCATTTCTGTTTGCTTCTTTTCTTCAGGCTGGGGTTCTGTTTGCTTGCTTGAGGATGAAGACTGAGGTGGTGGTGAGTGGGCGGCGGGCCACGGTACGAATCCCGGATCTGATGGTGTTATCCAAGGAGGTGATCGGTTACTCTCTGCTGCGAGATCTGAACTCAACCGACTGATCCCAGTTGATAGCGGCATGAGCTTCTGGGGAGAGGAAGGCTCGAAATAGAGATCCAGAGCTTCTTTCCAGGCTGTGTCTAGATCTGATCTGATCTCAACGCGCCTTTAATTCCCGCTGCACCTCACGATTCACCTGTTTCTCCTTCAGAGACTGCCGCTTGTCATAGAGCTTTTTACCACGAGCCACGGCAATATGCGCCTTGATCCAGCCCCGACTCAGCACCAGCTTCAACGGGATCATGGTCAGTCCCTTCTGTTCAATAGTTCCCCGCAGGCGGTTGATCTCGCGGCGATGCAGCAACAACTTCCGACGACGGGTGGGATCATGGTTGAAGACTCTACTGGCGGTGTTGTGGGGGGAAATGTGCATGTTCAAAAGCCAGGCTTCGCCCTCGCGGATGAGAATGAAGGCATCCTGCAGATTAGCCTTACCTGCGCGGATCGATTTCACCTCAGTGCCAGTCAACTCCAGCCCTGCCTCCAGGGTTTCCAGGATCTCGTACTCGTGACGGGCACGACGATTATCAATGATCACTTTACCAGTCAGGGTCTGGGCCATAGCATGCAGAGGAGAACAGGATCTCCAGCTTAACGAACGAATTGCTGGATTTGAAAATCAACTGCCAGACCGATGGCCCAGAAAACGGTTTTGTCCGGTCACCAGCTGGTTGCGCACTTCTTCGAACGTGTTGACCGGATCCAGACACTTGAGTCCAACACAGACCATGCCTGCGTGATCAGCAGGTAAAGGAGCGGTTGGATCATCAGGAGGGGCAAAAACGGTTGTGGGCCAGAATTCTTTTTGCAGTATCGACAGGTGATCCGTGAGGGTGGTGACCTTGAGAAAGTTGCGGTGCCAGTCCAGAGCTACAAAAAGACTGGGGCAGGAGCGAGGCTGGGTAGACATCATTTCCCCAAAGGTTTTTAATCCCTGTTCCGCTCGATCCAGGTAGTCCAGTTCCCCAGTTAAAGACGCTAGACGGGTTAAGTTGGTCAGAGCAATGCCATTAGCAGCAGGCGTAGCGTGATCTTGAAATTCTTTTTCCCGCACCAGCAGCTCGGAACCACAACTGTCATCACTGACAAAATAGCCCCCGTTAGTGGTATCCCAAAGTCGTTCATCCATCTGGGCCTGCAGGCTGCTAGCTTGGGCAAGCCAGTCCTGGGCCGAGGGTTCCCCCACCAGAGGGAGGCAGGTTTGCTGCAGATCTAGCAGGGCCTTGATCAGGAGGGCATAGTCTTCGGATTTTGCCGCCACCGTCGCCACCCCGTCATAATTGAGCCGCATCAGGATGCCATCGGAAAACTGGGATTTGAGAATGAAGTCTGCCGCTTTCACTGCCATGTTCAAACAGGATTCCCAGCCAAACACCTGGTACACCCGCACCAGCCCCGAGATCATCAGGCTGTTCCAGGCCACGATCATTTTGGTGTCTGTCACGGGGGGGATCCGGCTCGGCCAGGGGGTCTCTTTTGCCTCCTGAGCAGTGCGGGCTGGAGGAAAGTGAGCTTCTGCATCAAGGCCGTAGCGCGCCTGAAACAGCTTCTGGGTTAGGGCCTGCTCTACCAGTGGATCCAGGTCTCCTCCCACCAGCCGCTGCAGCACCAGATACCCGGGTCGATCTGGAAAGTTTCCCTGAGCAGCGATGTTGAAGGCTCTTTCCAGCTGATCAAATTCCTCTCCCGTGAGAGCGTCATGCAGGGTATCCGGCTGCCAAACGTAGAATTCTCCTTCTTCGGGCTCAACCGCCTGAGCATCCACAAAACTATCGGCATCCTGAGCGGCGTAGAAATACCCATCTGGGGCCGTCATTTCGCGGCGCAACCAGCCCACCGTCAGGTTCACAGCCCGCTCGATCGCTGGATCCTGCACCCCTGCGGCCCAGATATCTGCCAGAAACTCCAGGATCTGACCGTTGTCGTAGAGCATCTTTTCAAAATGGGGAACCGTCCAGGTGGGATCCACAGTGTAGCGGTGAAACCCCCCGGCCACATGGTCAAAAATGCCCCCTAGCACCAGATCCATCGCCCGCTGTTGTACCCGTGCCAGAGCATCTGATCCCTCCAGTATCAAAACCTCATCCATGGGAATGGGTGTGGATAGGCGAATGACTCGCAGCACCAGTTGAGCATAGGGCATCATCGGGAACTGCTGACCCATGCCTGAATTGGAGACGATGGGCAGATTTTTGCTGAACCCATGCAGAAGCAGATCGGGGGCGAGGTGGTTTTTGGGGGTGTGCTGGCTGAGGGTGCTGAGGGCCTCCAGGAGCTGGGTCTTATGTCTGGTAATGGAGTCTCGTTCTCGCTTGTAGAACTGCTGAATTTTTTGTAAAACCTCCAGAAACCCCGGTCGTCCAAAGCGAGGCTCAACCGGAAAATAGGTGCCAGCGTAAAAAGGGACCAGATCTTCAGGGGTGAGAAAAACGTTCAAAGGCCAGCCCCCCTGACCACTCATCAATTGCAGGGCCTGCATGTAAATGCTATCTAGATCAGGGCGTTCTTCACGATCAACTTTAATCGGCAAAAAATGCCGGTTCATGAACTCAGCAATCGCTGAATTAGAGAAGGCCTCCCCTTCCATGACTGTGCACCAGTGGCAGCTGGAGTAGCCAATCGAGAGAAAAATCGGTCGATCCGCTTCACGGGCCTTGGCCAGAGCTTCAGGCCCCCAGGGCCACCAATCAATCGGGTTCTCGGCATGTTTGCGCAGGTAGAGACTGTGGCAAGCAGCTAAGCGGTTAGTCATAAATCCTCAGAACCCTGTTCTATCACCTTAACGTGTGAGGGGATCCTCAGAACAGTTCTGAGATAGACGGCCCTCAACAACGCTTCTGGGATCAGGGTCTCAGGAGGAGGGCAGCGCCTTGAGCATTCTGAGCATGCGTTCCGCCTTGTGGATCAGATGGCGGTGCTGGCGGTAATGAAACTGGGGACCTCCCCTGAGATTGGTGATCATGGTTTGCAATTGGGTGCGGGCTGTTTCAGGATCGCCTTGCTGGATGGCAATTTCGGCCACGATCATGCGCCCTTCTGGACTGGTCCAGCGTTTCAGGTGGCGCTCCAGGTGGGTTCTGGCTGCTTCCAGATCCTTCAGCTCAAAAAGAACCTGACCATAGGCCGCGGAGGCATCTCCAAATTTATGATCAGGATCAAGTTTCAATAGGGTTTCCAGCGTCTCGCGCGCTTCTCTAAAGTTTTTCAGCAGGATCTGGGTTTGGGCAAAGCCCCAGAGGGCCTGAGTATTGGTCTGGTTGCTTTTGTCCAGTGCCGTCTGATACGCTGCGGCAGCCTCCTGGAATCGGCCCATATCAAAGTAGACATTACCCAGCTCCAGATACTGGTGATCCTTGCCAATGGTTTGAGCCGCCGCCTGGGCGTTCCACAGATCTTGTTTGCGGGTGAATCGCTTGAGCTGAAATGACGCCGGTAACGTCGAGAGATTGAAGCGGGGGAGATACCGGACAAGACAATAAATGAGAGCTCCGCCCCCTGGAAAGAAAAGAATAATAAAAAACCAATAGGTCTCCCGTTCATTGCGGGCACAGTCGATCAGCATCCAGATCCAGAATCCGGTGGATACAGCCCAGAAGGTGGTTGAGAGAAAGGAGAGCCAGGTCATATGTCTGTGCAAGACCGTTCTGTAAAACTATATCGCGGTCCCCTGCGGTGCGTGTTCCCATCCTGACCTTAACCCTGGGGATCAACCACCAAAGCATCGGGTTCCCAGCGGATCGGTGTGTCGCTGTTTGATGCTGCGAAACTGAACCGGGGGCAGAGATTGTTGCTGTTGGGGAGAAAGTCCGGAGCGAACAAAGTAGGAAATTCGCACCTGCTTGCCCAGGTTCAGGCAGTCGCCATTATGCAGTTCATGCAGCCGAGTCCGCTGCCCATTGGCAAATAAACCGTTGCGGCTGGGTTGTCCGCTGGCATTACCATCCATAATCTGATAGCGATACTGACGCGTCGTGGGATCAGGAATGCGCAGTAACAGGGCGTGCTGACGAGAAACTGAACTTGACTGAAGGCGAATGCTATTGGTGGTATCGCGGCCCAGAGAGTAAGCGGCAGCATCGAGATTCACTACCCGGCGGCCTTTTTCATCCTCAATCAGAAGAAAGTGCTGTTGTTGCTGGCTGGCTTGAGGCAGAACGGGGGTAGACAGGGAAGCGGTAGGCATGATCAGCTGCGGGTAAACTTGATTACCTCAATAGTGGCGTGAGTCGCTATCCTCCTCAGTGATTTCCGTCGGGGGTCGGCGGTGATCCCGTCCAGCTAGATCCTGGCAGTTGCTATCTTGTTTGAAGAGCTTCAGACACAGCCTTATGATGTTGTAGATGAGACAGGTCGTGTTGTCAGGAGAGTCTTTCCCCCGAATCACGTGAATTAGAAAAACCACCGTCAGTTCCTACATCTCTTCAGGTTTCTGGATCAACGGTTGCACACGTTCGATGAAAGGAACGGGCCACAGGAATGATCCCCTGAATTGGTGATTGACTTGTTAATTAAATCAAATCTGAGAGTCGAGGAGGGTTTGATCCAGCCTGTTGACAGGTCAATCCAGCCACTTTGTTGGCAAAGATTAGCAACTTTTCGATTAGAGGTAAAGATAGATCAGCCAGAGGGCTTCTCAGGAGATCCTGTTGATAGAGAAAAGCAAGAAGTCCAGACATAAAGGCATCTCCAGCCCCGACCGTATCCACCACCTGAATTGATTCGGTTCCCACCACGATCTCGTGTTCATCCATAAATGCAACCGCTCCCTGAGATCCGAGGGTGACCACCACCATGCCTGCTCCCAACTGTACCCAGCGTCTGGCTGTCTCCTGAATCGATCCCCCTGGAAAAAGCCACTGCAGATCTTCCTGGCTGACTTTCACCAGATCAACCCATTGGATCCACTGGCTTAACTGGTGTCGATAGCTATCTCGATCAGGAATAAAGGCTGGCCGAATATTGGGATCAAGCGAAAGAAAGCGCTTACTGGCATACACCTGCATCAGTTCTTGATAAACCACCGCGCCCGGTCCGCGCACCAGCGCAATGGATCCGCAGTGGAGGGCGCATACGCTCTGATCGAGGGGAGGGATCTCGCCCTGCTTGAGATGGGAATCGGCCGTTTGATCTCCGTAGAAGGCATACTCTGGGACTCCAGTTTCCCTCAAATTCACAAAGGCAAGTGCTGTGGGTTCATGACCCTGCTGAACGTAGGTGAGATCCACCTGATTTTCCTGCAGGTATTGGTAAAGATGTTGCCCGAAGCAATCTGTAGATAAGCGACCCAAAAAGCCTGTGGGAATACCCAGCCGCGCGAGACCGATGGCAACATTAAACAGGGATCCACCGGGACGAGGCAAAAACCCCGATTCTGAACCCCATTGGCGGGGGGTAAAATCTATAATGGCTTCCCCTGCAGTCACGATCACGAACCACCTCGGGCTGCAATCGCTTCAAATTCCTCGGCGGCGCTCTGGGTCAGCGGATGGGAAAAGAGATGTTCCGCCAGACAAGGAGAAAGGGTAAAGCAAGAAACTCCTGCTGCCGCCAGTGTCAAAATGTCATCTAGATGCCGCAGACTCGCTGCCAGGATCCGCGTGGAACTCTGATGCCGATTCAGGATCTGCTGCATGATCTGAATTTCCTCTACCCCAGCGATGCCCTGATCTTGCATGCGTCCCAGATAGGGAGCCAGATAATCTGCTCGAATGACATGGGCAGGGATCACCTGTTGGGAAGCGTAAATCGCGGTGAGAGTTACCATTCGCCCCTGCTGGATCAATCGCCGTGTGGTAATCAGGCCATCTATGGTGGCAGGCAGCTTGATCACCACCCGAGCCCCGAGCTGATCGGCTTCCTCCAGAAGGGACTGGGCACAAGCGAGTAATTCATCAGGATCTTCTCCCCAGGCTTGCACCTGGATCTCCTGAGCTTCCATCTGCTGCCAGGCGTGCATCAATGACTTTAAGGTCGCCAACGTATTGCTCAATCCAGCCCGATCCAGAAGTAGAGGATTGCTGGTAACACCATAGAAGAATCCGCTACTGAGCCAGGTTTCTGTGGCCTTTAGATCTGCTGAATCAAGATAAAGCTGCATGGCCCACCTTTCACACCTCAACATCCAGCTTGCAGTTTATTCCTGATGCTCGCTGTCAAGCATCTACTTTATCCCTGTTTGGCCCAGTAATCTGAGGGCAGAAAATCTTAACCCTACTCATGATCTCTGCAAAAGTTGCCGGACTCTCGATTTTCCCGATCAAGTCCCTGGAGGGTCAATCGCTAACTCAGGTCAAGATTCTACCTAGCGGAGCCCTGCAGCATGATCGCGAATTTGCGCTTTTCGATAGCGATCAGCGCTTCGTCAATGGCAAACGCCAGCCCAAGGTGCATCTGATCCGCTGTCGAATCGATCTGGACACCCATAGGATTGCACTCAAGCTCCAGGATTGCGATCAAGTCTTCTCGGGCCATCTGGAACAGGATCGGGAGGCGATACACAGGTGGTTGAGTGATTTTTTTGGATTTCCGGTGACCCTACAGGAGAATCCTGACACCGGGTTTCCGGATGATCTTAATGCCAATGGCCCCACCCTGATCAGTACCGCGACATTGGAAACTCTAGCCTCCTGGTATCCCACTCTTACGGTGGAGGATTTGCGGCAACGACTGCGCACTAACATCGAGATTGATGGGGTGCCCCCTTTCTGGGAGGATCAGCTCTTTAGTCAGGTGGGCACCTGTGTGCGCTTTCAACTTGGGGAGGTCATTGTGGAGGGGATCAATCCCTGTCAGCGCTGTGTTGTCCCCAGTCGTGACGTTCTGACAGGCGCACCCATTCCCAACTTCCCAAAAATCTTTACGCAGCAGCGGCAGCAAACCTTGCCCACTTGGACCGTGGCTGATCGCTTTCACCACTTTTATCGGGTGGCTGTGAATACCACCATCCCCTCCACAGAGGCAGGCAAACAGATCCAGGTGGGAGATGCCCTCCAGATTTTGGGTGTGGGTGCAAGCGCTTTGGCTTGATGGCTGCAGAAACTCAGGAATTTTGTGAGGATTAGAAATTGTGAACGGTTTTTGCTAAGAACTTGATCTACACGGTTCCTTTTCCCGTAGCTGGACGGTATGGTGTTAGCGGAAGCTGAAGCTTTGCTGTCATTCAACGATTTTCAGTGTTGTGAGGAGGCCTTCATGAAAAATTTATGGGGACGGATGTCCTGGATGGGATCCGCTGTTGCGATTGCTCTCACCGCCGCCTGTTCTAGCCAGACCCCGGGGGTGATCAGCCTGGACAGTTCCGAGTCCACCAGCGCCCAAACAGCGATTGCCTGCAATAGTACAACCTGTACTTCCCTGCCTTTACCGGAGCCGGAGCCTTCTGTCGTTCCTTTGCCTCCGCCTATTGATGTGATCCCCGCCGATGTCGAGGATATCGAAGTTGAGATTCTCGAATCCTTCCCCCCTCGGGTTCGGGTGGTGGCACGAGGATTCCTACCTAACCCCTGCTACCGTCTGGGCACTCCGCGGATCCGGCAGGTGCGCAACCGTATTCGGGTTTATCTACCCGCCATTACCCGCACAGATCTGATCTGCACTCAGGTACTGGTGGAATTTGAAGAGACGATTCCGCTGGGCACCTTTACGGAAAGAGGGATTTACAATGTCAATGTCAATGGAGTCTCAGAGCGGTTCCGCCTCTAGAAATGGAATTGGCCCCTGGGCTAGCAGTTGACTAGACCAGTTCAGGGGCTGAGTATCCTGCATCGGGATAGTCTGCCACACCCCAAGCTGCAAGGGGACCTTACTTTCGTTGTGCACAGCCAGTGCTACACGGTAGCCGCGATCTAGAGCCAGGAGCAGAAACTGCCAGACCGCTGCCTGATCCTGAAGTGCTGAACTGAACCGGATGTTGATCCGTTGCTGCTCTAACTGATAGCTAAAGTGTTGCAGAGAAAGGGCTAACCCCATACCTCTAGCCTTGATATAGGCTTCCTTCAGGGTCCAGTAGTCAAAGAACCGATTCACCTGGGCGGCAAGCGGCAGGCGTTTGAGATCAGCAAATTCCTCGGGGGCAAAGTACCGTTCGGCAATCTCCAGCAGCGCCCCCCCTCGTTGGGTTGCCTCCACATCCACACCAATATCTCGAGATCGGGTGACTGCACAGGCCACCAGTCCATCCGTGTGGGAAAGGTTAAACCGCAAGGGAGGCAGATCCTGTCCACAGGTAGGATCCAGTTCCGGACGGCCATAGGCATTGGACTGGAATCGCCAGGCTTCAGGAGCCAGCGGTGCGTACCGGGAAAGACAGCACCGGACCAGGGCATGAGCCACCAGATACTGATGCCGATGTTTGGCAAAGTAAAACCGCCCATGGCGATCCCGTTCCTGAGGATCCAGAATCTCGAGATAGGACCGTAAGAGCTTTGGATCTTGAACCTGATCCGGCCAGGTCAGCCAGAGATGAACATGATCGGGGCGCAGAACTGGAGTCAACATCTGAGGGCGGCAGGGAAAGAGAGCATGGACCTTCAGCTCCACACTATAGAATCGATGGAGACTCAGGTTCTGCCGTTGGGAGATGTCATTGGTGAAATTGCACGCTCTTGCCCATGCCCTGCACTGTCCCTTTGAAGGGGATCCAGATTTAGAGATTCAGGGGGTGGCGGCACTGGTGGAAGCAAAACCGGGGGATCTGAGCTTTGTCAGTGAGTCCAAATTCCTACCCCTGCTGGAGCAAACCCATGCCAGTGCTGTGCTGGTGAAACCTAACTGTCCAGTTCCTGCTGGGCTAGCCGCAGTGCACAGTTCCTATCCCCGCTTCAGTTTCGCCAAAGCGATTGAACTGTTTTATCAGCCGTTTCAATTACCTGCGGGAATTCACCCGACTGCCGTGATCGCAGCCGATGCGCAGTTGGGCGCTGGAGTGGCGATTGCTGCTCATGTGGTGGTCGAATCCGGTGTCATCATTGGCGACTATACCCAGATCCATGCCAACGTCACCCTCTACCCACAGGTACAGATCGGGCGTGACTGCCAGCTGTTTGCCAACTGTGTAATTCATGAACGCAGTGTGATTGGGGATCACTGCCTGATTCACAGTGGGGCAGTAATCGGGGATGACGGCTTTGGGCATGTGCCACTCACGGATGGTAGCTGGTATCGCATGTTGCAGTCGGGCCGGGTGGTCCTGGAGGAGGGGGTGGATGTGGGAGCCAATACCACCATCGATCGCCCTGCTGTGGGAGAAACTCGCATTGGCCGCGGCACAAAAATCGATAACCTGGTGCAGGTGGCCCATGGGGTAAAGATCGGCCCCGACTCTGTGCTGACCTCACAGGTGGGTATTTCAGGAGGAACAACCCTGGGTCGCCATGTGGTGTTGGGAGGGCAGGTCGGGGTGGCCGGACATTTGAATCTGGGGGATAACGTGACTGCGGTGGGACAGAGTGGCATTACGAATCATGTCCCTGCTGGAGAGGTGGTGGCTGGCTATCCCCACCAACCCCACCCACAGTGGAAACGATCGTCGGTCGCCCTGCGCCAGTTGCCGGATCTGCTCCGTACGGTCCGGTATTTAGAGAAGCGGCTGCAGGAGTTAGAAGCATCTGCCCGGTTAACAGCGGATGAGTAAACCCATGCAGGGATGGCTCCTGGGGATCCACACCACCACACCCACCCTGGGGCTAGCTATGCAACCTGTGTCTGGGTCGCAGATGAAACGATCTCAGACCTGGTCGTTGGGGCGGCAGATGGCCCAGCAGTTGCACCCTCGCTTAGAAAATTTTCTGCCCCCCCAGCAGTGGTCCGATCTGGTGGGGATCGGGGTGGCTGTAGGACCGGGGAGCTTTACAGGATCTCGTCTGGGGGTAACCGTCGCCCGCACCCTGGGGCAGGGGTTGTGTCTCCCTGTTTATGGGGTTTCCAGTCTGGCGGCTCTGGCCTATGCCCGAATCGAAACCGATCCTGTTTCCCTGCTAGCGGTGCAGCTGGATGCCCAGCGGGGGGACTGGTATGGAGCGGTTTACCGATATGCACAGGCAACCGACCAGTTGAGCGTTGTTGTACCGGAGCAGCTCTGGTCTACCTCCAGCTGGCAAGCACAACTGCACCTACTGCAAGCGCAACCCTGCTCGCTAGAAATTGTGGACGGCACGGCCCTGGCAGATCCACCTGTGCAGGCTGTGGCCACCCTGGCTTACAAAGCTTATGCCAGCGGACAACTCTCCACCTGGTCTGATATTCTGCCGCAGTATCTGCGTCAACCCCCGATTGACAGTGGAGCCCTGAAGGCTCCCTCTCCGCCCAAGCCCCCCGCCGACTGAAGAGAAAGCAGGCAAGTTCCGAAACCGATCAGCCTGCAGGGTACAATCATGTCGAATAAGCACCAGTCATGGGACCTCACTATGATTTCTAGTAACGATTTACGTCCAGGGGTTTCCATCGAGCTTGATGGCTATGCCTGGAAAGTGGTGGAATTCCTGCACGTTAAACCTGGCAAGGGGGCTGCCTTTGTCCGCACAAAACTTAAAAATATGCAGACTGGCAGTGTTCAAGAACGCACCTTTCGAGCGGGAGAGACGATCGCCTCTGCCAACATCGAAAAAATGGATATGCAGTACCTCTACCAGGAAGGGGACAACTATGTCTTTATGGATATGGAAAGTTATGAACAAACGCCCCTGACCCAGGATCAAATCGGCACTCAGATTAAATATCTGAAGGAAGGGATGGAGGCCAGCATCCTCCGATGGAATGAGCAGGTCATTGACGTTGAGCTCCCCAATACGGTGGTGTTGGAGATCGTGGAAACGGATCCAGGCGTGAAGGGTGATACGGCCACAGGAGGTTCAAAACCCGCCAAGTTAGAAACAGGAGCCGAGATCCAGGTGCCCCTTTTCATTAAGCAGGGGGAAAAAATTCGAGTTGATACCCGTACCGATTCCTACCTGGGGCGCGACTAGGAACGTGGATGGGGATCTGAAGCACAGACCTCAATTTGGCTCTTGGGTCGAGATGTTCGTGGCCACGTTCTGTGAGAGACTACCACTGGGCATCGATCAGGAGGAGAGGGATTGGATCTCTCTCTGGGTTGCCAGGATGTTGCAGTATTAGGAAAGGGCTGGGTACCGCTTGGATTCCATCAATTGGGAAGAAATTCGCCATCTCCTGACGACGCTTGATCAGACCAGCGTTGTGGAACTAATTATTGAAGATGACTCCTTTCGCTTGACGATTCGCAAAGCCAATGGATCGCTGGGGGTCTCGGTTGCCGACACTTCTGCGGTTGTGGAAGCCAGTGCCTCTGCCCCTCAACCCCTGCTAAACGACATCGGATCGCCAACTACAGCCCCAAAACCAAAAGGGCCCCCCAATGCTGTGTCCCATCTAGTTGACATTACCTCGCCCATGGTCGGCACCTTCTACAGTGCCCCGGCTCCTGGCGAAAATAACTTTGTCAATCTGGGGGATCGGGTGCAACGGGGCCAGACCCTCTGCATTATCGAGGCGATGAAGCTGATGAATGAGCTGGAGGCAGAAGTGGCGGGGCGACTGGCGGAGATCCTGGTGGAGAATGGCCAGCCAATAGAATTTGACCAGGTGCTGATGCGCATCGATCCCGAAGGCTAGGGTGCGGGACAGAAAGAAGAGGATCGGGAATAATAGCAGCTGGAATGATCCTGATCAGGGTGGATGCCATGCTCCGGTTATCTCTGAGGTTGACCTTGCTCTGTGTTTGTCTGGGAGTGGTGCCTTGTTCCTCGGCATGGGCACAGTCAGGCTCGCAATCTGTGATTGAGTTTCGGCGTGACGGCTCAGAGCAACCCTCTGAAGGGGGATCTCAGGCTTCCCCGGAGGCTCTGGCCCGATGGCACATCAAGAAAAATGTTTGTCCTGGTTTCTGGACCCTAGAAGAATTTGCCACGCTCTTTCCGCGCATTGATCCAGCTCTGGTGCAGGAGGTCTGTGCAGAGGACGGTTAATCCCGATGCCGCTGCGGTTTTTAGCCGACTTTCAGGAGGCCTGACCCAGGCGTCAGCGAACCAGCTAGAGTGAGGGAGGCTTTTGTAGCCAGCCTCTCCAGATCAGAGGTCAGGTGTTTAACCTCTGGGCATGGATAGTGTCCTCGGGTGAGCTTTGGGCAATGACATGGGCAAAGTCGCATTCTCCAGGTTGGTCATCGGGATTTCGCTTTTTCGTCTCAGCCTGCTTTGTCTTTTCTGGACTGCTGTCCTGGATGATTTCCATCCTGTTCAAGCTGAACCTGCTGCTGAATTAGAGACCTCCACCACCACTGCGCTTGATCTGGGACAGCATCAGGATCTGGTGCACGACAGTCCGGTGCTGCGTCGCTGGCTGGAGGAGCCCCCTGATCTTTTGCAGGAAATCCGGAATACTCCTGTGGTTCCCACCCGGCTGCAGGTCTCTCTGCAAAGCACCACCTGGAGTCTGGGGGTAGAGGATCTGCGGTTGGGAGATCGTTTCACCCTCAGCGGAGATTATCAGCAGTCACGAGAACGTTCCGCCGATCAGGGTTATGGATCCCTGCTGCGGTATTACATTGCCCCCCGCGGCTCACGAATGAATCTGGCTCCCCAGGTGGGCTATCGTGCTATTCAGGAGGCCGACCGTTCCCTGAGTGGTCCTCAGTTCGGGGCTTTTGTCCTCTTGGCGCTGGCACCGCAGGCCGCCGACCTCACCCTCAGCTACAGCTGGCTGACACCCAAGGAAGTGGGAGTGGATACCGCTACCCTAGCCACCATCACAGCAGCCTATGCCCTCAGTCCTTCCACCCGGATTGCGGCTCGCTACCAGCGGCGAAACAGCACCATCAGCCAGGATGGAACCTTCGGCGTGGTTCTGGAATGGATCCCTTAGATTCTCTGCCGCGACTTACCCCAGTACAAAGTCGACCCACTCCAGGATTAAGGTAGTAAGAGCACTGTCGCGGGATCAGCGTCCCTGGAGATCTATGCCTGAAATTGTCCTGATTACCGGAGCCTCTGAGGGGATTGGACGGGCAACCGCCCATGCCTTTGCTAGTCGAGGTGCACAGCTGGTTCTGGCCGCGCGCACAGAGTCAACGTTGAAACAAACCGCGATTGATCTGGAGCAGGACCTGGATGCAGAGATCCTGGTGGTGCCCACAGATGTCACCCAGCCGGATCAGGTCAAGAGCCTGGTAAATCAAGCTCTGGAGCGGTTCCAGCACATCGATATTCTTGTGAATAATGCGGGCCTATGCATGAGTGGCCCCTTTACTGCCACCACCCTGGAACACTGGCAGCAGCTTATGGCCGTCAACTTCTGGGGCTACATCCACATGATCCAGGCGGTGCTGCCCTCTATGCTGGAGCGCCATCGGGGTCAGATCATCAATGTGGGATCCTTCGGTGGCAAAATGCCTCTACCCCTGATGACCGCCTACTCGGCCAGCAAATTTGCGGTTACCGGACTCACCGAAGCCCTGCGATTGGAGTTGCAGCCTCAGGGAATCGAAGTGATCGGTGTCCACCCCGGAGTGGTCAACAGTGATTTCTTAAAACGGGCTGTCTTTGTGGAGGAAACCAACAGTAGGGAGCCAGCAAATTCCGTGATCTCTTCCGGTCGTCAGCGCATGCAGTCTGCCCTGGAGGGAATCTTCGTGAACCAGCCAGACGAGGTGGCCGCCGCCATTGTGGATGCAGCGGTGCACCATAAGACCGATGTGGTGGTGGGAACAGCTCAACTGGCCATCGGGGCCTATAAATTCTTCCCTGATCTCCTGACCACCTTTCTGCAGACATCGGCACGCTAGGTACCTCTTGACCCCGCTATCGTACTGTAGCTAACGCAGTGATGATTTTTGCTCTCCCCGGATCAGTCGTAGGTTTCCTGGGCAGAGAAGCAGTATATTTGAGATATGATTTGCAACTAGTGTTCTCCCTCTGATTTTCAGCCGGATGAATGCCCTGCTCTCTTCGGGAGAGATGTGTTCTAGCCAGTGACTATGGTTGATCCCAATTCCGCTAACCCAGGTCCTTATCAGCACCTCTTGATCGTGGAAGATCGGGATGGGCGGCGGACCCATGCCCTCAGTTCACCGAAGTACTTCATCGGGCGCGATCTGGCCAATGATATTTGCCTCAATTCTCAGTTTGCCTCTCGCTACCATGCCATGTTGCTGCGGGTGCCTGCGGATAAGGAAGGGGATTACTTCTATCGCATTCTTGATGGCGATCTGGAAGGGAAACCCAGCACCAATGGTCTGGTGATCAATGGCCAGAAAATGACCGCCCACCAGCTCAAGCCCGGGGATGTGGTCTCCTTTGGGCCGGATGCCAAAGCCATTTATCGTACCACTCGTCTACAGGGTCCTGAGGATTCTGGCAAGTCTTGATCCTGAATTATTTCCCCAGATCAACCGCCACTCGGTGAGCACAGGCAAAGCCGGAAAAGGCAACTGCATTCAGTCCCTGACCGGGGAAGGTGCTGTCCCCTGCGCAGTAGAGGTTGGGAATGGCAGTGCGGTTAAAGGGCATGCCCAGCAAACCCCAGGGGGTGTGGGAAGGGATCGGTCCATAGGTGCCATTCACTCGCCCCAAAAAGCGGCGATGACTGCGAGGGGTGCCCACCTCCTGGAGTTCGATATGCTCCGAAAGTGCGGGCCAGAGGCTTGCCAATCTCTGGATCAGCTGAGCCGCAGTGATCTGCTTCTTTTCCTGGTATTGCTGATAACTTAAGCCCTGCCAGTTCTGCATCCAACTGGGGGTAAACACATGCAAAATATGCCGTCCAGGCGGGGCCAGATCAGGATCCAGAAGGGTGGGAATGGAGATAAAAATGGTTCCCTGTTCTGCCTCCATCTCGTCCCAATGTTCCAGTAGGATGTGGTGGCAATATTGTTCTCCCGCCAGACCCTCTGCACGGACGCCCAGATGCAGACTAAGAAAGCTGGGGGACTGGACATAGCGCTGCTGCCAGCGTTGCTCAGCTTTGGGCAGGGGCTGATCCGACCAGAGCTGGTTGAAGGTATCCCAGCGGGTGGCGTTAGAGATGATTTTATGGGCGTGCAGGCACCCTCCACTTGCCAGTTCCACCCCCATCGCTTGGCCGTTCTGGTGCAAGATGCGAGTCACGCGGGCTCCGTAGCGGATCTCTCCTCCCTTTTGCTCTAATCCCTGCACCAGTTTCTGGGCAATCTGACCCACTCCCCCTTTCGGATAGTTCACCCCCCCCGTAATGGCGATCACTGAAAACCATGCCGCCGTTGATCATGGGGGTTTGCGCGGCAGGCACCACCGACCAGCAATAACACTCCATGTCAATAAACTTCAGGAGTTGAGGATCCTGCAGATGCCAGCGCGCCACCTGTCCTACATTCACGGGCAAATAGCGAGCCAGCGTCAAACACCCGAGGGGATTGCCAACAAACGAGCGCAACAGATAGCGGGGTTCCTCCAGAGAGAGCAACTCCATGGCATTCAGGCTGTTAAAAATGGACCAGGCTTCATCGTAAAAGCGGCGGATCCCCTGCTGCTCTGCGGGAAAGTAACTCCCCAGTTCCGTGAGAAAGGCTTCGTAATTCCGATGCACCCGAGGCTGCAACCCATGGGGCAAATGGTAGGCAATCTGGACCGGATCAGGAATCGACTCCAAGACTTGATCCACTGCCGCCAGTGCCCGAGTCAGCAGGTTGGTGGTGCCCTGGCTGCCTAAACCAAAGATCATGGAGGCCCCCACATCAAAGTGGTAGCTGCCCTCGCCCGTGGGAGCTGGCCGTTGGAAGTAGCCAGCACTGCCGCCGGGAATCAGATACTTTTCCAGTACCAGTACCCGGATCCCTTTGGCAGCCAGTTGTGTGGCCGTGACCAGCCCCCCGATACCCGAGCCAATCACGATCACGTCTGCATCCAGCGACGGCTGGGAAAGAGAAGAGGAAGAATGCACTTGATCCACAGAAATGCCAGGAATGTTACGGGATATGTATTACCCTACCTGAAATACCGGGATCATGGAGGTGAGGGGCAGTAACCAGGACTGTGCTAGTCTGGCAATAGCGCTCGGGATCCAGATGAGCAAAAAATATATCTCCTCAGAAGACTACCGCCGTATGCTGGTGCGGGACGGCCAGCGCCGCTTTCAGGAATGGCACTCCGCCTTTCTCAAGTACCAGAAGCAATTTCTGGCAGAGATCTCTCGCAGTCGAACCTAAGCACCTGCTGCTTCCTTAGCCGCGTAGAGCACTTCCAGCGTGATCACCTCAAAGCCCCGTGCGCGGGCAAATTTTTCTGTATTCCGCCGGACTTTCCCCCGCACAAATCCGGGGATCTTCTGCAGTTCCTGACCGGCTTCTGCATCCCAGCGCAGTTCGGAGTCGGTGGTCAGAGATGAGGTGACGACTTCACTGGTGTCATGCCCGCCAAAGATCTCCAGCAGGTGATCCTCCATGCCCAGGGTGAAGGAGTTATAGATCAGGTCGGCAATCTGATTGGTGCCTTCATACCCCAGAAAAGGGCGGTAACTGATGGGGAAATCCTGAATATGGATGGGGGCAGAGATGACGCCGCAGGGGGTATTGAGACGCTTACCAATATGCCGTTCCATCTGGGTGCCAAAAATCGCAGCCGGTTCAGCCTTGGCAATCGCATCCCCCACCTGAGCATGATCTTCAGTGATCAGCACCTGATCACAGTATTCGGCCACCTCCTGCTGAAACCAGTCTTTGTCATAGAGACAGTAGGTTCCGGCCCAGACCACATGGATCCCCATTTCGCGGGAAAGCACTTTGGTAATGGCAGCCGCATGAGTGGCATCCCCATAGACCACGGCTTTTTTATCCGTCAGATTCTGGCAGTCAATCGAGCGAGAGAACCAGGCCGCCTGAGACACATGCAGGGTTTGCTCTTCAATGTAAGACTCAAAGTCTGCCTCGACACCGCCATCCCGCAAGAGATCCTGAAGGCGACGCACAAAGCGAGCGGTTTCTACCACCCCCATGGGTAATCTCAACGGCAGGGGTAGCAAACTGCTCCTGCAGGTAAGTCGCGGTCATGGGACCCACTTCCCGATAGGGCACCAGGTTAAACCATGCCTGACCCAGTCTAGAAAGTTCGTGAACCGTTGCCCCTTCCGGGATCACCAGATTAACCTGAACCCCCAGATCCGCAAGCAGATGGCGCAGCTCCCGCAGATCATGGCGATTATGGAAGCCCAGGGTGGTCATGCCCAGGATATTGCAGGAGGGGGTGGCGGTTTTTGCGGTGATTAACGATCCCTGCTTGCGGGCCTTTTCAATGTAGAACTCAACGATCTGCTGCAGGGTCCGATCGGCTGCCTGCAACTCATTGACGCGGTAATGGTTGACATCCGCCAGCAATACATCCGCCTGACTGATCATCTGGGCTTGGGAGACAAAGTGGTTCAAATCCTCCTGCAGAATACTAGAGGTGCAGGTGGGGGTCAGGACAATCAGATCAGGGGTTTCTTCGGTATCCTTGCGGGTGATGTTGTTGATCACCTTGGCATCGGAGCCACGGGCCAGCACATGCCGATCTACAACACTGGTGGTCACGGGCGTAAAGTTGCGTTCCCGTTCCAGCATGGAGCGCATCACATTGAAATAGTCATCCCCCAGCGGGGCATGCATGACACTATGAACATTTTTAAAGGAACTGGCCACTCGCAGGGTGCCGATATGGGCTGGGCCTGCATACATCCAGTAAGCCAACTTCATGAAAAACTCTCCCAGGGGTCGATTCGTGCTGCTTTGCCTCAGTATAGAGAGGAAGTTAATTACCTCCGGCACTTCTTCGGCAATCTTAAGACTTGCTCACGGTCGTTTCAATCAGCATCTGATAGGCACTGAACTCTTCTCGCACCTGCTGACAAAGCTTGCCATCCCCCGAGCGCGTGTCCACAACCCCGTAAAGGGTAGCAGGCTCCCGTTTTCCTCTGATCGGATAAGTTCCCAGACAGATGGCCTGGATCTCCTCCTGGACAAGCTCATAAACCGACTGGGAAATAATAATGTCAAACTGGAGCTCTTTGGTCAGTCCTTCGATCCGCGAAGCCACATTCACCGCATCCCCGATCACGGTGTACTCCAATTTTTCCGGTGAGCCCAGGTTACCTGCCACCACCTCGCCAATATTGATGCCAATGCCGTGAAAGATCAGGGGTTGGCCTTCCGCTTGAAGTTGAGTCCGTAAGTCACTCAGGGCCCGCCGCATCCCCAGGGCTGCATGAACGGCTGCCAGGGCTTCGGAGTGTTCATCCCGCATTAGCGGCACGCCAAATTCAGCCATGATCGCATCGCCAATAAATTTATCAATGATCCCCTGTTGTTCCAGAATGGGGGTGACCATGCAGGCAAAGTAGCGGTTGAGCAGCGCCACCAGCGCCTGGGCATCGATCTGGGAAGAAAGCGTGGTGAATCCTCGAATATCTGAGAAAAGAATGGCCGCCTGGCTCACCTTTCCCCCCAGAGACTGGGCAAAAGTCTCCGGTTGATTAAGGATCTCGTCCAAAACCGCAGCAGACACGCGTTTGGCCAGAATCCGGCGTAACCGTAATCGATCCAGCTGCTCGCGGATCCCCAGAGCGGTGGTGTCGATCAATCCTGTCACCAGAACGGTGCTCAGGAGGGCGGTGGCCGGAACCATCCAGGTTTGCAGAAAGGCGATATAGCTCCCTCCCAGGATCAGAGGTCCGGCCAAAATCGTCAGCCCCAGTTTGCCCCCCACCTGTTTTTGGGTGAACAACAACCCTCCCATGCCCACACCCAGTCCCAGGATCAGGGACACCGCCAGATCACGGGGCAGCCAGCGGATCCCATCACCTTCCAGCAGGGTGGCGACAGCATTGGCCTGCACCTCCACACCGGGCATGCGCACATCCACAGGGGTACTGTGAATATCTTGAGCCAGCTCGGTGGTTCCCCCAATCAGCACGATCTTGTCCCGAAACACCGCTCCAGAATCCAGATTGAACTGCCAGAAGCTGGGTTCAAACAACATCCAGAAGGAGTAGGTGGGCACCGTCTGAGAAGGCCCCCGGTAATTGATTCCCGTAGGGGGAGGCGGGGGGAAGGCGATCCGCAATCGCAGCAGCAAAGGGCGGCAGTAACGAGTTTTCTTGAGCAAGGGGTTGAGGCAAAAGCAACAACTCTTGATTGGGAGCAATCACCATATCCACATGCCCTAATTTCAACCCCGGCACCCGCAGATCTGCCAGGGGCAATCCGGTTTCCACCACTTCTGCCGTTACCCCTTCCACCTGGGCTGAGCGAAACACCTGCGGCTTCATGCCCAGAGTGACCTGCTCCGCGTGCCGCTCCAGAGCCTGCCGAAACACCTGATCATCCTCAGGGCCAAAAGGGCTGGGATCGGTAAAGATCAGATCAAAGGCCACCTGTTGCACCCCTGCCTGGATCAATTGCTCGAGGGCCATACCATAGACCGCACGAGGCCAGGGCCAGGTTTGCAGCTGTGCCAGTTCTGGCAACTCCGCCAGTTCCTCCGGTTCAAACAGTTCCCCGACCCGCAGAGAATCGTCATCAATGGCCAGGATCACCAGATCTTCATGTGGGGGGCGCGCTCCTCGCCAGCGAAAGAACTGACTGTAGAGCAGGGTATCGGGCAGGGACCAGGGATTGAGAAGATACCCGCAGGCAGCCAGGGCACTGACCCCAGCGCCCACCATCAGGGGAGAATGCCGTGCCTTCATACTGTTTTTAGGAGTTACTGATCATCTGCCGGATCTGGGGCATGGTTTTCATGGGGGCGGTGAAGTCATTGAGCAGGACACTGTTGTCAAATTGCTCCTGCAACTCTGACTGACTTAGTTTTGTGGGCTCCGGCAGGCTGGTGGCTCCCACGGGAACAATGATCTGCTCCCCCTCCAGGAGAGTGACGGTTTCCGATCCATCCGGTAGCGAGACCAGTACCTCACCTTCCCAGCAAAAAAAACGGACAAACTGCGGTTCTGTTTCAATAAAGACTGTGGTTCCTCGGATAGCAGCCGTGGCGGTTGGGGTCTCAATGCGTCGCAGTTCAGCGCTGGGTTGTTCTCCCCAGGCAATGATCTGACCCCGTTTCAGATCTAAAGAGGGTGTGATCTGGAGAGTGGCGTCCCCACCCAGCCGAAAGAACAAACCATTACTGAGCTTAACCTGAGCTTTACCCGGAGCCACTGTGCGCAGGTATCCTCCCTCTTGCACCCGCATGCCCACCTCTGCTGGCTGTTCTGGTCCGGGGGCTTGCCAGGCAAAAACGGGGTCACGAGGAATATCAATGACTTCTGCGCTTGTGATCGGTTGAGCCTGTAAAGAAGTGGAGGGAATGAGAGACAGGAGTAGTGCCCATCCAACAGCTTTTTTAATCATCAGGGAGTACCCAAGCCGAACTGCTAACATCATAGAGCTTATCAAAGCAACGACCTGAATTACAGTAATTCTTCGCCTTGACAATCCAGTTGTATACAGAAAATGAGAGATTTTTAATACTACAGTGGATAGATCGCTGCTGGATTCGCCAGATGGATCGACTTCATGTTGAGATCATCCAGAGTTTAATCCTCAGGAGGACGAAGGCCAGTCATCATGCAAGATCAATATCCCGCCAGGATCCATGTTCTGTTAGCTCGGGACTCTCAAGATGCAGTGGTAATTAGAAGAGGTCCTTCCAAGCAAGTGTGTTTCATAGGCTGGAATCGCAGAACTGATACGTTTGAGCCCACCCAATGGCTAAAGGGAAGAATTTACGAAAGGCGATCAGATCTTTCTCCTGATGGTCGCTATCTGATTTATTTTGCTATGAATGGGAGATGGGACTCGGAAGCAAAAGGTGCCTGGACTGCGATCTCAAGAAGTCCCTGGATGAAAGCGATTGCTTTGTTTGCAAAAGGGGACTGCTGGCATGGAGGGGGGCTGTTTCTAGACCGACGCACTTATTGGCTTAATGATCGATGTGGGCATCAGATCTTGAGACAAACCAGTGAGGTCAGAGCGTCAACTACTTATATTCCAGAAGCAAATTATGGGGGAGAATGTCCAGGAGTGTACTATCTGCGACTACAGAGAGATGGTTGGGAAATCAAAGACATCCAAAATATTGATCACTGGAATAAGACCTTTGTCTTTGAGAAACAACTTCCTAAAGACTGGATCCTCAGAAAACGAGCACATGCCCAAACAGATTCTCCGGTTGGAAAAGGCTGCTATTGGGATGAACATCTCTTGATCAGTCGCAGTGGTGAAATTCTAGAACATCCTGATTGGGAATGGGCAGACTGGGATCAGAAACGGATCCTCTGGGCGACTGGAGGATGTTTATATGCCTGCTCGATCAAGTCAGGATCGGGATTGGCGGAGCCGCAGTTACTCTATGACTGCAATGATCTGGAGTTTCGAGAGATAGAAGCACCTTATTAGTCTAGAGAATTAGCTTTATGATTGTTTCAGAAGGTAGGATTTTACAAACTGAGTGCTTTTCCCAATGAGATCGTCTGGCAGTGGATTACCAGAAAATGATAATTGAGTTAGGTTTCTCATGCTTCCTATTTCCCTGGGAAGTGAGGCAAGTTGGTTGTTTCGTAAGCTTAAGATCCTTAACTTCTTTAATCCTCCTATTTCACTAGGAAGTTGAGTGATGCGATTATTTGCTAAATTGAGTTCCTCCAGAGTTTTAAGTTCCCCAATCTGCGGAGGTATTGATTCTAGCTGATTGCCTGAAATGTTTAATGTCTCTAGTCTCTTCAGCCTTCCGATTGACAATGGTATTTCAGTTAAGTTGTTATCGGCTATAGAAAGCTCTTTTAGATTAATCAACTGGCCTATCTCCTCCGGAAGAGAGCTCAACTTATTTTGGTTTAGCGTTAGGATTTTAAGATTACTTAAGCAGCCAATTTCTATAGGCAATGAAGTCAGTTGGTTATTCCCAAGATATAACTCACTTAGTTTAGAGAGTCTTCCGATCTCTTTAGGAATATCTATTAATTGATTGTTATAAAGTACTAACTCGCTTAAGTTTTGTAAGTCTCCTATCTCAGATGGGAGGCGATCAATTTCATTGTCATGTAGAGATAAAATTCTTAGTCCTTTCAGTTGATTAATCTCGTGAGGAACAAAGATGATTTGATTTTCAAATAAATAAAGGCCCCTCAAGTATGTCGATAACCCCATGATCTCCAGAGGAATTTGAGATAGATTGGCTTGGGGAAGGGCAAGCTCTTTTTCATCACGTCCAGCCTGAATAGCAGCCTGTATTAGGTTTGAATCTTGATCGGAAACTAGAGCATCATGAGCAGTTGCCCATGCAGGGTTCTCTTGATCATCTTCATCCTCTAGCCATACCTGAATCCATTCTAAGAAACCATCTTCACATCCAGGGTTATACTTACGATGAATATTTTTTATCTGATCAGAGTTGCCTGTCAAGATGTTATCTTCATCAAGCCAACAAGCTCCTTGCTCTAGGCATTCAGCTAGAGTCAACATCATATCAGTTAAGCTTCTAAATGCTACTTCCTCAACTTCAATTTCCTCTGAGTTAGCATACAGATAAGCTACTGGAAGAACATTAGATACACCCTGCCTCCATCTATTCAGATCCAAGACAAGGCTATACTCACCTAGACTGAACAAGCAGATCAGATCATGTTCGTTCGCAAACTCTAATAGATCAACATAAGGAGATCCTAAGTTTAGGAAATCGGCCCCAAAGAAAAGAGGAAAGCCAACAGGATGATAAGAACCTCCTTTCCACTGATATAAATCATAAAATTCCTGAGGGAGATTCAATGGGCCAACATGATCATCAATCTCTGCATGAGTCAAGCCAGACCTCAAAAACTCAATGCCATTTGGTTCTGGATGATTACTCTTGATCCAGGACTCAATTCGGAAGAGAGCTTCTGAAATAGTAGACATTGATGAATCTCCTGAGGTGAAGTTGAACTTTACTACTCATCTGATTTTATCAGTGCCTGAATAAATGACTCATGCGTATCCGATCGAATCCCTTCCTGCAAAACTGAGAGCACCTGAGTCATATTTCCTGACAAGAGATCTGAAACTGACAGCCACAAGCCTGGAAATACACGGCTACGAATGATCCCATCTTCATCAATAGGTAGTAGCAGGTAATCACCATCCTGTAAGTAAAACCAATCCAGCTTTTGGTCAAAAACCTGCCAGACAATGTACTCTTTTACTCCATTGCGACGGTAGGCACGCTTCTTATCTCCTAGATCAATGGATGCGCTACTGGCAGCAATTTCTGCAACTAGCTCAGGGGCTCCCTCAATGTAGTCATCTTCACTCAAATGAGTTTGCCCACCCGATTGTTCCTCAATAATCAGGACAGCATCTGGTTGAGGCTCATTATCCAGATCCAGGCGAACGCTGGGATTATCTCCGACGGCGAGCCCTGGCGTTGCACTGGCATATACACCCAGCCATGAGATCACATGTGCGTGAGGCTGCCCATGACTTCTAAAGCGTAAAGCTGAGGGCATGTAAACCACTCCTTCGATAAGCTCCGCTTTCTTGAGATGAGGCATAGCATTGTAGCGCCGCTCAAATTGATAGCGGTTAAGTCGATCACCACTTTCTAGGGGTAGGATCTGAAGCAGCAATGGTTTTGGAGAGAATTCGGACATGATTTCTACTGTCAATTTCTTGATCAGATTAGAAAAATTAGATTAGCAGATGCAAAGAACGATCCTACTGCATGATCGGAGGCTCAGCTGCTGGCTCAACAGATTCACAGTTGGCAACAACTTCATCATCCAGCAAATACTCAGTAGTCATGATTTCACCAAAAGCAGCCACCTCAGGACTGTACCCCACAGTTCCCTGTCTAGTATGAAACTTACCAATATTGTCACTGCCTGGATAGCGACAGATGTACTCGACAGTTTCATCACTAACATAGCTTTTAAGCTCCTCAATAAATGCTGGATCCCCCTGCTGACGGATCATGGCCTCCATCTCGTCAGATAAACCCACCTGATTGATCGGGCAGGTTTCGAGGGTAATACATTGATTCTCGGTTTCTCCCCAGATCTCAACAACATGAAAGCAGGTCGAGATCACACCAAATATATTCGTACTCTGAATATAGGTGAATCGACTGGGCTGGCACTGCTGGGCTGCTGCACGGAAACAATCAGGATCGCTTTCACAGCCTTTGATCTCAGTAGGCCGCTGGAATTGGCGAATCGAAGCGGGAGGATCTGGAATTTCGACGGGTCCGGAACTCAGATTCTGCAGGAGTGCTTTCAGTAGCTGATATTCCTTGCGCTTCTCTGAATCCAGTGTGGCCAGCTGATCCACAAGGGGAATACCCTCAGCCCACTGTCGTTGCTCCAGCAACTGATTTAACTGATCTGAAAGCTGATCAATCTGAGTTTCTTGTGCCACAGAGGCTCTGGACAAACCTATCAGAGAAAGCATCATCAGTACCATGAATAATCTCATAGGATCTCCCTTGAACCTCAAGATAGAGAATAGCTTTCAAGTCCTGAAATGTAAAGCAGCAAATGTCAGGAGATCGTTAAAGGGCTGTTCAACTCCATCCATGCGGAATCAAGTGTGATGTGAGCTGATCCTATGCAAATGTACCGCTGACAGTATTGATCACCCCTAAGATGAGGAGGTGTATTCTTTCCCTGACTCTAATGCTAGCCTCCACTTCTGCCCTCAAGTATGCCTACTATCCTGGTTGTGTTGCTCAGGGGGCCTGTCGCGAACTGTATGACTCTACAGATCAGGTGAGCCGTCATCTGGGTATCGAACTGGTGGAACTAAAACAAGCCACCTGCTGTGGATCCGGCACTTTCAAAGAGGAATCTGAGTTGCTGGAGGACAGTGTCAACGCTCGCAATCTGGCGTTGGCCGAGGCCCTGGGGCTGCCCATGCTTACCCATTGCAGTACCTGTCAGGGGGTATTGGGGCGGGTCAATCACAAACTCAAAGCAGCTCAAAGCAGCAAGCCTGAGTATCTGGATCAAATCCATGATCTCTGCCAGAACAGTGGTTGCCGGGAACGCTATCAGGGCACCGCCGAAGTGCGGCATCTGCTCTGGGTGCTAGTGCAAGATTATGGCCTGGATCAATTACGAGAAAAGGTGAAACGTCCCCTAAGCAATCTTAAATGTGCTGCCTTCTACGGTTGCTATCTCCTGCGAGCCTACCCAATTGAAGCGTTTGATCAGGCCAACAATCCCCAGACGCTAGAGCAGGTATTTACCACAGTGGGAGCCACCGCCGTTGACTACTCGGGACGCACCCAGTGCTGTGGCTGGCCGATCTCCAGCTATGCCCCAGAACAATCCTTTTTGATGGCGGGTCGTCATCTCAAAGCAGCGCTGGAGGCTGGTGCAGACTGTATGGTCACCCCCTGCCCCCTCTGCCATCTCAATCTGGAATCACGGCAACCGGAAATCGAGAAAGTGATCGGTCACCCATTACATCTCCCTGTATTGCACCTACCTCAACTGGTGGGTCTGGCGCTCGGGATCCCTGCTGACCAGCTGGGCCT
>JAAUUJ010000142.1 GCA_012030715.1 Synechococcaceae cyanobacterium SM2_3_1 | reverse complement strand
CAAAGCGAATTCCACCAGCTTGTGCTTCACGAAAAAAACGAAAGATGATTAAAGCTCGCATTGAGTTTTCTCGTGTCACTGTTTTCGTCCATTGAGCCCCATCAAAAGTTTTCTGCACCACTAAGGGTGCAATCTCAGGAGGACAGTGGCTTTGCCCAGCGCATGTTTATCTACCACTACCGGATCTTTGATTTTTACCAGAAACGGGTGATGAGTCTGGCGGTGCTGGGCGATGAGAACCCAAATTGGCGACCGGATCACTACACCTACACCCTGGCCGGATGCGAACTTAGCCTGAGATTTCCCATCGTGAAATTGGTGGATTTTGAGGATCGGTGGTCAGAATTGGAGGTCAGTGATAATCCCATGGCTGTCGTGGTCATGGCTCATCTGCGATCCAGAATGACCAAATCAGATGCCCAGGCAAGAAAGCGATGGAAATGGATCCTGACCCGACGGTTGTACGAGCGTGGTTACAGTCGAGAGGATGTGATCCGGCTAGTTCGGGTCATGGACCGGATGATGACACTGCCCCCAGAACTTAAGCGACAATTTAGAGAGGAGTTGGAGCAGTACGAAGCGGAGGTCAAGATGCCCCTGATCAGCAGTATGGAAGAACTGGCCAAAGAAGAAGGTCGAGAAGAAGGGATCCAGATTGGTAAGCAGGCAGGGATCCAGGAAGTTGCGATAAACATGCTGAATCAGGGAATGCCCATCGATCAGGTAGCCTGCCTGACACAGCTATCTCTGGATCAGGTTGAGCAATTGTTGTCCCAAATTAAAGCAGAGTAAATTTCTTGTGCCTCTTTCCTCTGTCTGGCAACCCGGTAGCATTGTTCCGCTCCAGATCACAGCTCTGACCTCCGAAGGGGATGGAGTCGGCCACATCCAGGGTCGGGTAGTTTTTGTCCCTCAGGCGGTTCCCGGAGATGAACTGGAGGTGAAACTGGTGAAGGTGAAACCCTCCTATGCGCAGGCTGTCCCCGTCGCTATCCAGACCCCCTCTGCCCACCGGATCCAGCCCGCCTGTATTGTGGCGGATAAATGTGGAGGCTGTCAGTGGCAACAGGTGGCTTATGCCAAACAGTTGCAGGCCAAACAGGAGGCAGTTCAGGATGCCCTGCAGCGGATCGGGAAACTGGGTTTGCCTCCACCCCTGCCGATCATGGGGGCTGATGCCGTTCTCCACTATCGCAACAAAGTGACCTACCCGATCCAAACCCGACCGGATGGGCGGCTGGTGATGGGCTACTATCAGCGGGGCAGTCACCACCTGATCAACCTCAATCAATGCCCGGTACAGGATCAGCGGCTGGATGTCTATTTGCAGGAGATCAAGCAAGATCTGCAACGCACGGGATGGCCTGTCTACGATGAGCACACCCACACAGGATCTCTACGACATTTGGGGCTGCGGATTGGTCGCCGCACTGGACAGGTGTTGATCACCCTTGTGGTTCGGGAGGCTAACTTACCAGGGTTGGAGAACTGGGCTCAAGCATGGCTGCAGCGCTATCCCGATCTGGTGGGCGTGTGTGTGAATGTGAATGCAGCCCGCACCAATGCCATTTTTGGCCCCAAAACCGAGGTGATCGCAGGAGTAGCCACATTGCAGGAGATCTTTGCGGATCTCACCCTGACGCTGGACAGCACCTCCTTCTTTCAGGTCTACACAGAACAGGCGGAGCATTTTTTTACCTGGATCGTAGAGGAAATGCATCTGCAGGGAACGGCGACGGTGGTGGATGCCTATTGTGGGATCGGGACCCTCAGTTTGTTGGTGGCTCCCCAAGTTCGGCGGGTGATCGGGATCGAGTCGCATGCAGCGGCAGTAGCGCGGGCAGAGCAGAATTCAGCGGCTAACCAACTGGACAATCTGGACTTTCACCCGGGAAAAGTGGAAGCGATCCTTCCCCTCCTTCAGGATGTGGATCAGGTGATTCTGGATCCGCCTCGCAAAGGCTGTGATGGCGAAGTTCTCAAGGCCCTGCAGCAGCTGCAACCCCAGCAAATTGTATATATCAGTTGCCATGCCGCCACCCTGGCCCGTGATCTACAGCCCCTGATCCAGAATCAGCAGTATTCGATCCGGCAATGGCGAGCTGCTGATTTCTTCCCTCAAACTGGACATGTGGAGAGTGTTGTCTTTTTACAGCGGACAGAGGTGAATCCGTAGGATTTAGGGGGAGGTACCCTTGATCAGGAGTCAGGAACCCGAAACACCACGGATGCAAGGGTCTCTGGGATCGGTTAGCGTTGCTAATACTACAGATGCTTGGCGTGATGGGGCCTGAAGAGTAACATTTGTCTTCAGGTCAGGTGAGAATAAGGTTGTATTTGAGCGCAGGAGGATGATTTGACCAGTGCTCTCGAAGATATTTTTGGGCTGAGTTCTGTTGAGCCGACAGTGCTGGCTCCCGCTTCCAATGCATCAGGGCGTTTTTTGCAGATTCAGGTGGGATCCACAGGAGCGCAAACGGTTTCTTTCCTACTCCCTGTTGCCCACACCCTCGGTGTCATCGATCATCCCCAGGCCCAGATCCTGTCTGTACCGCGAATGCCTGCCGCTGTTCTGGGGGTTTGTGAATGGCAGGGAGAGATGATCTGGGTGGTGGATCTGGTGCCCTGGCTGGGAATGGAGTTGCTGGCTCAAACTGATGCGCCCGGGGCTGCCCCTTCCCTGATCCTGGTGCATGATAGGGAACAAGTCCTGGCTCTGGCGGTTCAGCAGATGGGAGAGATCGAAACTCTGGAGATGAAAAGGCTACAGTCCCCTTCTCCAGGGTTGTCTGCTCCTGTCATCCTGTCGATGACTCTGGCCTATGATCCAGTAACCCGACTCCCTGTTCTGGATGTGCCGCGGCTATTCCAGAGGCTTCGTTCCCCGTCCACTTCGGCTTTACCACAGTTGTCCACCTGAAGGTTTATGCAGATCTGTCCAGGAGTTTTGAATCCATGAGCAGTGCAGAGAGTTCTCAGGAATCCCTTTTTTCCCGCTTCTTTAACTCACGGCGGTCTTCCGGATCCCCGTTGATGGAGACATCTGCAGCGGAATCGTCTGAGGCAGCCATTGGCATGGAAGAGGAAGAGAACGGGTTTCTGGGATCTGACAGCTCTCCCCTGCTGGAGGAAGTGGGGCAGAGTCTGCAAGCTCTACGGGACGCTTTGAACCGGGCGACCGGAGAACGGGCCACACGCTTAAAAAAAGACTTAAATACGATTGAACAGTTTATCGCCCAGGTGCGACCGGAAGCCCTTGATCTGGATCTGAGCAACCCGCTGGAGGAGGCCTGTAAGGAACAGCGGCAGCACCTACTCGCCTTTTCCCGACACCTGAACCAGGCTCTGGATACCGAAGCCCTCCTGAATACCACGGTGGCCAACCTGCGACGTATGCTGGCTGCCGATCGGGTGCTGATCTATCGCTTCCACACCCCTCAGGAAGGCACTGTGGTGGCGGAATCCCTGACGCGGGGCTACACGCCTGCCCTTGGGGACAAACTGCCTGCCACAGGATTGGGCCTTGATCAGGCGGGGGATTATGAAAAACAGCCGCTGATCAGCCTGACTTCTCCCCGGACTACCGAGCTGACCCCCTATCAAACCCAGCTGTGGGAGCGCTATCAGGTAAGATCCAGTCTGACTGTGCGTCTGCAGCCGCTAGGGCGGGTGTGGGGCTTACTGGTGGTGCATCAGTGTCGGCAGGAACGCAGCTGGACTGAAGCGGAGATCAATCTGCTCTTTCATATCAGTCAGGAACTGACCCTGCGCATGCAAACCTTGGAGCTGCAGATCCAGGCCCAGCAGCAACAGCAGGTGAGCCACACCGTGACCAGCATTACCGAGCAGATCCAGCGGGCCCCCGATCTGCAAACTCTACTAGAGACAGCTGTTCAGGAAATCCGGCAGGCAGTGGGGGTGGATCGCTGTAGCATCCTGCGCTTTCTGGGGGAGGGACGCGGGTCCTGGGTGGCTGAGGATGGGGGAGCGGATTATCCTGCCCTGCGATCAATTCGCTCGTTGGTGGACTGGGTTCATCCCTATGCTGAGCCCCTGCAGGTGGTGGCAGATCTGGAGCAGGCAACGGTCCCCGAACGGCAGCGGGATCCCCTAGTGCGCCTTCAGGTTCGCTCATACCTGGTGGTCATCCTCTACAGGGGTCAGGAGCCGTGGGGTTTGTTGTGCCTCCACCATTGCCGAGGTACCCATGCCTGGCCGACCCGCGAGATTGAACTGGTGAAGCAGAGTGCGGCGCAGCTGGGTCTTGCTATCCACACCTGGGAGCAGGCCATCCAAACCCAGGCGCGGCAGGATCATCTGCAACATCGGGTGGAAGAAGAACAGGCTGCCAAAATCCAGCTGTACCGTCAGATCCAGAACATGCAGGAAGAGCTCCAGGCCGCCCTGCAGGGGGATTTGACGGTTACCCTCAGCGAGCATGGAGTGCCAGAACTGCAGTCTCTAGCCACCTGTGTCCGCGATCTTCTGCAGCAGTGGCGGCGGTCTCTCAGCCAGATGCAAACCCTGGTCCATCAGGGAGCCAGCGAAGCAGAAGCAGGGGTGGATCTGGTGGCAACCCTCTCGCAGGCGGTGCAAAAACCCATGCAGCCCCTCACCCAGATCAGTCAAGTTCTGCAGGCGGTTGAACAGGCTCTCGGTCAGCGGATGGCTCTCTTGCAGCAATTCAGCCAGGACTCTATGCAGGTGCAGCAGCAGATCCAGGCCAGTCAGAGCACCATGCACACCCACACCGAAGACCTGCACAGTTGTCGTAAACAGGTGATCACGGCCAACACCCATCTGCAACGCTTGAGTGAAACCCTGCAAAAAATTGGGAAGGTGACCGCCCTGATCAATACCTTTACCACCCAGACCAATGTCCTGGCTTTGAATGCTGCCATTGAAGCTACTCGGGCGGGGGAACAGGGGCGGGGGTTTGCTCTAGTAGCGGATGAGATCCGGTCTCTGGCCCGTCAATCGGTCAGCGCCACTGCCGAGATGGACAAGCTCATGCAAGAGCTGCAAAGCGAGAATTATCAGGCCACCACGGCTATGGAGACAGGAGAAGAAAAGCTCCTGCAGGGGATCGATGGGGCTGCCGATCTGCAGCAGGCGCTTGAGCAGGTGACCGACACAATCATGGGCTTGCATGAACAGCTAACTGCCCTGCGACAGGATCCCCGTCAGCCGATTGCAGAGACTGCAGATGCTCTGGCGGCGGTACAACAGCTGTGGTCTGACACCGTGGCCCACAACACCCAGCTGGCTGAGATCCTGCAGGCATTGGTGCAGACCCTCAACACACTGCAGCAGCAGATTCACCCCTTCAAGCTCAGTTGAGGAGCGGCAGGATGGCAGCCGATCCCCCATTTCCCCAGAACCCAGGCGGTCTGGATATGACCCGCTCCATGTTTGAGGTGGGGGTGAAGCGGCGTCTGGATGAGCTGGAGGTGGCCCTGATTGCCCCGGATCCTGAAGATATCCGGCAGTTACTCCACAGCCATGCCACAGCCTTTGTCACCCTGGGAACCTCCCAGCACCTGCCAGGATTTGTGGCGATTGCTCAGACCGTACTCACGCTTCTAGACCAACAACCCGAGCAGGTGATCACAGTGGCCCGTCTGGCTCTCTCCGACTGGCAGCAGGCGTACATCGCTGTGCAGGCGGGGGATCGCAGTCAGGGAGGTCAGGTGTCGCCAGCGTTGCAGGCGTTACTGGCGGAGCCATTGCCCGCTTTGCCTGAGGAGGAAGCCCTTTCCACTGCAGCGGAGGAGAACCCATTAGGATTTCTGGCCTGGGATAGCACTGCGCAGGAACCTGAACTTCCTCCCCCCGATCCCGAGACCCTGCTCCCCTCTTTTTTGGGCACAGAGACTCCTGCCGATCCTGCGGTCCCAACAGCGGAAAGCTTCTGGGAAGAGGTGGAAAGGCAGGTATTTCCATCCACGGACATGGCTGATCTGGAGATCCCGATCACATCCATGGAGGAGTTTGAGCATCCAGAAGCTTCAGAAACCCTTGAACCTTTTGATCTAGACATCTCTGGTCAGGAGCCAGGCCTCTCTACCCTTCTTCCTGAAGGGGATCTTGAGACTGAGGAACCCGATCTTACCCGCTTACCCCCAGCCACTTCACCTGTAGATCCTCTGGTGGCTTTGATCTGGGGCGAGCTGACGGACACAGCCGATCTAAGTTCGCTGGGAGCTGACATCCTGCGGCCAGATCCTGATACTTTCTGGGGACCCTCAACCGAGGTACTGCCAGAGCTACAAGATCCTGAAGAAGCTGAGATGCAGAGGGCCTCACCGCTGGCTTCTCTGGAAGATATGCTGCAGGGCCTGGATGAAATTGATTCCCTTAGCTCCACCCTGCTGACGCAACTCAGCTCCTCCTTTGCAACCGCTTCTGATCCATCGTCCATCCCGGTTACCCCTGAACCGGAAGTGGGTGTGAATCTGGATCACCTGGAAACACTGCACCGCCTGCTCCAGACTCTGGTCAGCAACCAGTATCAGCAGCGTTACACCTACACGCAACTGCATAGCGCCATCAAACACTTACAGGAGCGACTTCAAAACTATCGCCAGGGGCTACTCATGCTCCAGACGGAGGCTCAGATCACCCCCCATCAGGGAGAAGCCCTGGATCCTGCCTGGATCCTGCAGCAGATGCTGGATGAAACGGTTCGGCTCGGGGAAGCTGCGGATGCTGTGGAGTTGTTTGGGCGGGAAACGGGATTCACGGTTGAAAAGCAACAATTGCTGCTGGCCCGCACCGAGACCACTCTCAAAGACACCCGCATGATCCCTTTGCGACAGCTGTTCCGATCCTGCTGGCAGGAGCTTCAACCTTTATCGGCATTCCTGGACAAGCCTGTACGTCTACAGTGGTCTGGAGAAGACGAGTTAGTGGATCGGGCGATTGCAGAACGGCTGGCGGATCCCTTACTACAGGTACTGCGCTACGTCCTGGTGTACAGTCTGGAATCTCCTGAGACGCGTCAGCAACTGGGGAAAACGAGGGAAGGATTGATCGAACTGCGGGCTCAGCAACAGGGTAACCGCCTCTTTCTGGAGATCTGGGATGACGGTCAGAAGATTGACAGGGATTGGATCCAGGCCCAGGCGCTGACGTCCGGGCTGCTGACCTCGGAGCCGGAGGGGCACTTGTCAGAATCAGAGCTGATGAATCTGTTTTTACTCCAGAGCTGTACACTCCCCAGCAGATTCCACCAGAAACAGGAGTCAGTCTGGAGCAGGTGCGTACCGCAATTCAAACGCTGCAGGGCTCAGTTCATGTGGATCTGGAACCCCAGCAGGGGACCCACTTTCTGGTGCAGATCCCTTTGCAGTTGGCCTGGGTGCCGTTGCTGATCTGCCAGGTTCAGGGCCGCCCCTGGGCTCTGCTGACGGAGAGTGTGACCCAGATCCTCTTGCCCCGGCCCCATCATCTCAACCAGGTGAATGGGCGTCGAGTTCTGCGTTGGACGGTGGTGGGTCAGGAACGTCTGATCCCCATCTTTCGGTTCCAGGATCTACTGGCGGACCCTGGATCGCCCCCCCCTGTTAACTGCGATCTGCCCACCATGCCGCCTCTGATCCTTTTCCAAAATGGACCATCCTTTTTGCCCTGGAGGTGGAGGAGTTGATCGGTGAGCAGGAGTTGGTAACCCGCCCCTTAAGTACTTTTTTCAAGGCCCCTGCCTTTGTGCATGGCTGGAGTGTGCTGAGCCATGGTCAGCTGGCCCTGGTGATCGATGCGGTGGATCTGATTGAACGTCATCTCCAGGCGGATACTCTTTCTCCTCCCTTGCCTGCGGAACCGCTACCTCCTGCCATTCTGGTAGTGGAGGACTCGATTACGGTGCAGCAGCATCTCAACCGGATCCTGAAGCAGGCTGGATATCCTGTGTGTCTGGTCTCGGATGGTCAGGCGGCTCTGGCTCAGTTGCGGCAACGACCGATCCAGCTGGTGGTCTGTGATCTGGAGATGCCCTATATGGATGGGTTTGAATTGCTGCGGCAAAAACAACAGGATCTGGATCTGCGGGAGATTCCGGTGGTCATGCTCACCAGCTACAGTGGTGACACGGAACGCCAACGGGCTCTGGATCTGGGGGCTTCTGCGTATCTGACCAAACCCTGTCAGGATCCCAAATTGCTACAGACGATTGCCACGGTTCTAGAAACTTTTTCTCCTTCGATTGCCCCATGACATCTTTCCCTGCTCTCAAACCCAACGCTTCCCGTTCGCCACTACCCCCCTGGGAGCATCTGCCGATCCTGGCGTTCCCGCTGCGGGGTCAGGTGATGGCAGTGCCCCTGGCAGCAGTAGTCAAGCTGGTGAACTGTCCTGTCTCACTTCAAACTGATGAAAACGAGGTGGGTTTACTGCCCTGGGGAGATCATCAGATCACGGTGTTGAATCTCTATACCCGACTGGCGACTTCCTCAGAAGCGGCGACTTCTCCCCGACGACCGTTTCTCCTGATCCTGCAGGCCCCGCACCAGGACCTGTATGGGATCCCAGTTACCGAACCTCCTGCGCTTTTGAACCTGCCCGCCTCTAGCATTCGACCTTTACCCCAGGCGTATCGTCAGGCCATGCCCTTGCCGCTGGCTTCATATGTTGCGGTCCTACCTCGAGGTGAGATCAGTGTCACTCTCCTGCTTCTGGATCTTTCTCTGTTACTTCATCATTTTCTCGGAGCTGGTCAGGATCAGGTTGCGTTAGTTTCAGGAAAACATCATTGAATTTGCTACCATCGTCAGTTTTGCGAGCTTATAGGATCTCTCGACCCGAGTTCTGAAGGATCCGTTTCAAAACCCGCAGAACACGAGTCAAATTATGATTCTCATCCGACAGGATCGTGAACTTATGGGACTGACCATAAACGTGACGAACGGGATCAAGTTTCAGAAAAATCGAGTCCTCTCCCGTAGTTACCCAGGCAAACCGAGGTTGATTGGCAGCTGAATTGGCAGTCAGATAGGCCAGAGCTTGAGGAATAGCCTGCAATACACTGAACCCATAGCGCTTGGCTTCAATCAAGATCACCCACACCTGATCCTGAATCACCAGAGCGTCAATGCGGCCTTCTAAAACTTCGGCCTCAGATTCGATCTCAACCCGCACATAGGCTTCTCCTCGGCCCTTGTACGGTGGATCATAAACACCCAGAACCTCCAGCACTGGAGATACCAGGATAAAGTTGACTGCTCCTTCAGAAATCGCTCCATCGGCAGCGTAGTAGAGATATCGATCTCGTAGATGATCCACAATCTGTTGTTCTGCTGCAGACAGAAAGGGCAGATCCTCATACCATTCTGGAAAGAACTGGGGATCTGAGGTCGCTGTCAATCCAAAACGACGATGCGCCTCATTCAGACTGGTGATGGCCAGAGAAATTGCTGTTGTAGATGTCATCCCCATTTAAGCCATAGGGTACTTGCCTGATTCTAGCGACGATCAGCGATAAGACTGGGACTTTCTGTCACATCTACTGCCCTTTCTCTGAGATCAAATGCACATCTGTTTGGGGGAAGGGGATGGAAATTCCGGCGGCATCCAATCTTTTCTTGCCATGCTCAGTCAGGTAGAAAATCGTATCAAAATAGTCACCAGACTTCACCCAGCAACGCATATTTAGGTTCACAGAACTGTCCGCTAGCGCAATCACCATCACCTGGGGAGGCGGATCCTTGAAGATAGGTTCATAGGTGTTGAGCAACTCCTGCAGAATGCCTTTGGCCCGATCAATATCATCCTCGTAACTAATGCCAATCACGATATCAATCCGGCGAGAGGGAAGCCGAGAATAGTTCTTGATCACCCGATTCCAGAGATTGGAGTTGGGCACCTCCTGGTAAACCCCATCAAAGGTGGTCATGATCGTAGTGAAAAGGCCAATCGATTTTACCGTGCCCGCGATCCCCTCCGCATCAATGTATTCCCCCACACTGAAGGGGCGCAGGAACAGCAACATCAAACCGGAAGCAATATTGGAGAGTGTTCCCTGCAGCGCCAACCCAATCGCCAGAGTCGCCCCCCCGAGTACGGTCAGGATACTGGCCGTCTGCACCCCAAACTGCCCCAGCACCGCCACCAGGAGCAGCAGCAGAACAGCGTACCTGACTGTATCCGCGATCAGGGGTTTGAGGGTGGAGTCTACCCGCTGGGTTGCACTCAGGGCGCGGATCACCCGTTGCCGGATCCAGCCTGCAAAGAGCCAGCCCAGCAGCAGCAGGATCAGGGTCATGATCACTCTGAGGCCGTACTGCACAACTGTATCTAACAGACCCTCTAGGTTCATGCTCAGGTGTCTCCTGTTGGCCGATGAAGTCCGTAGATATGCTACGACAAAGGCCTCTCACTTGTCGCACAGAGATCGTTCAAGCACCATCGACGATCCGTCCCCACAGGGCTAGCCCGCCGCCTCGGCCCCGCGCAGCGATGAGATCCTGCTCGACTAAAAAGTAAGCAAAAAATGCCTGATCTCGGATGGACGCCTGGAAGAATTGTGCTTCAGCTGTCTGTCCTCCCCGCAGAGGTCCCTGCCAGAGCTGACCGCCAAAGAGACAGAGCTGCATACGAGTAAAGTTAAACGCCAGGATCGATTTGCGGGACAAGAAGCGGGTTGGGCCAGAGAGGCAGATCCTGAGTCCGCCCAGTTCCACCTGATTTTCTACCCATCCTCTGGTCTCTTCGAGCACCTCAGTTTTGAACTCGGGTGGTTGCAGATACCGGAGAGTGATCTTGATAATGGCTGGAA
>JAAUUJ010000141.1 GCA_012030715.1 Synechococcaceae cyanobacterium SM2_3_1 | reverse complement strand
CTGGGACGCAACGGAATGGGGCAAAACCACAACCCTCAAGACGATCATGGGTCTTTGTCGGCAACGCCGCGGTACGATCAAGCTGGAAGGTGAGCTGATCTCGTCTTTTCCCCCGAATGTGCGAGCCTGCGCAGGAATTGGCTATGTTCCTCAAGGTCGTGAGATCTTTCCCCGACTCACAGTGATGGAAAATCTGCAGGTAGGTCTGGAGGCTGCGGCTGGCAATGTCAGGTCAATTCCGGAATATATCTTTGAGCTGTTTCCGATTCTCAAGTCCTTTTTAAAGCGACTGGGAGGGGATCTGAGTGGGGGGCAGCAACAGCAACTGGCCATTGCCCGTGCCCTGGTGGCTAATCCCAAAGTATTAGTTCTGGATGAACCTACCGAAGGGATCCAGCCTTCCATCATCATTGAAATTGAAGAAGCCATCACCCGGATTAAGCAAGAGCGAGGCATTTCAGTGCTGTTGGTTGAGCAGTATTTCCAGTTCGCCCAAAGCCTGGCAGACTATTACTATCTGGTGGAAAATGGTAGTCTGGTGATGGAAGGGTTAACCACAGATATGGATGAAGAAAAAGTTCATTCCTACTTATCTGTTTAACTATCAATAATGCTTCTTCCCCTGTTGCCCATCATGTCCTCGATCATTCGATTTCTGCAACTGTTTCTGGCCTGTGTTGCCTGCTTAATGTTGGTGAGTGGCTCAATGTCGGAAACTGCCTTCTTCTGGATCTTTGCTCTGGTTTCGTTGCTGGGCTTTGCGTTCCGCAAGCGATCTACTTAGTGCCAACGACTGACCTTGCGCTTCCCGGATGAATGACTCAGGTGAAATTGGGTGGATCAGAGCTATGTAAATGTAAAGAAGACTTGCCCCCTGTGAAAAGTTCTGTTCAATATATGGCTAATGTTTACCAATTCTCAGGCAACTATGGACTACAATCCTGGTGGCCGAGAGCATTGAGAGGAGACTGCCATGATCAAGCCCGTGATCTTAGGTGCAACCACCAGCCTGGTACTGCTCGTTATCAGCAGCGTGCAAGGTTTAGCTCAAGAAACTTTAGAAACTGGGATCAGAGCGACGACTGGTGCAGCAACATCCAGATCCTCAGAAGTTTTGTTCAAGCGCGATGTGGATCAGGCCATTCCTCAAGTGGCTGAGATCTTTGCAGATTCTGACGCCACGCTTGAAGAGGCCATCGAGCTATCGACGCAACTGGATCGGATTGGTATTGGTCAGAACAGTCCTGTGTCGATCACGCTGTGCGCCATCGGCAACATTGAGGTGGTGACTCGCCGTGAAAATTTAGAGGCGATCAAGTTTCACATCGATAAGGTGCAGTCTCTGCTCTCCACGACCCAGGTGGCTAAGGGATCCCAGATTGGCGCAGCCCTGAATCAAACCTTTGACTCTAATCCGGATGCCGTTTATCTCTATATGCACTCCGCCATGGCAGTGCGTGGATGTGTACCGGCAGAATTCTTGCGAGTAGTGCAGGAGGCGGAAGAGGTTCGCTTAGAAACTGTGGACAGGATCCGTTAGCTTCGGGTTTAGCTTTGAGCGGTCCTGTCTGCACCAGAATATGTGTAGACAATCGCTCTCAGGCCCTGTGCATTCAGGCTCATGTATTGCTCACGTGGGATGCCTACTCGACTGCAAATCTTGCGCAGTTCATCTCGGGTTGCTTTGTCCAGATCTCGAATTCGCAGCTCTAGCATGGCCCTCACCACCTTGGGATGTAGCTGCTGATCGGGAGGCTGATTTGCTTCCACCAGAGAAAGTCGGGCCAGGATTTCTGCCACCCGATCTTCTAACTGTGTGACTCGTTCCTGAAGTTCTGCACTCTCTCTCCCCCCCAGGTAGCGGGCGTAATGCTGAATCGCTTCGATCACGATTTCTGTCTTAGTCTTTCCAGCCCCATAGGCCAGATCCTCCACAAGATCGTAAAGATCCTGCCGTAATCGGATGTTGAGGACCTGTTTAGGCTCCGTCATGATGTCCACTTTCTATCGATCTATTCCACCTTGCACCACCTGACAGCAAAGATGATCAACTTGACAATTGGAAATTTAGGACTCAGATCCGCTGCACGTCGAGAAGGGATCAAACCAGCCAGGACCCCAACCCCTTTGCGCAACCCGATCTCACTGGTACGCTCCACCACCGCCACAAGCATGATATTGGCAACCCCAATCCCCCCCACCAGGAGAGAGATGCCAGCAATTGCCCCCAGAGCCAGAGACAACCCTGTTCCAATCCGCTGGACTACCCCCTGAAAGGCACGAGGGATTTGCATTTTTACCAGCCCGCCCCTGCTCCAAATCGCGGGATCCCAGATAGGCCGTCATGCCCTATTGAGCCAACTGGCGCGTCACCTCCAGACCAATCCCTCAACTGTCTCCTGTCACTAGAGCAATGGCAGCAGCAAAAGTCATACAGGTGACTGAGGTAGGGGGCTAGCCACCGTCATCAAGTAGCCATTGGGATCCTTGAGGGTGAACTCTCGCATCCCGTAGAACATATCAGACGGTTCCGCCACAATGCTATCCCGGTCAGCTAAAGCCTCAAAAGTAACCTCAGCATCCTCCACCTGGATGTTGATTGCCATCGTGGATCCTACCTCAACAGGTCGACCAAGCTGCGGATATTTGGTCTCCACACTCTCAGGCGTTTCCATTTCCAACATTAGATCATTGCCCGCCAGGGTTAGGGTGACAAATCGAGAGCAACTGGGATCTGTCGAGCTGGGCACACTCATCTTTACGGTCGCCCCCAAGTTGCGCTGGTACCAGGCCACTGTCTGCTCCATATCGCGGACAAGCAGGCTGGGGAAAAGGGTCTGAGTCATAGCAGTCTCTCTATCGATGATTGACTCTCCAAGTCTCTCTGACAAATCCCTGCTAGCTCTGCTCCAGACTTGCTCAAGTTTTGTCTGGTTTTGCTTGTTTGGGAGTGATGCCCAGGATCCGCTTGAAATGCCGATTCATGTGACTTTGGCTGGCAAACCCTACTTCAGCAGCAATCCGGCTTAGGGAAAGGTGACTGGATCCCAGCAGATATCGCGCCAGCTCTACCCGTCGCCCCATGACATAGTGATGGGGAGATTGGCCGATGACAGCCTTGAAGGTGCTCAAAGTGATACACGCTCCAGCCTTCACAAGCAGCCAACGTCTGCAAAGACAATTCTTCAGACAAATGAGCCTCAATATAATCAAGTACATACTTCAAAGATGTTGATGTAGTTTCTGGCTGGGGCTGACCCTTCAATGGGGCACTCTGGAAAGATTTTGCGAGGGACAGTCACGGTGTTTTTTCTCCGTAGATTTTTTCCATATTGGTTACTACACTGACTGTGCAGTGAACTGGGCATAAATATCATGACAAATCGAACCGTGTTTGTGACTGGAGCAGGAAGGGATATTGGGCAGAAGATCGCCGAACGTCTTGGTAAAAGCAAGAACTTTGTCATTTTTCACTATGCTTCAAGCCGCACTGGGGCTGAACAATCCTTGGCAAGGGTGATGGAATTTGGCGGCAGTGGTGCTATCGTCCAAGCTGATTTGCGAGACGGTAAAGGTTCTGCAATGCTGGCTGACAAAGTGATTGAAGTTTTAGCAGGTCGCCAGCTTGACGTTTTTGTGAGCAATGCAGCGATCGCAGCAGCTAGTCCTCTGGGGCGAACAGAATCGACAGACATTCAGGCAATGACAGCAGTGAATCTCTTAGCTCCTTTTCAACTCATCAATCGGCTTGCACCCCACATCAGCGATGGGGGCTCGGTCATAACACTCTCCGTGGCTGCAACTCAGCGGATTTTTAGTCCGGATTTTGCCTATTTTTCAGCGACAAAAGCTGCTGTAGACTGCCTTGTACGGCATTGGGCTGTAGCACTGGGTTCTCGTGGAATTCGAGTCAATGCGATCGCGCCTGGTGTAATCGAAGCGAACTTTCGTGCACAACTATTGCAGGATTCTACATTCCGCCATGAGTTGGAGTCGGCTACTGCCCTGAAGCAGATAGGGCAGATTGATGATGTGGTGGATGTGGTCGAGTTCCTAACCTCTGCTGCATCTCGCTGGATTACTGGTCAAGTCATTGACGTTTCTGGTGGATGGAAAATCTAGGGAGTGAGGCGGAGGGCTGGAAAATTCTTGGGTTTAGCTGAAGCGATGTAAGTGAGGTTGTGACTTTCGGCATAACGGTGAAGTTGTGCGGCGGCAGATCACCTCGAACTCCTATGAAGGAACTCTGTACTGTCCGCAGCAACGCATTATTGGGGTGCGATCGCTACATGGACTCAAATACTAGAGATTCTTTGCATAACGTGCCAAGAATGTTTCTACAGCGTTTGTAATGACATTCTCAACATCGCAATCACTAATTTTCAAGTCCATGATTAGAAATCGAGGCCAGAAAATGACATCGTTGATCATGCCGAGAAATTGCCGTGCTGCTAGGGGAATATCAGTAATTTGAAATCGATTTAATTCGCTTTCTTTCTGTAAATAGCCATGGAGTCGCTTAAGATACGGTTCTTTGCCGCGATGGTACAGTTCCTCTCCCAGTTCAGGAAAGCGAGGCACTTCGGCAATGATGACACGAAACAAAGCTTCTACCTGAGGCTGTCGCAGCAGTTGGGCATACTCCTGAGCGATCGTTGTCAAAATTGCTACTGAATCGGTTCCTTGATCGACTGAATTTGCCAGATCCACCTCAGTTTCCCAAATGCGCTCCATGATGCCACCAAACAAAGCGCGTTTGGTGGAGAAATGCTTATACACGGTTGCAGTAGAAACGCCCGCGTCTTTTGCCACCACTTCTAGCGTCGTGCGCTCGTACCCCGTCGCCAGAAAGTTCTGAATAGCAGCATCTAGAATGGCTTGCCGCTTCTGGTCGGCAACGCTCTTGCGATATTCCTCGATCGGCATTTGGTGCGCTAACTCCCAACAGGCTGAATGAACCTCCATCACAATTATAAGCTAAGTCAATTAACTTACCTTGACAAATTGCAGGCCAGCCTGACATGCTAAATAGCATAACGAAGTAAGCCACTTACTTTCAAGGCAAACTGAGTCACTCACCTTGTAAAGTACAAAATCTAACAAAGCTGGATTTGGCGGAGAGTGTGATTTTATAACGTACTGTCCGAGAAGCTCGATCGCTTTGAGATTACCCCAGCTTGAATCAGCGCGATCGCCCCAGATCGCCTAATCTCTCATGTCTACTTGTCATGCACATGATCAAATCTGATCCTGTAGATCTATTTCCTATGCAGTTTGGAGACTATTAGCATGATCAAAAAATTACTGGCATTTGGCTTAGCAATAGCGTACCATTCCCAGCGGACAACGCCTGATTCATGCCCAGTGGCATCCCCAGCAAAATATTTTGGCATTGGTGAATGAAACCGCCGCAGAATTATCCTTTGTTCAGGCAGATAGCGACCTGCAAGTTCAACCCTGGGGCAATGTCGTCGAAATCGAGAAGGCTCCCTACATCGCTCAATTCACCAGCGATGGTCTCCATGTATTGGTGAATGGTTTGTATTGGGGAGCAGATGTGGAGGGAACCTGGAACGAAGCGCCACGGGGTAGTGTGGTCAGCGTGCGCTTAGAAGCAGGCATACAGGAAAACGGTTCACCGAGACATGCATTGGTATCTCGGGCAATGACGGGAGTGAGTCCAGAAGGGTTAGCCGTTAGCCCGAACGATCGCTATGTCGTGACGACAAATCTCGAACGCAGCTATTTGCCCTATGGCGATGATCGCATTACCTGGTTCTCGTCGCTGACATTACTGACATTAGACCCGCAAACAGGACAGTTAAATCGCGTAGCCGATTATCCTTTTAACGGAATTTTGCCTGAAGCTGCTGCCTTTGATGCTTCGAGCCAGTATCTTGCAGTCGCAAACTACGACCATTTTGACGATCGCATTGAGGGCGGTTCGATCGACTTCTGGCGCATTGCCGCTGATCCACTCAACCCTCAGCCCATGCTTGTACAAACTCGCTACGCTGTCCCGGTGACCCGAGGCGTTCACTCACTCGTTCTGGTTCCATAGGAGGCAGTGATGAAGCACTCAAAATGGATCATCGTGATAGTGCTGTTTGTCATGTCTATGGGTGTGGCGATCGCCTTTTCTCATTTCACTATCTATGATTTACCGCTAGCTTCAGTCATGGGATATTCGCAGCCATCATCACCTGCGACAGTATCTCCAGTGCAATTTCCCAGCAATTAAAACAGCAGTTCGTGCCCACATTCCGCAGGGCACTTTCCATTCTCAATAGTTTTTTGGGATCTGAGGCGCTGTATTCTTGCCTAGAAAAGGATCACAGGCATTTAACTAACAACCTTGACTCAGATGCTCTATTACAACTTTATCTCAACAGCAAAAGCTATAATCCTGGATATAGTGCCTGAGGATCGAAATTCTCGATTTTGACCATAGTCGTGCGGAAGGTGGGTTCCAGGAAGACGGATCCGCTAATCGTCCCAGGCTCCACATCAATAACCGTTAACTGGAAGGATTGAGTAACCGATCCTCCATTGCTATCCGTTACCAGGATCCCCAACTCCTGTGCCAGACTCGCCATCCCCTGGAGTCATCAGGGCTTTCTGATCCTGATTGGCCACTAGTTCCATGGCATCAGAGAGTTACTCTGCTGTGATCTGGGTTAGTAATTGTTCCACTTGATCCGTGGATAGCTGGGTTAGGCTGGCAACCTGATCAATGGACATCCCTTGTCGAAGCATATTGATGGCAACCCGTTGGATCCCACGCTGTTCGCCAATCTGGATCCCTTCTTCTTTAGCCAGTTCTTCCATACTACTGAGCAATGGCATCTTGACCTCCGCTTCGTACTGCTCCAACTCCTCTCTAAATTGTCGCTTAAGTTCAGGGGGTAGTGTCATGATCCGATCCATGACTCGGATTAACCGGATCACATCCTCCCGACTGTAGCCCCGCTCGTACAACCGTCTGGTCAGGATCCATTTCCACTGTTTCCGTGCCTGGGCATCTGATTTGGTCATTCTGGATCGCAGATGGGCCATGACCACAACGGCCATCGGGTTGTCACTGACTTCCAATTCGGACCACCGATCCTCGTAATCCACCAACTTCACGATGGGAAATTTCAGGCTGAGTTCGCATCCGGCCAGGGTGTAAATGTAGCGATCCGGTCTCCAGCTACTTCTCTCATACCCCAGCACGGCCAAGCTCATCACCCGCTTATGGTAGTAATCAAAGATCCGGTAGTGGTAGATAAACATGCGCTGGGCAAAGCCACTGTCCTCCTGAGATTGCACCTCTAGATGGATCAAGATGAACGCTTCTTCTCCGTTGTTGAGCCAGGCTTTCACCAGTTTGTCAGCATAGCGGCGACCGATCTCTGCCTCAGGGATCAGGTCCTGGAATTCTTTGTCAAGGAACTCAACCGACTGATCCCAGTTGATGGCGGCATGGGCTTCTGGAAAGAGGAAGGCTAGGAAAGGTTCGAAATAGAGATCCAGGGTTTCTTTCCAGGCAGGGTCGAGATCTGAGGCGGGAGAGGGATCCGTCATGACAGGGGCAGAGATCAGATATCCAGTCTACTTAAGGTTTATCCCCAGGTGACAGTCAACGATAGTAACTAGTCACAGCAACAAGGATCGCTAGTTGAGAAGAGCTCAAGTTCGCTCGATGTGCTATTTTTGGCTACATGGATATCAACCCACCAGCTGATCTATCCCACCTCATCAATGACCCCACCTTTAACGCGGAGCAGTTGGGAGCTAGGTTCTGGTCTGAGCACTATTTTGAACAACGGGCAGAAAACCAGCAGTTGGGACAACAACTTAGCCAGTTACAACAAGAACTTGACCAGCTCAAGGAAGCCCTGCGTAAGTTAGCCCATCGCAATAGTGATAATAGCTCTCAGCCTCCTTCAGCCAACGCACACAAGAAGCAAAAAAAAGACATTTTGCGACCCCATGGGATATGGTGGGCATCTGAGTTGGGCCAAGTAACGTTATATAGTGGAGACGGTTTTCGGTATCCCCCTTTCTCAGGGCAGTTTGTCGAAGATGCATCAATGGTTTTGTGAGAGTTTGTATGCGAGTTATGAGCAGTGGTGGGAAATCATCCAACAACCGGGTGTGCGCTGTGTAGATGAGACTAGCTATCGTTTAAATGAAGAGAATTATTGGTTATGGTTGGCTACCGCCGAGGAGATATGTGTGATGTTTTTAGCCCCAACCTGCAGCTCAAGAGAGGTGGAGTCGTTATTGTCGTGCAACTTTGAGGATATATTGAGCAGCGATTGTTGGTCAGCGTACAGTCGGCAAGCAGCGCAAGCCAAACAGAAATGCATAGCTCATATCAGTCGAGAGCTAGAAGAATTAGCCAGCTCAAGATTTGCAGAGAATCGAAAGTTTGCTGAGGAAGTGAAGGGAGTCATCAATAGAGCCCGTCAAGTCTATGAAGACCACCATGAAGGGAAAGTAAGTCTGACTCAGCTGCAAAACCATCGACTGATAGCGGAAGCAGAGTTAACAAAGGTGGTAGAGAATGCTCCAGAGAAAGGTTGGCCGTATGACGCTCAGAATCTGAGCAATCGATTCAGAAGGCATTGGGAAGAATGGTTTACCTTTCTGAGTCATCCTGAGGTAAAGCCCGATAACAATGATGCGGAAAGGGCGTTAAGGCCAGTGGTATTGCATCGGAAGATGAGTGGAGGTTTAAGAAGTCAGTTGATCTCAATGATGTATAGCTTTCTGGAGACGATGCGACTGCAAGGAAAAAATGCAGTGGAAGAATTATGTCGTCGATTAGAACAGATGGGACGATGGCCACCGGAGCTTCAAGAGATTTGAAGAGGATGTAGAGCATGGGCATTGAGATTTATCATTCTCAATAAGCCCAGACTATTGCGGTGACCAGTTACCAACGATAAAAACAACAAAAACTCAATGGAAATCAATAATGGGATTCTCTCAATCTGTTCTCGTCCCCAATCATGCTAATGTTCTTGGCCAACAATACGTTCCTGTAGCTTTGTATGTAACTTTGTTTGGCAACTCAACTAGGGAAAATTATCTCAAGAGATTAGCAGCTTCAGGCCCTTATTTTATTGCTTTACAGATCATCAGCTTTAGTTAGGTAATACAGCTATGGTACTATCCTCGATACAGGTAGAATACTATATTGAGAATGGAGATGTAGATGCAATACGAAATGCACTACAACATGACGAAATACCGTTGAGTGAAATTAATTGTTTTGTAGATGAAGTCTCATATCTTACATTAGCTGCTGAGTTAGGACAACTAGAAATAGTTAAGCTTTTTGTTGAATATGGGGCAGATGTTAATAATACTGGTCAAGAGGATTGTGCCGATCCTGCGCTACACATGGCTGTAACTTCTGGAAATCTTGAATTGGTAAAGTACTTGGTTGATCAGGGTGCTGATACAGATTACTATACTGGCGGTATGACAGCTTTAGAAGTTGCTGCTGAGTTGGGTTTTGAAGATATATACAACTATTTACTACCTTTAATATCTAGTGTTTTTAGGAAAGCCAAGGCTCAAAAACTACTGCGTAATAAGCTTAGTTCTCTAGATATAAAGGAGTGTGATCGAGAATTAATTGGTGCTTCCCGTAAAGGAAACTTATCTCAAGTCATGTCGGCTATACGTGCAGGTGCCAACATAAACACGATTGATGAAGCAGGTTCTACTCCTATTCATATTGCTATACAAAAAGAAAATTATGATCTACTAAATATTTTACTAAAGCATGGAGCGGATCCAAATATCAATGGTGGTCAACTTCCTGCTATTGGACTGGCTTCACTCATGGGAAGAGCTACGATGGTAAAGAAAATAATCAAAGCTGGTGCAGACCTCTATCCTCTATTTAATGGAGGTCCGTTAATTTATTGGGACTATTCCTACGGCAATCTATGCCTAAATACAATAAAAGAAATTTTTAGTATTCTTAAGGAGAACGAGGTTGACTTTAATATCAAAGATCAATATGGAAATACTGCATTAATGTACGCTTATTTTGCAAATAGAGGTGATCTCATTGAAATCCTAAATGCTAATGGTGCTATAGAGGGCGATCTAGAAAAAGTTCGTCTATTTAAGGCTGTTGAAGATTCTGACTATGATAGAGTTCAGCTCATTATTCCAAATATCAGCGACATCAACGGAAAAGTCGGGGGTGATTTTACTCCCTTACATAGGGCGGCCGAAAAAATAATAAAGATATTGTTGAAATTCTATTAAAAAATGGAGCAGATCCAAATATCATTTCTAATCGAGGAACACCTCTGATGCTAGCTATTGATCTAGATATTGCAAGATTGCTTGTTGAGTATGGGGCTGATGTTAATGCCAGAGATAAAATTGACAACAAAAGTGTACTTAGTCATATAAAAGATATCCAAGATAGAAAACTGCGAAAGAAACTGATTGACTTCTTAACTGAAAGGGGAGCGGTGCAGTAAATTTACTGTAGCAATCGCAGATGATGTATGAGAGACTGGTCTGTAGTGTCAACTTCACCTGTGATGGAAGACCTTGTCACTTTTATTGAGTCTAACCCTGATCCCAGAGAGCTCAAACGAGCCGTAGCCGTAAGGATGACCTTGCAGGGATATACCCATCGACAGATTCATGATGTCTTACAGGTTGTATCTGGCTTCATTAGCAAGTGGAAGCAAACTTATCTCCTCCATGGTGTTGAGGGACTCAAATTGGGTCATAAAGGGTCAAAAGGATACCTAACTCCTGAACAGAGACAGCAAACTATTGACTGGTTGA
>JAAUUJ010000140.1 GCA_012030715.1 Synechococcaceae cyanobacterium SM2_3_1 | reverse complement strand
TAACACAACCGGAGAACTCCCCTGAACCACTGGTGGTTACCCCCACTCCTCTCCTGGCCACGGATCCGGAACCTGTCGCTGCCCTGCAACCCAGTTCTGCTAGCCAAACTCAGGCTGGGGGAGTCAGCATGCAAGTGCTCTCTGTAGACCAACAGGGCGGACAGGTGGTTCTGCGGGTGGCGATTCAAAACAGCAGTCGCGAAGCCGTTCGTTTTCTCTACAGCTTTATGAATGTGACCGATGAACGGGGCCGTTCCCTCAGCTCCAATACTCAGGGGTTGCCAGGGGAAGTTCCTGCCAATGGTCAGGTCTATCAGGGCACAGTGACGATTCCTCTGGCCAGTCTGCGGGGATCGAGATCCCTTTCCCTCAGCTCTCGGATTACCCCAGTCGCCAGCATCAATTGGTGGTTGGAGGGGTCCCTGTTCCCAACTAGAGCCACTGAACTGCAGGGGGAGGCAAGCTCCCTTTACAATGAGAAAACCGTTCCGGTCTACTCCAGGAGGGGACGGGATGCCGGGTCAGGGTAAGAGGGAACAGATGCAATGGTAGATGGTGTCCAACCCAGTCTGTTTGGCGGTTCAGAGACCGCAGCCGAGTCACCTGCACCCTCAGTTGATTACGATCAGATCCCTCTGCAGGCCTCGGCACCGATTCCAGCGGGCACCTATGCCTCTCTGCAGGATCTGAAGATTCACTGTGATCAGTGTCAGCGCTGTGGTCTGGCGGCCTCCCGCACGCATGTGGTGGTGCACCGCGGGAATCCTGCGGCTCATATTCTGATTATCGGGGAGGGACCCGGAGAAAATGAGGATCTGCAGGGGTTGCCCTTTGTGGGTCGCTCCGGTCAGTTGCTGGATAAGATCTTGCAATCGGTAGAGTTTGATCCGGCGGAGGATGTCTACATCTGTAACGTGGTTAAATGCCGTCCACCTAACAACCGTGTTCCCAGCCCTGATGAAATGGAGGCCTGTCGCCCTTACCTGCTGGAACAGATTCGTCTGGTGGATCCGCAAATTATCCTACTGACGGGGGCAACATCGGTGCGCTCTCTGATGGGTGATAAGCGTGGGATTACCAAGATCCGGGGGCAGTGGATGGAATGGCAGGGACGTTGGGCCATGCCCATCTTTCATCCCGCCTATCTGCTGCGCAATCCTGCCCGAACTCCCGATAGTCCTAAAGGTCTCATGTGGCAGGATATTCAGGAAGTGAAGCGCAAATACACGGAACTGGGCCTCAGTCGTCGATAAGTCTGTATAATTCCCTACTATCGCTAAATCCAGCCTTCATAGCCACGAGCTTTTGGGCCTGGACCGATTATGATGAGGTCAGAACCAGTTGCTTGATCCAGCGGCAAGCGTGGGGATCCAGACATGGCTGAAGTAGGAATTGTCACAGCTCAGCGGCAGAATCGGCGGCGCGGTCAGATTCATGTCTATGACGGGGAAGGCAAGGGCAAATCGCAGGCAGCTCTGGGGGTGGTGCTGCGGTCTATTGGGTTAGGGATTGAGGAGCAAATCCAGAGTCGAGTGCTGCTGGTGCGGTTCCTGAAAGGCCCTGGGCGAGAATATGCCGAGGATTCAGCGATTGAGGCCCTACGGCGGGGCTTCCCCCATCTCATCGATCAGATGCGCACCGGGCGAGGAGAATTTTTTGGTCCCGAAGAGATCACCAAGTTTGATCGGCAGGAGGCACAGCGGGGCTGGGATGTGGCTAAGGGAGCGATTGCCTCTGGGTTCTACTCCGTGGTGGTTTTAGATGAACTGAATCCCGTTCTCGATCTAGGGCTCCTCCCTGTCGAAGAGGTGGTTCGCACCCTGCGCCAGAAACCTGACGATATGGAAGTGATCATCACGGGTCGGGGCACCCCACCGGATATCCTGGCGATTGCAGACCTGCACTCAGAGATGCGTCCGGTGCGCAGCTTTTTCAATCTCCCCTCCCAGAACGGTCATCTGCCCAATGGAGGGATCGAGATCTACACCGGGGCAGGAAAAGGTAAATCCACCAGTGCCCTGGGACGAGCCTTGCAGGCGATTGGTCGCGGCATCAGCAAAGATCTCTCCCACCGTGTTTTGATTATGCAGTGGCTGAAGGGGGGATCGGGCTACACTGAGGATTCGGCCATTCGCGCCCTCAAGGATAGTTATCCCAACCTTGTCGATCACCAGCGCTGTGGTCGGGATGCCATTGTCTGGCGGGGCAAGCAACAGGAAATTGACTACGTAGAGGCTGAGCGAGGTTGGGAATTGGCCCGTGCTGCCATGGCCTCTGGTCTCTACAAAACCATCATTATGGATGAGCTGAATCCCACTGTGGATCTGGAACTGCTGGCTTCTGAGCCGATTGTAGAGGCACTCCTGCGCAAGGCCAGGGATACGGAGGTGATCATCACCGGACGCTGCCATGCCCCGCTACCCTACTTCGAACTGGCGGGGGTGCATTCCGAGATGGTCTGCCACAAGCACTATGCGGATCAGGGGGCTGATCTGAAGCGAGGTGTGGATTATTAACCTCTCTGCCTTCACGGAGGGTGGGTGGGTGACGAGCGACGAGTTGTAGGATGCTGTTGGTAGGTTGCAGCGCAGGCTCACAAGTTGATGAAGCGGACGGGTGAGAGATCCTGGTGGTGATGCAAAGGTTATCTGCCGCCGCTTATCTCTCCAAGCATGACGTTATTTTAGTGCGCTATCCCTGTCCTAAAAACGAGGTTTGCGAAGCATTGCAATCTCCAGTCACTGAGAAGGTCTCATGATCCTGCGAATTGCTCAGATCAGCTTATTGCGCTGGAAGACGTGCTTTCTGGCTGGGTCATACTGTTAAATGCGAACGATCCCTCCTGGTGCTATCCGGCAGGATCGGTTGAGACTTTCTTTGCAAGGGAGCAAGACAATGACCGTGGCACCTGCCAAACCCGCAGATCTGGAAGCCCTGAAGGAAGCATTGGCAGGACTGGAGATCATCCAGGATCCGCAGCAGGTGGCCAGGCTCTCTCAGGATTACTACACCTTTAGTCCAGTGTTGCAGCGACAATTAGCAGGCAAGGTGGCTGATCTGGTGATCCGACCTGCGGATGTGCAGGAGGTATGTCGGGTGGCGGCTGCCTGTGCTCGCCTGCGAATTCCCATCACTCTTCGCGGCGCAGGGACGGGTAACTATGGTCAATGTGTGCCCCTGCAGGGAGGAGTCGTTCTGGACATGAGTCGCCTCAGTGGGGTGATCTGGGCCAAGCCAGGAGCTGCTCGAGTGCAGGCGGGAACAAAACTGGCGGCTATTGATAAGAAAACTCGCGAGATCGGCTGGGAGATCCGCATGGCTCCCTCCACCTACCGGACTGCCACCATGGGTGGGTTTATTGCTGGGGGCAGTGGTGGCATTGGCTCGATTACCTATGGCCAGTTGCGGGATCGGGGCAATATTCTGGCACTGCAGGTGGTGACCCTGGAGGCAGAACCCCAGATCCTGGAACTCCGAGGAGATGAAGTCCACAAGGTCAGCCATGCCTGGGGATTGAACGGCATTATCACCGAACTGGAGATCCCTTTGGGACCTGCCTACCCCTGGGCGGAAGTGATCGTCCTGTTTGATCAATTCATGGATGCTGCACACTTTGGTCAAGCCCTAGGGGATGCCGATGGCATCATCAAAAAAATGATCAGTGTGCATGCCTGGCCGATCCCCAGCTACTTTGCTGCCCTGCGCTCTGCACTTCCCGAAGGTAAACATGCTGTGCTCCTGTTAGTGGCGGAAACCTGCCTGGAGGCCCTTGCGGATCTGGTGCGAGAGTTCGGGGGCATCATTTCTTATCAAAAAACGGCTCAGGAGGCTAGCCGTGGCGTCGCTCTGGCGGAGTTTACCTGGAACCACACCACTCTGCACGCCCGCAGCGTTGATCCCAGCCTCACCTACCTGCAAACCCTGTTTCCCGTGGATTCCGAATTGAAGCTCGTGGATCACATGGTCCAGGCCTTTGGGGACGAAGTGATGATGCATCTGGAGTTTATTCGCGTTCAGGGCATGACCCAGGCGGCAGCGCTCCAGATCGTTCGCTTCACAACCGAAGCGCGATTGCAGGAAATCATCCAGTATCACGAGGAGCAGGGAGCCTTCATCGCCAATCCCCACACCTACATCATTGAAGATGGAGGCCGCAAAGAGATGGATCCGCAGCAGGTAGCCTTCAAAGAGCAGGTGGATCCCTACGGACTACTTAACCCTGGCAAGATGCGCACCTGGAAACAAAGGTCTGGACATTGATCCAGAGTATTCAGATCAATCCTCATCCGGGTACTGGGGTGGACTTTTTCCTTCTCGTTTGGTAATGCGTGGATATTTCCCTTGAGGAGCGGGATCGACAATATCGATGACGTTGATCTGATGCCACCAATCATCCCCAAAATCAAACAAGTAGCCGAATATATCATCTTTTGCCAGACTCAGAGAGGCAAGCGTTGTTGCGGCTGATGACAGGATTTTTCTTGATAACAGTCTCCGTGATCGGTCCACTAATCATAAAAACATTCAGCACATAGAGGGCATTAGCGGAGGCTGAGGTCTTCTTTGGGGAAGACTTGGCAGCTTGCATACTCTTCATTTAAATGCTGACGGGAAAACTCATCTGTCAGGGCAACAAGCTGATCAAACTTCTCCTGCATTGCCTTGGGAACAGTTTCAGATTTTTTTGCTTTCGCCATTGGTATCAACTCATATCTGATTGCTATATTTGTGAGCTATCGCTAAGTACCCAAAAAGTTTCCTGTGGAGATCTAGCTATTCTTGAGAAGATGAAATGTTCTGTAAATGCTGCAACTTTAAAAGCTGTTCTTGATCTAACTGACTGCCAGGACCATTGACCCCCACTGCACTGCGCAGCCACACATCCTGCTGAGGAAAGGGAATCGTAATCCCATTTTGGTCAAAGGCCAGCTTCAGACGGCGACGAAACTCGCGAGCTACATCCCACTGGGCTAATGGCTTCACCTTGATCCAGATCCGTAGCGCAATGCTGTGATTGCCAAAGCCATCCACGCCTAAAATCTGGGGATAATCAATGATCTTCTCTTTCCAGGGATAGTCGCGGCTCATACGCACGGCCACCGCCTCGATCACTCGCATGGCCTGATCTAGATCGGTGTCATAGGCTACCTCAATACTCAGATCCACCCGCGACCAGCCATTGGAGAGATTTTCTACGACACGAATTGCACTGTTAGGAATTGTGATCAGGGACCCCTCGGTATTTCGTAGCTGGGTAATGCGCAGATTGATATTTTCCACCAACCCCCCTTTGCCGTCCACTACTACCACATCCCCTTCGGCGTATTGATCTTCAAACAGGATCAGCAGACCGTTGATGATGTCTTTGATCAGATCCTGGCCAGCGAGGGAAAGTCCCAGACCAATGAACCCCAAACCCGTGAGCAGCGGACCAATATTGATCCCCACCAGCACCAGACCCACCAGACCTCCCACCAGAATCGTTGCCGTGGCCCCCGTTCCTTTGGCAACTCCAGAAAATGTACGGATCCGTTTGTCTAAACGGTCAGCCGTTGCTTCCTTGGAATGCAGCAGCAACAGGTGGCGACGCTGTAACCCGGCAAACACCTGATCAATAAAATAGGAACTCAGTTTCACCCCGACCACCGTCACAAGGGTAGTTAGCCCTAACCGGAGCAGGGGTCCTCGCAGGCTTTTCAGGATCCAGAGCTGAATACTGCGGCTGTAGGGAAAAAATCCCAGACTCAAGATCAGGGTCCCTCCCCAAAAACTGAGCTGCAGAAGGAAGATAAGCTGTTGCAGCAGATAGAGGCGCAGTTCTGCCTGTTGCTGGGCTGTACGGGCTTCTGTAGTGATCTGTTGCTCTGGTTCCTCCAGTTCCCCTGGTGGCGTGGATAGCTGAGTCAGGATCTCATCTTGCCTCGATTTGAGCCTTCGCCGTTGGACTTCCAACAACCCGGTGAGCAGGCTGGCGGTCAGCACTAATCCTGCAACTTTCCACGCTTGGCGCACGAGAAAGCTGGGTTGACGCTCCTGTTCATAGCGACGCATTGCCTCGAAAAGAAGGTTGGTGAGCCGATTTGCCCAGGCCCGCCGCTCTAACCCCTGAATCTGAGCATCCAGCTCGGTTACTGTCATCAGGTATTGATCATTAATGGTAATGACCAGTTCATTCCCGTTGCTAGGGGCAGCGCTCACCCCAACTTCAATGGTGTCAGGATCAAATCCCTGAGAGGCGATGTCGTAGAGCTGCGCTTCTATCGATTCGATCCGCTGCTCCAGAGCCTCCCCGCTGACATCCGATGTTGGCACAGTTACCAGGAAAAGCTCTCGCCCATCCAGATGCACAGCCCCCACCTGAGGACTGGATCCAAAAATGTTCAGGATCTCAGACAGTTCCTGTGGAGCTGTTGGCTGAAGAAAGGGGGCTGGAGTTATTGTCTCTAGATCCGTTGCCTCCTGAGCATTGCTGGCAGGGACAAAACTGGATCCCAAACTGAAGATCAGCCCCATCCCCAAGCCCCGTATCCAGATCTTGTAACGTGAAATCCTTCCTGGCATCGCCCAAGAGTACTCCTTAGATCTCCGTTCCATCACAACATCTCCTGTGAATCTCCAGCAAGATCAGTCGGATCTCCGCATTTTGTCAGGATAGAAACCACACTATTAGGGCTTTCACATCGATTGACTGTCCGAACAAAAACTGTTTATCATCAAATTATCGTTATTGAGGAGGTCTTTTATGATGAAGCTGCGCCGACGCCATGAGCGAGGACACGCCAACTTTGGCTGGCTGGATAGTTATCATTCCTTCTCGTTTGGCAACTACTACGATCCTGAGCACATGGGGTTTCGGTCTCTGCGAGTGATCAACGATGACAACATTGCTGCGGGCTCCGGCTTTGGCACCCATCCCCACCGCGATATGGAGATTATTACCTATGTGCTGGAAGGGGCTGTAGAACACAAAGATAGCCTGGGCACCGGATCGATCATTCGTCCTGGCGAGATCCAGCGGATGACAGCAGGAACCGGCATTCTGCACAGTGAATACAACCCCTCTGACACCGAGCTGACCCACCTGTTACAGATCTGGATCCTGCCCCAGCAACAGGGGTTAGAACCCAGCTATGAGCAGAAGGTGACGCATATGGAGGAGACCCCAGGGCAGTTGAAGCTGATCGCAGCTGCTGATGGCAGCCATGGAGCCGTGACCATTCATCAGGATGTGGCCCTCTATGCCGGAAAGCTACAGGCTGGGGATCAGATCAGTTATGCTCTCCAGCCCAACCGCCACGCCTGGATCCAGGTGGCTCGTGGCACCCTGCACCTGAATGGACAGGAACTGCAGGCAGGGGATGGGGCTGCCATCAGTGATGAGTTGAGTCTGGATCTACGTGCTACTGGAGAAGCCGAAGTCCTGCTCTTCGATCTGGCTTGAGATCCTTTTATCATAAAAATGTCGTGATTCGGTCGAAATCATGCTTGTTTTACAGTTCAAGGCTTACGGCAAAGCATTGCAATTCTCTGCCATTGACGAGGCGATTCGGATAACCCAGTTCATCCGCAACAAATCAATTCGGCTATGGATCGATGGTGGTGCAAAGTCGTGCTTTGACCTTAATAAGTACTGCGCTGTTCTGGCCAAAGAGTTTGATTTTGTAAATAAGCTCAACTCAATGGCAAGGCAGTCAGCAGCAGAACGAGCATGGTCTGCCATTAGCCGCTTTTTCGAGAACTGCAAAAAGCAGGTTCCAGGCAAAAAGGGCTTTTCTCGCTTCCAGAAAGATTGTCGCTCTGTGGAGTACAAGACAACTGGGTGGAAGTTGGCTGATGACTGAAAATCAATCACGTTCACGGATAAGTGCGGTAGATGTTGGTCTAAACGACTTCTACACCGATAGCAATAATCAGTCAGTGGAGCATCCGTGTTTTCTCCGCAAGGGTGAGCGCAGATTGAAGCAGGCTCAAAGGCGCGTCTTTAGACGGGTAATGATTTAGCTGCCTCCTCCATTTGTTGATATTTATTTATTACTCTGGCTCTTTCTTCTGGACTTAAGAGATTTATTGGTTTGTTAGCTAATGTCGGACTAGCATAGCTAAGTAGAATGATCGGAAGGGCCAATAATGTTAGTAACTTCATGATGAATCTCCTGAATTGGTTAATTTTCCTAGCGAAATAACTCTTTTCCTCTGCTCATCTCTTCTGGTCTAACTGCTTTTACTTTTCCATCCGTGATCCTGATACTTTGTTGTAGCATTTGTTCCACAATGTTTTCTTTGGGTACGGTTCTCTCCAGCCATCGGATCAGGCCAGTGTAGTTCTCTCCATGGCATCGTGCTCCAGCGCACCAACAGTTGAGTCCTAGCTTCTCTCCTTCTCTATATTTTTGGAACAGTATCTCCAGGGTTTCCTTCATCTCCTTTCTATTTTCCTTGAAGTTCCTGGCTAGTGCAAGATCATGCTTTTGGGCAAACCCCTGGATGTCGAAGGGCTGATCATTCCATACGGCCCAGGTATAAGCTTTGTGGCCATCACAGACTGCATCTCTCTCCCCTTCGTGTCGACTCCGGGTTTGTTGGGACGACTGGATCGGGTGTTGGGCACCATGGAAGGAGAAACGCATGGGGCTATTTCATCATCTGGGCCAAACCAATCCCCTCAAGAATGCTCTGGTAGTTGTCCGCATACGGAGTGGGTTATTGCCCCAGATCAGTCAGGGAATGAATGGGGGCTAATTTGGGTTGCTGAAGAAGGTGAGGTGTCTTCAGGGGGATCTGATTATATGGCGGCTCAGTTTAATGCAGGCCAGCCACTGGCTCCGATGATCTTTCCCTATGGTCCTCAATTTGGTTTGTATCAGCGAAATCTCGATGAGCAGAGTGAGACTGTGGAGATTTGGGTAGCGATGCCTGTTTGTGATCAGGGGGGGTGTACATCCTATGGGGCGATTACCTTTCCTCTTATGACTTTGGGGTATGGGGCTACATTTCCGCTTATGAGTGAAGAGGATCTTGTCGTTGCTGCGACTTCTATTTCTACACATATTCAGGAAGAACTGCAGACGAATCTTGCTATGAGTGCTAGTGAAGCCATGCAGGAAGCTCCTTCTGTATCTTTGCGCAGTTTTTCTGTAAGTGCGAGTCGTGACCAGACGGCAGATGGCGAAGATAATTTGGCAAACCGAACCCGCCGTGGGGAACAGGATCGTGATAGACAGGGGGGCGGTGGAGGATCTGGGGGTTCATCTGCAGGGGGATTGGCTGAGATTGTTGCTGATCCGAACTACAAGGCGGAAAAGGAGAGATTAGAGGCTTTGCTCAAGATAATTCGTGATGAAGCTGTGGCTGGATCTGATTCGCCGGAGAAGACAGTAACTCCTTCTGGTGATGTTGGTGTTTCCACCACTGAAGATCAACTTCCTCTAGTTTCTGGGGGTGGATCCAGTATTAATGAAGCATCTCAGGTAGTTATTGTGCCTGAACAGGATCCAGTCCCTGCAGGGGGACTTGTTGAGAGTGTTCCGTTCGTTCCTATGGCCTTACCTCCTGTTGATTGTGGTGGGTTAGAAGGTTGCTCTAATGGTAATCCGGTTCCAACAGCTGGTTCACCCCCTGGAATTCCTGCAGATCACTCAGGTTCATCTACAGAGATTTTTTCACGACCTCCAATGAATAATATGGCTCCTTCCTATCCATTAACAAATGGATCTCATTTTACTGATTGTCGTGCTAAATGTTCCAGACTTCATGTTGGCCTGGATGTCTATTCAACAACTGGAGATAATCGTATATTTTCAGGCGTGGAAAATGCCCAAGTGATTACAGCTGGATCTCTACCTGGAGGAGGAAATTCAGTACGCCTTACAGCTCAATTAACTATTGATGAGCCAATTCAGACTTTAGCAGCTGAAGATTCCAGATCACAACCAGGCATGATTACCATACCTCCTGGAGAGTATACTGTTGAGATTCAGTACCATCATTTGAGTTCAATTAATGTTGTTGAAGGTCAAATTGTTAACGCTAATACTGTGGTAGGAATCATGGGGAATACTGGTTCTTCTTCCGGGCCGCATTTGGACATTAAAGTTATTGTTTATGGGATTGGCTTTATTGATCCTGTGAGTGTTTTAGATTTGTAATAATATTCTTGCCATGTGAATTGATATTTAATGTAGATAATTTATATTAGCCTACTATAATAATTCAGGCACTTGTTCTTTGTCAAGATTAAGTTACCTGAATGTTATGTTGATATGAATCTATTGGGTGTGAAAAATACATTACGATTAGTAAGAGCAGGGGCCAGGATTACACGTGGCTTCTTTATTTATGGCCTGCTGCACTTTCAATGGGTAGGTTGACAGAACCTCGATCCATTCTTCCTGATTCTTAGCACGATTAATGGAAATTAGTTGCCACTCCTCAGATTTGTTATCTCTTGATAGTAGAAATCCTCCTTCATTAGGTTTATTTCGATTTGGAGAGTAGAATGCACCGGTGGCATACTCATCAACAATAATCGATTCATTGCTTTCAATTTCAATTTCTTGATTCAGCAACATGGTTAACAGAGATTTAGCCTCCTGCTCCATTTGTATGTATGATTCGATTATTTCAGCTCTCTCTTCCGATGCAAAAGATATTCCAGTGCAGTTGAGAAGCATAAATGCAATGATCACTAGTACTGGGGTTTTCATGGTGATTCTCCTTTTACATTTCAGTAATGAAACTAACACAGTATCGTTCTAGGGCATGCTTAGTGGTGCAGAAAAGTCCTGAAAGCGAGATATAGCAAGGATGAGGGAGAGGTAGGAGAGGCAGAGTGGGGAACGATATGGGATGCTGAAGTTTCCACACAAGCAACAAACCCAATGACCGTCC